>NZ_JBVVPV010000047.1:0-47925 GCF_055811735.1 Mesorhizobium sp. WSM4850 | reverse complement strand
GATCCGGAGCTTTTTTGGGGCATTCGCGGTGGCGGTGGGAATTTCGGTGTCATAACCCGCTTCAGGTTCCGGCTGCACCAGCTTGGCCCGGTGGCTGTCGGCCATTGGACGTACCCGATGGCCGACGCGCAACGCGCAATCACCGGCCTCGGCGATTTGGCTCGACGACGCCCGCGAGAATTCTCCGTCGCTTTTACTCTCACGCGAGGAGGCTTGAGCGTGACTGCGGTGTGGGTGGGCGACAGCAGGCGGGCGGATCAGATGCTCTCGCCCTTCGGCGACCTTGCAGGTATGGGTGAAGGAGAGATGGGCGCCATGCCGTTTCTTCACCTGCAAAGTCGTAACGACGCTCATTTCGCCTGGTCACGCCGGTATTACGCGAAAGGTGGTTTCTGGTCGGATATCACCGGGGACGTAGTGGATGCCATGCTGCAGCAGATTGCCTCGGCACCAACCAAGGATTGCGAGTTCTACATAACGCAGCTTGGAGGCGCCGTTGCGGACGTGCCGGAAGGAGACACCGCTTATTCCGGAAGGCAGGCTGGTTATTACTGGATTGCGGAGCCCGTATGGGACGTTCCGGCAGACGACGAGCGTTGCATCGAATGGGGCAGGTTCGCAGCAGGGCGCTTGGCCGATCGGTCCATAGCCGCCAACTATGTCAACGAGCAATCCGATACTGCCATTGCTTCGGGTGCCTATGGAGCCATCAAGTATGATCGGCTCAGACACTTGAAAACTCGGTTCGATCCCTCCAACCTGTTCCGCCTCAATCAGAATATCTTGCCGTTCGCGGCCACGCCGGAGTGATCTGGGCACCGCATAGGCGGGCTCGGCCTGCCGAGCACCGGCTGCGCGCTATAGGCTGAACCCTAAACAAACGGCTTCAGCCGGACCGTCGCAATCTTGCGGCCATCAAATGGAAGCGTACGAGCGGCGCTGCAATCGCAAACCATTCTGCATCGGAGTGTCTTGCGAAGACTCCCAGCGCGACAGTACCAGCAAGGATCATCGCCTCGCGGGCGCGTATCAGCCGCTCGTCGTCGTAGATATTCAGTCCGGTAACGGGATCGAAGCTTTGCTTCCGCTTCTTGAAGAATTCGATTTCCTCATCAGATGCCGACTGGATCGTCCCATCCTTCTTGACGGTGATGATGCGACCGAAATTGACGGTTGGCGTCCGTTCATAGTTGATAAGGGCATGGATATCCTGGTTGCGTTCCCCTTTGGCCAGCAATGCCTTGACGATACGCTTCTCAAGGGCGGTCAGCCCTTGTCTCCAGCCATGGTTCTCCCCCGAGAAACTGCGTGACGGATCAGGAACGGGAGTTGTAGCGCCTAAAGTCGCACAGATGAAGTCAGGCACGGGTTATGAGGATCGAAAAGACCTTGAGTAGGCAACGCTCAAGAGCATAACGCCCGCCTACGAAACCATCTCGATGTTTCTCGACAAGCCAACTACCGTTGTTCCGAATATCAAAGAGCGGCAAGACGCTCGAGTGTGAGCTACAGTTCCGGGGCCGTAAGCGGTCAGTCGGCATTCGACCGAAGTCTCCCCAATGCGGACGGAGGGCGGGCGGGCTGCAACGGTGCATCGGCAGCACGAGATGATTCGATCAACCTGCGACGGCGGCTGTGTCAGGTCTGGGCGTAACGGACGGTGGCGTCAGCCCGATAATGTCGTCCTCTCCCGGCGTGGTCTTCCGCGACGCGCCCACGCGCCACGTGTTCTCGATCAGGCCTTCCTTCGCCAGCTCCGCGCAGACCTGCTTGGCGTCCGTCTTCCGCAGCATGAAGGTCTCGATCATGGCCTGCCAGACGGCCTTGAACGGGAACGCGCGGCGCTCCCTGCGCAGCTCGTCGAGCAGCCAGTCCTTGGCTGCGATCCGGAAGGCCTTCACCTGCGCCTCGATCGGCAGCGGGGGTATTAGGCCCGCCATGGCGAAGATGTCCGTCTGCCCCGTGACGGCCTCCCTGATGGCCTGCTTCGCCTCGTGCCGGCGCAAACCGTGGGCCTTCATGGCGGCGAACTCGATCTCCCGGTAGGTGGCGAGTCCTTCGGGGCTCCGGCTCCCGTACACGATCGAGAAGTGCTGCCGGTCCGAGAGCTTGTCGATGGGCGTGGAGAGCACGTATCCGAACTCGCCCGCCTTCCGGAACTCTTCCGCGAACAGGATCTGCACCGCCTCGTGCCTGGGCAAGGTTGGGTTGAGCCTGCTCCGCCAGTCCTTCCCGAGGATGCCGTCGAACGACGCCGTGATCCGGAGGTCGTCCCAGGCGGTGAACCTGTTGATGAAGTCGAACATGTAGTTCAGCAGCACCTCGCCGGGCTGGTGCTGCATGATGCGCCGGATGCGGTCGAACTCGTATCCGGTCCATCCCGTCGGATCGATGAAGGTGAGCGCGAACGACGCGCCGACCACCTTCATGATGTCGTCGACGGCGTCTTCGAACTTGCCGTGGAAGGCGTGGACGTAGAAGCCGCTGGCCGGGTCGTGATGGTCCATCACGGCCGCGTGGAGCTGGGAGTACGCCTTCGCCTTTTCCTCTACGAAGAAGCAGCGGATGGTCTTGCTCTTCCCCTGCGCCCTGAGCTGGGCCTGCGCGTCCTTCAGGACCCGTATCGCGATCATGAAGGAAGTGTCGGAGTAGTCGTCGGTCCTTGATTCCCAAGGTCCGGAGAAGCCGTCGACGTAGGTCAGCGTCGGATATCCTCCGAGGAGGAGCTTGAAGGCCAGGGACTGAAGGTATTTCTCGAGGATGAAGTGCTTGGCGAGCGTCTGCGCGCGGCCTGCGTATTCGGGTTTCATCTGCCTCCCACCCTATTCAGCGGCGACCGATACTCCTCCCCGAATCGGACTGACGCAAGGTAACTGGCTCCATTCCTTGCCGTCCAGCGTCCTTCCACCGCTTTTCGGCCTTATCCCACCCCACTGCTTAAAGAAGAACGCGATCCCGGCCTCGTTGCATTGGTCGCGGACCTCCCTTACCCAGTTCGGGTCCATGGCCCGCGCGCGCGGTCCGCTCTCTCCGCCCACGATGACCCAGTCGATGCCGTCCAAATCCATGCGGCCCATAGGCCCTATCAGCGGCTCGACTGATAGGAACCGGATCGAGGCATTCATCTGCCGCATGTGCCGGATGCGAGACTTGCGGCTGCCGTCCTCCACTGACGTTCCAAGCCAGATGTGTGAGGGCGCGGCGTCGTCCGCGTAGCGCCTGTTCACGTAGTCGCGCATGCGGGAGCTGCGCTTCGTCAGAATCTGGAAGGTGTGCCAGTGCGCCTTTTCCATGGTCTCGAAGACGCGGTCCACGAACGGGAACGGAACCTTCTTGTGGAAGAGGTCGCTCATGGAGTTCACGAAGATCATCTTCGAGGTCTTCCAGGAGAGCGGCGCCAGCAGCCGTTCCGGACGCAGCATGAGGTCGAAACCCTGCTCGAAGGGATGGTCCGGCGTGCCGCGGAAGCGCTCGGAGAACCGCTCGGCGTAGCAGTTGTCGCAGCCGGCGCTGATCTTCGTGCAGCCCGTTACCGGGTTCCACGTCGCGTCCGTCCATTCGATTGCCGTGGTGCCGGCCATGCGAGCGCCTTGGAACATAGTGAGAACACATAATGCGGCACGGCCGGTTAGGGAAGTGTTAATGCTAACGAATCCTTCCAGCAGTGCCTCGCAGGCCGACGACAAACTAAACCCTGTCCGAAGCGGGGCCGGTAGCCGATCGGCAGCTTGCTGCGCTGGAAACGTGACAGCGGACACGTCGGTTGGTAAGCAAGATGCCTGCCAATGGACATCGCCGCGCGGCGTAAATACCATCGGCTGAACCCGCCTCTAAAGCATCATCCAATGTCAGATGAACGCACCAAACGCCGCCTTGCTTGCATCGTCGTTGCAGACGTCGTCGGCTTCTCGCGGCTTATGGAAGCCGACCAAACAACCACGCTTGCGGTATTGAAGGAGCGGCAGCAGACAATTTGGGAGCCGATAGTACGCAGGCACGAGGGTCGGATTGTGAAGCTTATGGGAGACGGAGTGCTTATGGAATTCGCCAGCGCCGTGAATGCGGTGGAAGCGGCGCTGGCGTTGCAGGAAGAAATGAACAAAGCCAACGCGCATCTCAGCGAGGATAAACGCGTCCTTGTGCGTATCGGCATCAATCTCGGTGAGATCGTTGGCGAGGGTTCGGACGTCTACGGCGACGGCGTCAACATAGCCGCGCGGCTGGAAGCGTTGGCGGAACCAGGCGGCATCTGCGTCTCGGCCAAAGTGCGCGATGAATTGCGTGGCAAGAGCTCTCATGTCCTAACGGATATGGGAGAGATCGAGCTCAAGAACATCGCCCATCCGGTGCGCGTGTTCCGGGTCTCACAACACTCGGCGCCCGAATCCGTGGGGCCAGTGCTTCCCCTTCCCGAGAAACCGTCAATTGCCGTCCTGCCTTTCACCAACATGAGTGGCGATCCCGAACAGCAATATTTTTCCGACGGCATCACTGAAGATATTATCACCGACCTGTCACGCGCCCGCGCGCTTTCCGTAACCGCGCGGAACTCTTCGTTCCAGTATCGCGACAAGAGCTTCGATGTGCGTCGGATCGCGCGTGAACTCGGAGTGCGCTATGTGGTCGAGGGGAGCGTCCGAAAGATGGGCAGCCGGATCCGCATCACGGCGCAGTTAATTGACGGGGGTTCAGGCAATCACGTTTGGAGCGAGCGGTTCGACCGAAACATCGAAGAACTATTCGAGGTCCAGGACGAGGTAACCCGCACGATCGTTGGAACCGTGGCGGGCCGGGTGGAGGACGCTGAGATCCAGATCGCCTCCAGGCAAACTGACAGCCTGCAGGCCTATGACTGCCTTCTGCGTGGCATCCAGCATTTGCGCGGCATCGGCCCAGAAAACAACCGTCGTGCTCGCGAGCTGTTCGAGCAGGCGGTGTCCCTTGATCCCAAATACGCACTCGCGCACGCATATCTTGCTCTGTCGCTTCTGGTCGAAAACAACTACGGCGCTGCGCCAGATTTGATCAAACAGCAGGCGCTGGCCGTAGCCACGACTGCGGTCCGATTGGATCCGCTCGAAAGTCGATGTCACACCTTCCTCGGACAGATCCACCGATTCCGCGACGAGTACGATTTGGCAATATTGCACCTGGAAAATGGTGTGGCGCTCAATCCGAATGACGCCGTTGGCGTTGTTCATCTGAGTTCAGTGCTTGGCGTCTCTGGCCGTGCCGAAGAGGGCGTTGAATTTGCCCGTCGAGCCCTCAGGCTTGACCCTCATGTAAAGTTCGCCTGGGGCACTCTCGCCTTCTGCTTGTATGCTGTGAGGCGCTACGAAGAAGCCTTGGCCGCCAACCGGAAACTCGGGCCCGAGAAGTCGCTATGGGCAATGGCGCGAGAAGCAGCCTGTCTGGCGCAACTCGGGCGCCTCGATGAAGCCCGGTCCCAAGCAACCGACGTGCTCCGGTGCAAGCCGGGATTTAGCGTACGGGCCGAGATGCCTCACTACAGATATCCTGCCGACGCCGAGCACCTGCGCGAAGGCTTACTGAAGGCGGGTCTTCCCGAGTGAGGTTAACATCCGGCCTGGGGCCGGAAACGGAAAGTCTGCTTTCGGGAACCATTTGCGAAGAGCAGCCGTTCCGTTCACGACCTCTCAGCAGACCTCCCGGCTCGCCGGCAGTGGAGATAGGATGAAGGTCAGCGACTGCTGGTTCGCTGGACTGACTCCGCAGCAACAGGCGATGAACTCTACTCGGTCTCGGCGTCCCCTTCATCACCATCCCCGGCCGCGGCGGCACAGTGCCGCCACGGCTGTTCCTTACGCCGGCTTCGCGGCCAGCCGTCTTAACGCCGCCAGCCCAAGCACCGGCCCGGGCACCAGCATCACGAAAACATACTGCGGTCCGGCGGTTTCAATCAGCCAGTCAAGCAGCGCGATGGAAACGATCGTGATCGAGAAGCCGATGCAATTCGCGATCGTCAGCGCCGAGCCGACGAGCCTCGGCGGGGCGAAACGGGCGTTGAGCGTGGAGAATTGGGGCGAGTCGCCGACAACGACCACGCCCCAGAACAACAGGAAGGCGAGGAACACCGGCAAGGGCGCCAGGAACGCCAGCGGTGAGACGAGGCAGCACAGGCCGGACGCCGACAACTGCATATAGGCAATGCGCGCGCTGCCGATCCCCCGCGAAAGGTAGCCGCCGACCATGCAGCCGAGAAAGCCGGTGGCGATCGCCGCGAAGCTCCACATCGAAACCGTCGCGCCGTCGCTGCCAAGTCGCGCCGCCAGCAGCACCGGCAGGAACGCGTAGAAGGCGTAGAGCTCCCACATGTGGCCGAAATAGCCGAAGGCCGACGCCCGGAAATCGACCGAGCGGAAGATCGTCGCGAATGCGGCCGGGTCAAACTTCGCGCCCGCTCTGAGCTGCGGCCCGTCCGGCACGAGAAAGAGCATCGCCAGACCGCCGGCGATCGATACCGCCGAGACCGACAGGATCACGCCCTGCCAAGGCAGATCGCCGCCTAGGCCGCGGATGAGATGGGGAAATGCCGTTCCGAGCACCAACGCCCCGACCAACCAGCCGAGCGCGAGCCCGAGGTCGCGGTCGTACCAGCCCGACGCGATCTTCATGCCTACGGGATACATGCCGGCGAGAAAGAAGCCGGTTGCGAACCGAGCCGCGAGCAGGGGCAGAAACTCGCCGCCGCTCGCCAGCGTCGCCGCATTGGCCGCCGCGCCGGCGAGCGTGGAAAGGAAGAAGATGATGCGCGGCGAGTAGCGGTCGGCGATCGCTAGCCAGGCGAAGACCAGCGTACCGGCGATGAAGCCGAGCTGCACGGCGATCGTGATGTCGCCGACGGCGGACGCCGGCAGGCCGGCGCTGCGCTGCAGGTCGGGCATCACCGCATTGCCGGCGAACCACAGCGAAGTCGCGGCGAACTGCGAGATGACGATCGTCGGCAGGATGCGGGCAGGAACGGCGGGCAAGGCGGAATCCTCGTCATGACGTTTGGAATGGTTCCTAGCACGCTGTGCCGCACGGCAGCAGTGACAGGTCGCCGGCGGTTTGCCAGCCAGTCCTTCGCGGCCGCCCGCGGGGAAGAACGCCACGGCGGCGGCTTGTCACCATTTGCTGCTCTCGCGCCTTGCGGGAGCGAACCGCGATATGATCAAAGCGATGCGGCGACGGCCGGCGGAATGATCGAGATGAGGCGCGTTGCTGCTCGGCAGCCTGGGGCCGCAAGCGGACTGGCAGCTTCTAGCCTCGCAAGCAAGATACCGGACGTTTTTCAGCACAGCAGCGGCATAAGGGTTAAATCGAACGGCTGTCATATGCCCAATGCAGCAGAGCCTGGCGCTGACGCGGCCGGCACCAGCAGTCCCCAGGCTCGCAGGCTCGGCGAAGCTGCGCGATATGGCGGCGAATAGCTTTCCAACGGGCGATCTGTCGCTCGTCCTCGCCGGGCATGCGACGACCTTGCTGGTAGCGGCAGTACCACTGGAACCAGCCACGCGGATCGTCGGGGTGTATCCATCCCTTGGCTCGCCAGACGATGAGCGGTTGGCTGGCGTCGACACCGAAGAAGTTAAGTGACGGATCTTTTCGCAGCGACGACAGCCGGGCCTCTGCAAACCAGCTGTTGGGGAATTCGTCGCGACAATCGGTCATGTACTTGCCGCCGAACACGCCGAGCGAGAGCATCTCGGCGGGTGTCAAGTCTGGCCGGAAGCGCCGCGAAACTCACCCACGCCAGGTAAGGAAAAAGCAGCAAGGCAGCAGCCGCATTAACGGGGTGAAACATTATAATCGTCGCCAGGATCGCAGCCCAAAGCACCATGATCTCCACCAGGGCCAGCCCGGGTCGGTGAAGTCCAAAAAAGATCGGCGTCCACGCAGCATTCAGCAGAAGTTGGACTGCATAGACACTGAGAGGCAGTGCTGCGCCGGCAATGCCTGCTTCTAGCCATACGAGCCAGCCCGACAGTCCGATCGATGCATAGAGAACCGTCCAGACCGGGGCGAATAGCCAATCGGGCGGGCGCCATCTTGGCTTGTCGAGCTGCTTGTACCAGTCGCCTGGCCTAAAGATCACGCCGGTAGCCGCCGCAGCGAAGCTCGCGACCTCGAAGGCGACCAGCACGAGGAGGGAATGCATGTCCATCCGGCAAAAGATGGAGGGAACCGCCGACGAGGCAAGCGGGTCCCTCCGAAGGCCCTATCGGTTCTGGCCAGCAGCGAACTCGCCGGAACTCTTTGCAGAAAACAGGGGGGTGATCTGCCAGGCCGCCGATAGCCCTACCAGGATGTAAACGATCCGGGCGAACCCCGAGCCAGCCCCGAAGATGGCGGCCACGAGGTCAAAGCTAAATAGCCCGACCAGCCCCCAGTTCAGCCCGCCTACGATTACGAGGATGAGCGTAAAAATGTTGATGAACTTCATGGTTCTTCTCCAGGTCGAGGGATGAGGGGTCAGCCTTCCGGCGGCATGATCACCTTGTCGATGACATGGATGACCCCGTTCGAGGCAGCAAGATCGGCAGCAGTGACGGCGGCATCGTTGACCTTGACGGTGGAGCCCTCGACTTCGATGTCGATCATTTTGCCATTTACCGACTTCGCTTCATCGATACCCGCCACGTCCGCAGCCATCACCTTACCCGCGACCACATGGTAGGTGAGGATCTCAGTGAGCTTTTGCTTATTCTCCGCCTTCAGCAGGTTTTCGACGGTACCGGCCGGCAACTGGGCGAAGGCTTCATCGGTCGGAGCAAAGACCGTGAACGGACCCGTCCCTTTGAGAGTGGCGACCAGGCCTGCCGCTTCGAGCGCGGCACCCAGCGTCTTGAATTGACCCGCTTCCATGGCGGTGTCGACGACATCCTTCTCCGCGGCGAACGTGCTGACGCTGCTGCCGAGCGTGACCGCCGCAGCAAACAGAATGCTTTTCAACTTCATGGCATATCTCCTCTTTATGACCGGTGCGGGATGCCCGTCATGGCTTTCATTTGGAGCAAATTCGTTTTCTTACCACTCAAATTTTCGTGACCAGAAAGAGAATTCTCTTGTGAAGATAATATCGTTGGCATAGTTTCCCGAAACGAAAAGGAGTTTTGCCACGTGCTCTCCGACACGCTTTCTAACGAGCTCCAGCGCTACTCGATCGGCCCTCGTATCAAGGCACTGCGTCTGAGAAAGAAGCTAGGGCTGGTGCAGTTGGCCGGGCATACAGGGCTCTCGCCTGCGATGCTGTCGAAGATCGAGCGCGGGCAGATGTTTCCAACGCTCCCCACGCTGCTTCGGATCGCCATGGTTTTCGGCGTCGGCCTCGATCACTTCTTTAATGCAGACAAGGAGGAGCCGCTCATCGTGGTCGTCCGAAAGAAGCAGCGTCTCAAACTTCCCAGCCCTCCGGGCGAAAAGCACCCGGCCTATCTATTCGAAAGCCTGGACTATCCCGCTTCTGACCGCCGCATGGAGGCGTTCTACGCCGAGTTCCCGGTTGATTCGCCGCCCTCTGAGCCCCATCAACATGGCAGCGCTGAGTTCATCTACGTGCTCAGCGGTCGGCTTATAGTCAATGTGGATGGCAAGGAGGCCGCGCTGGATACGGGGGACGCTGTATATTTCGACTCTAGCGTTCCGCACAATTACCGCCGTGAAGGCACGGAAATTTCAACCGCTATCGTTGTGACTTCTTCATAGGCCGCCGTTAACTGAACACTCCTGAAACTCATCCCTATGCATTGCCAGCGTTGGTGGAGGAAGTCGGCTTTCAGGTGGGGAGCCGCGGGTAGTCAACGGCCGAGATGGGCGCATTGCTGCTCGAGAGCATAGTGGGGCCGCCAACGGACAGTCCGCTCTTGAATTCAAGTATGAAAAGTAGCCGTTCAAGGCGAGCGGGCCGCTCAGCGACTCGTACACTCTGTCGGCGGCCGGATTCCGGTAGCCAGAATCACAATGCGGCTCCGTACGGCTGCCGCGTCACGTGTTGAACATCTTTGGTGCCGCTACGAGCGGCTGGACCGCGTGGAGGCGAACTGCGACTTCGTCCGCCGCAATAGTCCGTCGACGATATAACGGCGTGAGAACGGCATATCGGGCGTACGGAACTATTGAAAATGCTGGCCGTTAGGGTGTTCACCAATGCGAAGGGGCCAACGTGGAAACTGACGACGCTTCACCGATAGTCACAGGAGTTGAAGGCCTCGATTATGTCCTTCGAGGTGGGTACGCCAAGTTCCGATCTCATCTCGTCGAAGGCAGACCCGGCTCGGGAAAGACCACACTCGGGCTGCAGTTTTTGCTCAATGGCGCGCAGAACAAGGAGAGATGCCTCTACATCACACTATCCGAAAGTAAGCGCGAGCTGCTTTCGGTCGCGAGCCGACATGGCTTGAGTCTCGATGGCATAGAGATCCTAGAGCTTGTCCCTCCAGAGCTTAGCCTCGATCCATCCCAGCTCCAGACATTGGTTCATTCTTCCGAACTCGAGCTTGGTGAGACCGTGCAATCAGCGCTGGCTGAAATCGAGCGCCTCAAGCCAGACCGTGTCGTGTTCGATTCGCTATCCGAAATCCGTCTCTTGTCACAAGGCTCGTTGCGCTATCGGCGGCAAGTACTGGCACTTAAGAGCTTCTTCCTGCTCAGCAACGCAACTGTCCTATTGCTCGATGACCTGACCGCAGAACATGACGATCTAAATTTGCACTCGATCAGTCACGGCGTCATTAGGTTGGAACAGCTGTCGCCGGTGTACGGCGGAGAGCGACGGCGGCTGCGCGTCATCAAGATGCGTGGGGTACAAATCCGCGGTGGCTACCACGATTTCGTCATTCGGCCGGGCGGCCTGACCGTGTTTCCCAGGCTTGTCGCTTCCGAGCATGAGATGGTCGAGTATGGTCCGCCTGCCTCAAGCGAAACTTCAATTGACAACTTGGCTGGCGGAGGCTTGGAACGCGGCACCAGCACCCTACTTATGGGTCCCTCCGGGGTGGGAAAATCAACCATTGCCAGCGCTTATTGCCATGCTGCGCTCCTCCGAGGCGAGAGCGTCCTGGTGCTCTTGTTCGACGAGACAAAACGAATCTTCATGGCGCGCGCTTCAGGCCTCGGCATGAATCTGGGGGCGTTTGCCGAAGAGGGCAGATTGTTGCTGGAACAGATCGACCCGGCGGAGCTTTCGCCTGGTGAGCTGTCGTCGCGCATTCAGTCCGCCGTCGAACGGTCAAATGCAAGGATCGTCGTCGTCGATAGCCTCACCGGCTACCTTAACACGATGTCTGGAGAGCAGCATCTCGTGCTTCAAATGCACGAGATCCTTACCTATCTCAATCACAAGGGAGTGGTTACAATTCTGGTTTTGGCCAATCATGGATTGATTGGCCAAGTGGCAGCTCCTGTGGAAATGACGTATCTCTGCGATTCCGTCATGCTTTTGCGCTTCTTCGAGAGTGGCGGTCGCTTGAGGCGCGCTATTTCGGTTGTAAAAAGGCGCGTAGGCCCGCACGAAGACACCATTCGTGAGTTCAAAATCACCGCCGCTGGATTGGCTGTAAGTGAGCCACTGGAGGATTTCCGAGGCATCCTTACGGGCGTGCCTTCATTCGAGGGCAAGAAGGCCGACCTTCTCGAAGGTGAGCCGTCCTGATGACACTGGACCTGGAAGTTCTTGTGCTTGCGCCGATAGGGCGTGATGCCAAGGTTGCAAGTTCGATCCTAGCTGCCAGTCGGATCAGTTCATGCATCTGCTCGAGTCTCGACGAAGCAATGCCGCTTCTGGACCGCGCACATTGTCTTGTTGTTGCCGAGGAGGCACTGATCAACGCCGATCGCAGTCGGTTTGCAGCTTGGCTCGAGAATCAGCCGGCGTGGTCAGATTTTCCAATCGTGCTTCTGACAATGCGTGGCACCGAGTTCGACAAGCGTCTTGCGTTTCTCGATCGTCATCTGATCGTGCTTGAACGGCCGTTTCTGGCCTCGAGTTTCGCCAACTCTGTGCGATCTGCTCTGCGCGCCCGCGCCCGCCAGATCGAGGTCAAGTCCTATATCGAACAGAAGCAGGAAGTGACCCAGCGGCAGAACCTGCTGATCCGGGAACTGCATCATCGCGTTAAGAACACGCTGGCCAATGTTAGGGCCGTGATGGGCGCAACAGCCATATCAACCGATAGCGTTGAGGAGTTCGTGCGTAATTTCTCGGCCAGGATCGTCTCACTGGCTGAAACGCATTCGATTTTGACGGACGACTACTGGCAGACCGCCTCTTTGAGCAAACTTCTTGAGGGGGAACTCCGACATTACGAGACAGACGACAGCCCACGTATACGGCTTGAAGGACCGAACGTCGCGCTCATCGCCGACATTGCCGTACCGGTCGGCATGGCCCTCCATGAGCTTGCCTCCAATTCGGCGAAATTCGGGGCGTTGTCTCGGCCTGAAGGTCAGCTTGCCGTCTGTTGGTCAGTCGGCAGTTCTGGTGCTGGGCAGACGCTCAGCCTCGCCTGGCAGGAGCGCAACGGACCCCCGGTTCAAACGCCGAAGCGGCGGGGTTTTGGCACCGCGCTTCTAGAAAAGGTGGTCCCCGTGCAGTGTGATGCCAAGGTTGAACTCGACTATCAACATGACGGCCTGCGCTTCACCTTGGTCCTACCGCTGCGCGAGACAAGGCTCGTACCTTCCTACTCGTGAACCTCACCGCGGCTTCAAATTTGGCGATGGTCGGTTGAGCCCATGACTGGTACTGTGCTTTTCAGGGAAAAGAACGGGCCCCGAGATGACATCGGATTCAGAGAAGGCCGTTGAGCAGTTGCTCGATACACCCGATCTTGCCACCGCGCTGGAAAGCGATCAGTTCAAAAAATTCCTCGACCAGGTGCCAATCGCGATTGCTGTTTCGGACTTGAGCGCGAAAGAGCGCGTGGTCTATGCCAATCCGGAATTCGAAAAACTGTCCGGTCTAAAGGCGGCCGCGCTTACCCGGCAGAATTGGGCAGCACTCCCTGGTATTGGCCTCCATCAGCACAAGGACCGGCCACTTGGCGAAGCCGTGGTTGAGGAGACCGATTTCGTCGGCACCTTCCGGCTGGAGCGCGAAGCGGACAGGGCCGTAATAGCTGACGTTTATTCAAACATCATCGTGGACGACAATGGCATGCGGTGCTTCCGGTTGGTGGCTCTGGTCGACGTGTCAGCCCATGGTGAAAATGACGACGGGCGCCCGGTGGAGGAGCTCGTTCGCGAGAAGGACACGCTGCTGCGCGAACTCCAGCATCGGGTGAAAAACAACCTCCAGATGATCACGGCGTTGATCCGTCTCGAAACCCGCAACGCCACGGAGCCCGATCAGAAGCGGTTTGAGAGGCTCGCCGGGCGTGTCGACGCTCTGGCGATCCTCTACCAGACGCTATCGGCCGACGAACAGAAGGATGAAGTCGACCTTGGCGTCTATCTCAGCCAGATCGCGTCCGCGGTGATGACTTCGCATGCCGTAGAGGGTATTCGCCTCGACATGAAAGTGGACACATATCCGGTGTCGATCAACGTTGCTATGCCGGCGGGACTGGTCGTGAACGAACTGCTGACCAACTCACTAAAACATGCTTTCCAGGGGCGCGAAGGCGGCACGATAACGCTGCACAGCATCGTCGATGGCGACGGCTGCCGGGTCATCGTTGCTGACGATGGTATCGGCCTGCCGGAGGGCGAGTCATGGCCCAAGACCGGCAAGCTTGGCGCGCTGATCGCCCGCTCGTTAGCCGAGAATGCCAAGGCGCAGTTCGACGTAAAGTCGAGTGCTGGCGAAGGGACTGCGGTCACTATCATCTTTAGGCGATCCGAGGCAGAAAGCTCCGCTCTGAAATCCATCTGAAGTGCTGCTGCTCGACAGTGTACGCTGCAGGGCTAGTTCGGCTCGACCTACGGGATCAAGGCGCTTAGCCGCAGCGCGCGTGAAGCTTCCTGCCTCTGCGACGGCAATGAAGGCTGCGACATCGCTGAAATCGCGTTTCTCATTTATCAATTCATTCTAACTTCATGCGGATTATATAGCGGCCAATTAACGCCTGTCTCCTCCGTTATTTCTACGATCTCAATGACGGAAAGGGCCAAAAAAAACCAGTGACATGAACACATGGACGCTTGAGACGTCGGCTTTCAGGAAAAGCAAGGTTCATCTCAACAGTTCGAGATTAGGCGCGAAGCGGTAATTGATGTGCCGGGCGCAGGGGTCGCCACGGTTCAATTCACAGCCGCTGATCTTGACGCCGTCCGGCCTTATGCGAAGCTGATAGGGTCATTCGATCTGGGGGCAGTGAATGTCGTCATCGCATTATACGCATGGATCAAGTGAAGCCGAGCAGCAACGGCTGACGGCTTTAAACAAGCGTCTTAATCAACGATGTCTCGACGCTGCACAGCTGGTTGTTGGCGAGCGGGTCGTCGATTTCGGTGCTGGGTTAGGGCAGTTTTCGAGAATGATGGCGCGGGCCACCGGTGTTCCGGTCTTGGCTTTGGAGCGAAGCCCGGAGCAGATAGCGGAGGCGCTACGACAGGCTGACGCCGATGGGGATTTGGGATTTCTGGAGATGGGGCAAGGTGACGTGCTTGCTCCACTTCTTACCGATAACGAGATTGGACAGTTCGACGTTGCTCATGCGCGGTTCGTTCTAGAGCACCTACCTGACCCGTTGCTGCTTGTTCGCAACATGGCCGGCGCAGTGCGACCGGGCGGACGGGTGATATTGTCAGATGACGACTATGATGGGCTGCGGCTCTGGCCCGAGCCACCGGGATTTGCCTCACTATGGCATGCCTATCAGCGAACCTACGACCGACACGGCAATGATCCAATCATCGGACGTCGCCTTGTCCAATTGTTGCATCAGGCCGACCTGCGTCCGCGACGTATCACATTTGTCTTTTTTGGCGGATGCGCCGGCGAGCCTGACTTTGAGGCAGTTGTCCGGAACATTGCGAGCATCATCGATGAAGCGATGGACGATATCGTCGCTATCGGATTGCCTCCCCAATCCGTCACTGCGACGCTCGACGCCCTGATTGATTGGAGCAAGGAGCCGGACTCGGCCGTCTGGTTTGGAATGTCTTGGGCTGAAGCCGTTCGACCGGTCTAGTCGATGGGCTCTTGTGGTTCGTTTTGCCGTAACCAAGAGATAGATTTCTGAACAGCGCGTCCGCTTTCGGTTGCCTCTGCCCTCGGGCGGAACGACCGAGATTAGGCGCGAAGCGGCCAGAAATGCAGAGTCGAGCAGCCGTTGTCACCACGCAAGCCGTTGGCCGTCGCGGAAGAAGCCGCCGGTCGGGCCATAGTTCGGCAAGGTCTCGGCTCAGACGATGCGCTCTGCCGCGAGCACGCGGGTCAGGGCGTTGAGCTTGCCTTGTTTGTGGCGGGCATGGCAGGCACTGGTCCTTCTGCTATAGCTGTGAGTGCAGCCCTTAGGGTGCCGCGCTGTCCCCGCGGCTGTAGCCGGGATCGCTTCGTAATATGGCCCTGCACTAGGCTGGTCCTTACCATCTGCTGATCTTTCGCTTATGGTCGCCGTTTCGATTTCCCCCAGAGCCGCGATGTTGCAAAACTTTGGACCATTCCAGCTCGATGAGGAGGCGCGCTCGCTGAGGCTGCGTGGAGCGGCACAGAAGATTCAGCCGCGCGTCTTTGACCTTTTGGCCTACTTGGTAAGGAATGCAGGTCGGGTGGTGCCGAAGGACGAGCTCATGGATGCTCTTTGGCCGGACCTGACGGTCACCGAAGCTTCCCTGCAGCGCGCTGTGAGCTTGGCCCGTCGCGCGCTTGCGGCCGGCGGGTTGGCGAATTCCATCCGCAGCTTCGTCAAGCATGGCTATCGCTTTGGGGTCGACGATCCCGGTCTCGGCCAGATTGCGCCGACTGAGGCTGGCGACGATCTGGAGATTTCTTCCGCACGAGACTTGGCGATCCAGCGGGACTGGGCGGGCGCGGCAGAGCAGTTCGATGCCATCTCCCGGACGCGGGAACTGGACCCAGGCGATCTTGATCTCTGGGCTCTGGCGGTCGAGTGTTGCGGCCGTCCCGTCGCGGCGATCCCAATACTTTCTCGTGCGGTCGCGGCTCATATGCGGATAGGTCAGTCGGTGCGGGCCGCACGAGCAGCCATCACATTGGCAAAAATCCATCTCGAACGCGGGGCGGTGGACGCAGCCATCGGCTGGCTGGAACGGGGCGGCCAGCTGCTGACCGGCTTGAGCGACAGCGGCGCGATGGGTTATCTTTTGTGGATGAAGTCGCGCCTTGCCACTTTCGGAGGCCGACCGAAGGAAGCTCTTGAGCTCGCATCGAAGGCATTCGAGCTGGCCGAGCAGACCGACGATCAGGGACTTCGGGCACTGACGCTGGTTTACAAAGGCTTCTACAACCTCTCTCTCGGCAGGGTGAACGAGGGCAGTGAGCAGCAGAACCACGCCGCCGCCATCGCACTCTCCAGTCAGGTCGACCCGATCACCGGCAGCTTGGTCTACTGCAATATCCTTTGGAGCTGTCGCACTTTCGCCGATTGGCCCCGTGCAAGGCAATGGAGTGAAGGCTTCGAGAGCTGGTGTGAAGCCAGTTTCGCCGAGAGCCCTGGCGCCTGCGGTTTGCATCGGGCGGAAATAGTTGGAGCGCAGCGAACGCTCGGCGAGGCCCTGGCTAACATTGAGGCTGCGATTCCGAAGCTGGCGGACGAAGAGGCCTGGTCTCTGGGCGAGGGCTACCGCGTCCGAGGGGACATTCACGCAATGATTGGCGACCTCTCCCAGGCGAAGTCGGACTATGCAATGGCGTATTCGATTGGATGGGACGCTGAACCGGGCAATGCCGTTCTGCTCTTTGAGACAGGCGACGTGGAGGCTGCGCTCGCTGCGCTTAACCGTGCTTTACAGGGGCTCTCATGGTTTCACCTGCAGCGTCGCGGACTGCTCTTGGTCAACGCCGCTCGCCTAGCCGCCCTGGGCGGTCGGCCGGAATTGGCTGCCGGTTTCCTCGCGGAAATCGACGCCTCCCCGGAGCGCTGGCCTCAGCCCGCGGTGCGGGCGATGATCGCCGAAACCCGCGCCGCTCTCCTCCCCGCCGATGACCCCCAGGCGATGCAGCTTCGTCTCCTCGCCCGTCAGCTTTGGACAAGTGCCGGCGTAGAGTATCACGCGGCACGTCTCCGGATCGACTTGGCCCGTCGCTTCTTCGACATGGGTGACGTTAGCGGCGGCACCTCGGAACTGGCAGCTGCCGAGCGCACCGCCGCGCGTATCGGATCGCCTCGGCTCATGAGCATGGCTGCAAGTCTGGCTCCATCATCGATCCCGGCTCACGGCAAGCAGCGTGGCGAGAGCGAACACCTCATGATCGCTTCAAGCGCCACTTAACAGCTTTCGCTATCCCTTGATCGGCAAAAGATAAGCGCAGGATAGGTCGACGGTAAGGACGGTCTGCGGCAGCCGGCGCTATCTCTGGCCCAGTCATGCAACCCGCATGGCCATTGCAATCGGGGCGTCGAACCTGGGCGCCCGAAATCAGGAGAAATTGAAAATGCAACTTTACGTTATTCGTCGGCCGAGCGCCTGGGCGTCGCTCGCCGAACTGGAAACCGCCGGCGCCAAGTCAGCACGGATCGGAAACGAAGAAATGCCTGACAGGGTCAGGTGGATCCGCAGCTACGTCGTGCATGAGCCCGACGGTCGCATCGGCACCTTCTGCATCTACCAGGCGCAGGACGGTGCGGCGATCCGCGAACATGCCCGTCGCGTGGGCATGCCCGGCGAGGAATTCTATCCGGTCGCCACTACCGTGATCGTGCGGGCTGACCCGGCTGTAGAAGCCGCGGCAGCGTGACCCATTAGCCCGCGGGGCCATAGCTCCGCGGGTGCTCCTCAACCCCTCAGATGGAGAAACATAATGAGTTTCCTACAGACGACCTTGCTGGTCGCCACCCTCGCGGCCGGTTGCGTTTGCCAGCCCGTTAAGGCTCACGAACTGGGTTCACGTGGCGACCCCACGGCTATTGCCCAATCGCGTGCCGCCGCAGAAGCCTACTATGACCTCGCCGACGCGACTGCAGCCGGCTACGAGCCGCTCTTCGACTGCACCGACGCGGGCGCCGAGGGGGCCATGGGCCAGCATTACATCAATAAGGGCTACGCCATGGACGGAAAGCTGGTTCTGGATCAGCCGGATGTGATTATGTACGAGCCGCAGGCCGACGGATCGATGCATCTGGTAGCGCTCGAGTACATCGTGTTCAAGGCACAGTGGCAGGGTGCGAAGGCACCGAGTTTCTTAGGTCAGGAGATGAAGCTCAAATCCAAGGTCGGTGTTCACCCGGTGGACCCATACTATGAGCTCCACGTCTGGCACTGGCGCTCCAATCCCAGCGGCATGATGGCGGACAACAACCGCAGTGTTAGCTGCGCTCACAGCGGCTGATGCGCTGGTATCGGCCCGCAAGTGCGGGCCGATGCATACCTTGCCTGAACAAGCTATCGGCAGAGGCAGACGCCCTTTCACCGCTCTTGGTTAGATTTTCTCGACGGGCGAGGCAAACCCTTGAGTGGACCGCCGTATATGTCACGCCGTAACAGAACAATCAGCACTCCCATCATCCGCTCCTCTCTGAAGAGCATTCACCTCGTCGACTAGGCTAGTCGCAGCTGCTGCTCAGGTTGGCAGCGGCTTACCAGACAGCTCCGCCGCCATGTATTCGGCGTCATCCTGAGCGGCAACATCGAGTCTTGGGGAAGACTGTCGGTCAACGACCTCGGCGTTTGGGGCAGCCGCCTCCACCCGGGTGGTGGAGTTAAAGCCGGACAGAGGCGGGAAGCTCAGGCTGGGCGCCGAGCATCTCCAGGGATTTTGGGCGGGACCCGGGACGACGCAAGTTGACCCCAAGGCGGGCATTCCCGAGTGCGGAATAAGCTCCTCGAAGCGGGCGTTGGGCGAGACCGAAAATCTCCGACTTCGTCGGACGTTCTTCGACCGCTGCCTGTTTTGCCCGGTTGGAAGTCAACCGAGAAACATCGTTCCGGCAAGATTTCAGACGGGGCTGATCGGCACCGCCGCCGCAACCTCACATCCTTTTCTCGCGGCCGGGCCGCTTCAGTGTGCTCGCGTATGTGTTAATCTTCGCTGTATGGGCAAGCACCTCGGCCTTGCTTGGCCCGCGAACTATGACTGCCCAGTCGGTTGAAGACGGGCGGGTATCCATCCCAAATGAACGAGACATGATCTGATCTCCTGTGGCTTCCGTTGTGGCGCCTTCTTGGCGCACTTACGGAGATCGCAGCTTCGCAGGGAAGCAAGCGTTTGAACGCCCGTTCTTTTTGTCGGACCCGACCGGCAAGGCGTCCACAGCCGTTTCTGGCGCAAAAACCTCTCGATTTCCCACTGTCGTTCCCACTGCACGTCAAACGCTGCCGGCCGAGGTATAGCCGTCCGGGGCGATCCCGGTCGCTGCTGTGGAATTCCGCCGATCAAGGCTGGCCGCTCTACCTGCAGCGGTACGCCGACCTGTTCGGGCGTCGGGCCTGACGGCCACATCCGTAAGATCAATACCGGATTCGGCCAGCTATCGGCTGGAGGCTTATTGCGACACGGCGTAGTGAAGGGGGCCGCGGACGATGCTTGGCTCTAGCTGATTACGCCCGCGGGATTCTCCTTCATCATTGCCGTATAGGCGCCCGTCATCTGTTCGGTCTCTTCGAGGTAGGGCGTGACGCCCGGACGAGACCGGGACCAGCTCGTACAGCCTGGCGACGGAGGGAAACTGCCTGCACACGGTCTCACGGTCGAGATAGGCGATCCAGAAACTCAGATAGAAGTCGGCGAGAGAGAAGCGGCTGCCCAGGATGTAAGGTCCGCCTTTTGACAGCCTCGTGTTCATGACTGCCAGGCGGCTGAGAACAAGATCTTTCGCTGAATCCTGAACTGCTGTGTTGTCTTCTTTTCTCAGTGAGAAGCGATGCGGAAAGTGGAAGCGTTTCATCTCCGCCTGTATGTCGCTGGCGATGTGGAAGATCGTCGAGAGAAACAGCCCCCTGAGCGGATCGGTCACGGCGGGAGCCAGCTCCGTGATATTGTGCCGATCAGCCAGGTACACCATCAAAGCGGCGACCTCATACAGCGCGTCGGCTTCGGGGGTGATCAGTACCGGCACCGGTCCGGCGGGGTTTGTGGCTAGGAACTCGGCGGCCCGGTGCTCGCCTTTCAATATGTCTATTCTTCTGAATTCGTAGTCGAGCTCGCCTTCGTCCAGCACCCATTGCACCAGCGCCGCGCGGGTAAAGTCGCCTCCGTAGAGAATGTACATGGGGTGGTCCCCGGATCGGGACGCTACGCACGTATGCGCACGTCACGAGCTCATTCATGCGCTCGCCGACCACTTGGGTCAACGCCTAGGCTGCCGGGCCGGCGGGGCGCTTGGGTTGAAGGGGGGCGGGACGGAAGTCTCGGCAAGGCGCTCATTGCACACGAACTGCGAGAACATGCTGCAGAAGCCTAACCCGCTTGCCTACTAGACCTTTTTGTCTTTTCGGTACCTCTTCGGTTTCGCTGCCAATTCAGCAGGAAGAGCGGTTTCGGCCTTTAGTCGTTGCTGCCGCAGCCGAGCCCTCTTTGCTTCTCCTGCCACACGCTCGAAGTCTGTGAATGCCCTTGCAGCATCCGACGCGCGCTCCTGCCTGTCGTGTCTTCTTTATCGGTGAAGCCTTGCCTTTCCCGCATTGTTCCTCCCACTTTGACGCACGGCGCTTTGTTGCCGCACCGAACATTGTGGCCAGATCGGGTTCCACCCGGACAGCAAAAAAGCCCGCCGCACCTTTCGGCACGGCGGGCGTCAGTCGGAAGAGTTCGTGTCAGTCGTAGACCTTCACAATCTTGCGGGTAGATGGGTCGACCAGGACGGTTCGGCCATCGACGACTACGTAGCGGTACTGAACGTCCGGCACCTCGTAAAGCTCGACTGTATCGGGCAGTGCTGTGCCGATGTTGAGCTCCACGCCGAGAAGGCTGACGGATGCCATCGGTTTCTTTTTCACGTATTCCCGGATCACAGTATCCTGCTCGGGTTGAATGACCACGACGTCCTGAGCGGGGGCGGCGCTGACACCAACGAGCAGAAGGAGTCCTGCCGTGGCCGAGGAAAGTTGCTTTCTCATATTGCCTCCAAGTAAACTCCGCTCCGGCGCTTCATTGCTCCCGCGACGGGTTTGCTTAGCTTGAACGGTGCGGAGCAATTGTTGTTCCACTTACAGTGCGCGAATCCCCTTACACAAACGCGCGCTCGCTCAAGCCCGCGAGGTGCTGAACCATTATCCCCGCGACCATGAGCCGTTGAAACTCGATGGATAGGTGGACCGTCTTTCGCACGGACTAGATCATCCATGATCGTTACCGGTGCCAATCAGGCAATCCAAGCGTAGCTCGCCGATGTGCCATCGAGGCGCCCAACCCACCGCATCGACCGCGGCCGCCTATCCGGCCTGCGTCCAACGTGCGAAACGCTGATCATTCGGCCCGCCCTTCCGGCCAGCACTGAAACCCCGTGTTAACGTCGTTCGCGGGTGAGAGGATGCGGCCGCAGCTTGAAAGTGTAGGGTCAGCTCGCTGCCAGGCACGGAGGCGAAAATGAAATTCCTTGGGATTGCGATCTTGTGCGCGGGCATGATCAGCGTAGCAATGCCGGCCATTCGCGCTGAGGATCAGCTTGTTCCGCCTGACCATGTAGAAGCGCCAGAGCCGGCAGTTCATTGCGAGGGCCAAAACTGCCTTCCACCAGCCGATAACCCTGTCGAGGAATGCAAGGGGCAAGATTGCACGCCGGCTCCGCCGGTCGAACCAGGTCCGCAGATTGAACAGGTCGACTGAACAGCATCAGCCGAACACCCCACCCACGAAGGGTGATCGCAGATCCGTGGAGAAGGTTGGATTTCAGGTCCTCTCCCTCCGCCAATGCACCCTGCCCGACATTCTCTGCTTACATTTGCCGGTGCACGGATCCCGCAGAACTGCGGGTTTTTCGAAGAAAAGCTGGCAGCCGCACCGCCGGCTATTCCACGTTGAATGAGCGCTCTCTCGGCCGATATTCTCCGAACCTGGCAACCTCGCTCTTTTGGCTCACAGATTTCGATACCAATAGTCTCAACAGGTTACCGGTTTCGTGATCGTGCGAAGTTGAGCGGATCGCTCGCTAGGCGAATGCAATTGAGTTCCAACCTGTATGTCGTAAGCGTCGCATGACGCGAACTGACCGCCAGTAGCGGCCGTCAGAGCGAGTGGCATTAAAAGACCGAAAGGGGCCGATAGCAGACCGGCAGCTTCGGGCTGCGAATATTCAAGAGCGGCCATTCAGGTTGGTGTGGGCATGGTCGTGACCTGACCCAATCGCGACCATCAGCGCGTCCAGCTCAAAGGTCTGGAGTGGCCCGCACAGCTGACCTATCAAAGCGCCCCAGCGATCGTGCCGCCCAAAGCGGCTGGTCCGCGACCTCAGCGGCTAGGTAAAGCCAATGGGACCCTCGCTAATCGCAGCTCGGCTGTTTGGGTCCCGCGAATTGCCGCTCGAAAAACCACACCTGCTGTCCAAGAAGAGCTGCCCGCACGGAAGGCGACACCTGAAGGCCAAGGGGGCGCCGTCCGCCATCGCGCGCCATCAGTCCTTCTCATCGAGAAGCTGGCTTCGTATGTGCATCAGCTCTTTTTTTCGCGCTTCGCTGACCGCCGGCATCTGTAGATCGAGCCTCTCAAAAGCCCCCGCGATCACCAGCGAGACAGCAAGCCGGGCGAACCATTTGTTGTCGGCAGGAATGACGAACCAGGGAGCCCACTCCGTGCTAGTATTTTCCAGCATATCCTCGAATGCCTTTTGGTAGTCGTCCCAGTATTTTCGTTCTGCATAATCCGCCGGTGAAAACTTCCAGTTCTTTTCGGGCTCGTCTATCCGCGCCAAGAAGCGCTTCTTTTGCTCCTCCTTGGAGACATTAAGAAAAAACTTCAAAACGATTGTGCCGTTTTGCCGCAAATATTTTTCAAAATTGTTTATTTCCTTGAACCGGCGTTGCCATATTTCTCCTTTGCGAGCGCTCGGCGGAAGCTTTTGCTTTTCAAGCAGTTCCGGGTGAACCCTGACGACCAGAACATCCTCGTAGTAGGATCGGTTAAAAATGCCGATCATGCCGCGCCCCGGCAGCGCTTTTGATGCGCGCCAAAGGTAGCCATAATCTAGATCTTCCGCCGATGGCGCCTTGAAGCTGGTAACCTGGCAGCCCTGCGGATTGATCCCGGACATGACATGGCGGATCGCGCCATCCTTGCCCGCCGCATCCATGGCTTGAAAGATGATCAACAAAGCGTAGTTATCCTGGGCATAGAGGACTTCCTGCATCGCCGACAGTCGCTCGACGTTTGCCGCCACTTTCTCGAGCGCCCCGGCCTTGTCGTCATAGCCGCCGGTGAAATCCGGGTCGAAATCCTTCTTTAGCGAAACCGCCTTTCCGGGCTCCACTGCAATATCCCGGAAACGGAAGCGTACCCGGCCGCTGTCCCCCACGGGGATCTCACGCTTCTTGTCAAAATCCACATCCAGTTTCATCTTATCCTCCGCCATGACATGCTCCTATTTGGGCGACCGCAGTCGACGTTCTGTTGTGCCGCGCCGCAAACCATGAAGACGATCAACCAGGCCGCGGAGCGAGCGGCGAACTAAGCCAAACTTGCGGTATATTGACAAGGACTGGACGGATGTCGAATGCAATGGAGCCTCGGCCAAGACGCTGTGGTCGGGTCGAAACCCGAGCGAGTGAACATGCCGCTCGTCGAGGCACGATCTCAGCTTTCGAGAGCCGCTCAAACAGCTCCGGGAAAGGGATCGAAGATGACCATATATGTGGCCGAGATATCGGGACGAGCTATCTTCGCTTTTGACGCGACAGGCGATGATGAGGCAAGGGCGCGGCTGGCGGACAGGGCATTCCAGCGGGACCTGCATGTATTCCAGAATGAAGGTCGTTCGCTCTGGGATGGCGTCTCCGAAATCCATTTGCGCAGGGCGCGCCCCAATGAGGCCGAAACCTGGAAGGCTAGCCGCGTGATGGCTGGGGACGCGGACAGTCCTAGTGATGGCATTGACTGGCGCGTCTTCCTGGTCCCGGTCGTCGATCCTTCCAAGTTCGATGATGACGAAAATGATCACGACGACGATCCCGATGGGTATGACAATGGCGATTGAAAACACTGCCGACAATGTATTCGACAAACCAAAGGCATCGTGTTCGAGGATCATCCTAAATGCAGCGCCACGTCGGTGTTTGGGACCGAAAAGGCGAAACAGGCTGCGATGCACCCCGACTGGATCAAGGAAAAACGTGGCGGGAGCGGATGAATTGAGCATGACCGCTGTTCTCATCACGCCGTGCGTTAAGGCTGGGATTGGTGCGAAGCCCGCACTGAAGAGAAGGTGCTTTACTGGTCTGTCGATGATTTTCAGAAATGGGCCAAGAAGGCCGTCCGGACAGTCAGGGATCTGAACGCGAAGCGGCCGCCGCACAGCGATCTCTTCTGGAAGGACGAAGCAAGGGAATCGCCTCCACAAGGACGGGTTGACTCAGACCACGATTATCGAACGCCTGGAAGCGTTCGGGGCGCCGGACCTTTCAACAATATCGGCCGAGATAGGACACTCCACTGTAGGGAGCGGCTGTGCAAAGCGCACAATCTACAGACGGCGGCAAGCGACACAGCGACGCATTCCCGACGGGATTGTCAGACTTGCCGCCTGGTTTCACTCTGCGGCCGGGCCGGTTCGTGGATCCAGCCGCAGCGATTCAGGCGTCCCAGCCTGCTCGACCGGCAGTGTCCTGAACGCCTCCTTGGCAGCCTGCGATACCGGAGCGCGGCTCCTGATGCTGACCAGCGCGTATACGGCGAGCAGAGTGTGCGCGAGAGCGGTAGCGAGGAACAAGCTCTCGGGCCGCATCCCGGCCATCAGCACGGCCCCCAGCACCGGCCCGACCATCGTGCCGAAGCCATAGAACAGCAGCAGACCGCTCGACACCTTGACGAACTCCTCTGGACGGGCGCGGTCGTTGGCATGTGCCACTGCGACCGAATAGAGGGTGTAGGCCAGGGCACCGTAGGCCGCGGTGGTAACTATGACCAATGCGGCCGACCGCGGCTGGAGGACGAAGACGAGGAGCGCGAAGACGGCCGCTCCGACCGCCGCACCGGCCAGCACATGGCGGCGGTCGGTGATATCGGACAGCCGGCCCACCGGAAACTGGAGAGCGGCACCGGCGAGAACAACTGCGCTTGCCATCACTGCAATACCCGTGTTGCTGATACCGATGCGGGCACCATAGACGGCTCCGAGCGTTCCCCAGGCTCCGTTGGCAACGCCGGTCAGGAAACAGCCGATCAGGGCGAGCGGTGAAGTGGCATAGATACCTTTCAGATCGAGGGCGACATCCTCTAGCGGTTTTGGCGTCGCTGCCGATGACACTGCCGTCGGGATTAGGGCGAGGCAGAAGAAGATCCCGGCGACCATGAACAGCGACGCGTTCCTCACGTCTCCCAAGACGACGATCATCTGGCCGGCCACGAGCGAGGCATATGAGACAATCATGTAAAGGCCGAAGACGGTGCCCCGGCTCTCATTGGTCGCCTTCTCGTTTAACCAGCTCTCGACGATCATGTAAGCGCCGGCCATCACGAAGCCAGTGAAGGCGCGCAGAACAATCCATACGTACTGGTCAACCATCAGGCCGGTGAGCAGCGCGACGATTGCGCCAGAAGCCGCAAAGGTGCCGAATGCGCGGACGTGCCCGATCTGGCGGACAAGCCGAGGTGCCAAGATGCAGCCGGCGACGAAACCGCCCGCCCAGGCGGTTCCGAGTAACCCAAGGGACGCAGTCGAGAACCCCTCCGCCTGCCCGCGCAGCGGCAAGAGCAAGCCATGCAACCCTGTTGCTGCAAGCAGGAAACCCGTGCCGCGAAGAAGCGACAGGATGGGGCGGTAGCCGAGAGGTAAGAGGTAACCTAGCATCTTCCGATAGGGCACAACAGCTTTGGTGCCCCCACTAAACTGGCCGCGCCCGCCTAATGTCAACGCATGATGCCTACATCGGTCCGCTTTCCCCCTTGAGCGGTCACTGCCGCCTCGCGATAAGAAGGTCCACTTGGGGTCAATTTACGTCGTAGAACGCTTGTGATGGCTTCTCATCCCGATCGCTCGGGAGTGCGTCTGATGGAGGAAACCGGCTGGTGCGCCCTGCTACGCTCGTCGGTGACCGGAAGATTTCATAAACAACCACTTAGAAGTAGCTTCTCATTCTCCTGTGAGCACACCCCAGGGATTAGCAACATGCGCGCGCGGTCGCCTACTATCAAGTCTCCACTCAGAGGCAAGGACGTTCAGGCTTGGGCATCGAGGCCCAACGTGCCGCGGTCGCCCGCTTTGCCGAGGCGGAGGGAATGATCATCCTCCAGGAGTTCACCGAGATCGTAACCGGAAAGGGCGTGGATGCTTTTGATCGACGTCCGCAACTGACAGCTGCCCTCGCCCTTGCCCGGCAGTTCAAATGCCCGGTGATCGTGGCCAAGCTCGACCGCCTGTCGCGAGATGTCGCCTTCATAGCCGGCCTGATGGTCCAGCGGGTCCCGTTTATCGTCGCCGAACTTGGCGCCGATGCCGATCCGTTCATGTTGCACCTTTACGCCGCGTCGGCAGAGAAAGAACGGCGGTTAATCTCGGAACGGACCAAAATGGCCCTCGCCTCGCGCAAGACCACTGGCATAAAACTCGGTAATCCGACTAACACAGCGGAAGCTGCGGCGAAGGGTCGGAAGATGTCGATCGAAGAAGCCGACCGGTTTGCCCAGACCGTACTGCCAATCATCGCTTCCATTCAGCGGTCGGGCATCACCAGCCTCCGTGGACTGGCAATCGCTCTAAACAACCGCGGCGTTCCCACAGCGCGCAATTGCCAATGGCAGGTGTCGAACTTGCGCAACGGTCTCGCGCGGCAATCCCCTACTCTTTATAAGCGGGAAATAGCCACCGGCGCGGCCGGAACAAACGGGATCGACGCCGGTTAACTACTAATATCCTCGACAAGAGAAACTCGGCTGATTGGCATTGCGGTACGTCAATAACACTATGCGGTGCCGGTAATGACTGATCGACGCGCCCACAGTTCTGCCAACGACCGGCGTCATTCGGGCTGAGCGGGCAGGTTCGCAATGTGGCCGGGCTCTTGCGATTGCTCATCCGTTAAGCACGCTGAGTGAATTGAAAGCGCCGCCACCTCGTGGCTTCTTCATATTTGTGCTTAGCTGACTCCTGCATCGCGGTGCTAGCATGTTCGAAATAGTGCAATCACTCTCCGACTCGAATTTGTTCTGTGGATGCCGTCGAGCACAGTTTTGCGGGCGGCAAGGTCTCTGCGCTGGCCGGCAGCCGCAGTTCGGGCGCGACCGTCAGGCCACTCAGATTGCGCGTATCCGCTTCAACGAGGGCGCGCCGCCGCCGGGTAACCACCATTTTACACGGGGGCAACGAACTGCGCTTTGGCATCGCGATTGTCTATGCCGTTGTCACCCTCGCGGTCAAGGCATGGATAATGTCCGCCGGCATTACGTCGGCCCTCTTGATCGCTTTCCTAATCGGTCAGGCGGTAGGCGGAACACCACTTGCCTGGATTTCGCCATACGTCGATCCTGTCGTTCTGGCGTTGGTTTGCGTAGTGATTATCCCGTTGCCCATCGGCACGGTGCGCCGAGCTCTGTCCGAGATCTTGCTCATAACACCTGTCGATGTCAAAGCTCACGTTGACCGAATTGCCACCGAGACAGTACAGCGGGAAGGATTTCTGTCCCATAGAGCTTACGCCGCAAAAGTTGGACGGGCCACGCAAATAGAACTCTACTTTATCGTGCCGGCGAACCTGCCTCCAAAGAGCATCGAGGAGTGGGATCGCATCCGCGACCAGATAGATACAGCAATTGGCGATGAAGGACACAATCGCTGGTTAACAATAGCCTTTACTGCGGACGTCGGCTGGGCCGAATAGCGATACCGTCATGAGGTATCCGTTCTCAATCCGCTAGCGCAATTTACGCAGACCCGCATCGCGCGACCGAGGTCGATCTTGCGGGAGACGCGTTTCAAGAAGAGTGTCTGATGACGAGGAAGTCACGCTGGCGAGGAGAAGATCACAATGCTATCCTCATGGTGTCGCTATCCTCATGGTGTCGCCTTGCGTTCCAGATGGATAATGACGCAGCCGGCATCGTAAAATCCGTCCCATGGCACAGTGATGACGCACATCGCGGGCCACGACTTGTTCTTCGGGGTAGACAATGGGCGCTGGGCATCTGGGTGCATCGATGCGAGTGCTCGAACCTATCGAGCGGATTTCCGAAGTGCTTTTCGGCCTTATAATGGCGCTTACCTTTACCGGCTCGATGAGCGTTGCAGGGGTGGGCCGACTGGAAGTGCGTACAATGCTGGTCGGCGCGATCGGCTGCAATCTGGCTTGGGCTCTCATCGATGCAATCATGTATCTCATGGGGTGTCTTGCCGATCAGGCAGCAGACCAGCGCACCATTGCCAAGGTGCACCAGGCTGCCACACCCGAAGAGACACGGGCGGCAATAGCTGACAGGCTGCCTTTGCTGGTGGCGTCGGTATTGACGCCTGCCGATCTCGACAGAGGGTGCATTCCACGCTGTTGAAGGTCACGACGGCGAAAACGCGAGCAGGACTCAAGAGAGAGGACTGGCTAGGCGCCGCGGCTGTTTTTGTTCTGGTGTTCGGCTCTACGATGCCCATCCTTGTTCCGTTCCTGCTTGTGCAGGATGCCCGAACTGCGCTTCGGATCTCAAACTCAATCGCCATTGCGATAATGCTGATCGCTGGTTACGCGTTCGGACACCTGGTAGAATACCGGCCGTGGTGGACGGCCGGTTCCATGGTTTTGCTCGGTTGCCTGTTGGTTGCGCTGACCATCGCGTTAGGCGGTTGAGGGACCCCGGCTGGTCGGCTGCACACGTGCTGTTCTGTCGGACAGATCGCAGCGGGCTAACCCGACGCTCCAACCTGCGGCATCAACACCGTGCCATGGCCTGTTTCCTCGATTGCAGTAACTTTCGCCTCGTTCCTTGTCAGGTCAACCAATTCGTGCGAAACTTAGCGGCATGAGGGCGCAGATACTGGGCGACCCGCGACCAAAGCTGCCATTCGCCACATAGCGTTGACGGATCGTCAGCAGCGAACGCCGCCGCCGCCACAACTCTCGTTTGATCTGGAAGACGTAGGGCTACCTGGGTCGCGTCTTATGACGCGCCGCGAAACTCAAAGCAATGAGAGTAAGCCATGCATGAGGTCCAGGCATTCCCCATTGCCATCATCGATGAAGACTATGAAGGCAAGAACGCTGCCGGTCGCGGGATGCAACAGCTTGCTGCCGCGATCGAGAAAGAGGGATTCCGCGTGGTCGCTGGCGTATCGTACGAGGATGCCCGGCGGCTCGTCAAAATCTTCAATAACGAATCGTGCTGGTTGATCTCCGTAGACGGCTCGGAGAACGGCGAGACGCGGTGGCAGGTCCTCGAGGAGGTGTTGGCGTCCAAGCGCAGTCGCAACGATCGACTGCCAATCTTCCTCTTCGGCGACGAACTCACCGCCGAGATGGTTCCGACCAGGGTCCTGAAGCACGCCAATGCCTTCATGCGGCTGTTCGAGGACTCGCCTGAGTTCATTGCGCGGGTCATCGTGCGCGCGGCGCAGCTCTACCTCGAGCGCCTTCCACCGCCGATGTTCAAGGCGCTCATGGAATACACTTTGCAGGCCAGCTACTCCTGGCACACGCCCGGTCACGGCGGTGGTGTGGCTTTCCGCAAGAGTCCGGTCGGTCTGCTCTTCTACGAGTTCTTCGGCGAAAACACCTTGCGGTCCGATATCTCCGTATCGGTCGGCAAGCTTGGATCGCTCCTGGACCACACCGGTCCCATCGCGGAGGGCGAGCGTAACGCTGCGCGAATCTTCGGAGCGGACGAGACATTGTTCGTCGTGGGCGGTACATCCACGGCCAACAAAATCGTCTGGCACGGAACCGTTAGCCGTGGCGATCTGGTTTTGTGCGACCGTAACTGTCACAAGTCGATACTGCACTCATTGATCATGACGGGTGCAACGCCGATCTATCTTGTGCCGTCCCGTAACGGCTTGGGCATCATTGGTCCGATATCCAGGGACCAGTTCACGCCACAGTCGATCAAGAAGAAGATCGCGGCGAGTGAGTTTGCCAAGGAGACCGACGGCAAGGTCCGCCTGATGGTGATGACCAACTCAACCTATGACGGTCTTTGCTACAATATCGATGCGGTAAAGCAGACCATCGGCAATTCTGTCGAGATACTTCATTTCGACGAGGCTTGGTACGCTTACGCCAATTTCCACGAATTTTACGATGGTTATCACGGCATCTCGTCGGCCAGTCCTGCGCGTTCGGCCAACGCGATCACCTTCGCAACCCACTCGACACACAAGCTGCTGGCTGCCTGGTCGCAGGCGTCCATGATCCACGTACAGCATGCCGAGAAGAAGCGGCTGGACATGGCCCGCTTCAACGACGCGTTCATGATGCACACCTCGACCTCGCCGCAATACGGCATCATTGCTTCCTGCGATGTCGCCGCGGCGATGATGGAACAACCTGCAGGCCGGGCTCTCGTGCAGGAAACCATTGAGGAGGCGCTCAGCTTCCGCCGCGCAATGGCGGCCGTCAGAAAGCAGGTCCACGGTTCATGGTGGTTCGACGTCTGGCAGCCTGATGCCATCGCTGAGCTGCCTGCCGGGACAAGGTTCGAGTGGGTCCTGAAACCAGGTGATCCTTGGCACGGCTTCGAGGGTCTGGCTGACAATCATGTACTCGTGGACCCGATCAAGGTCACCATCCTCAGCCCGGGCCTGTCGGCGAATGGCTACATGCAGGAACATGGCATCCCTGCTGCCGTGGTCGTCAAGTTCTTGTCGGCGCGACGCATCGAGATCGAAAAGACAGGACTCTATTCTTTCCTGGTGCTGTTCTCGATGGGAATCACCAAGGGCAAGTGGAGCACGCTGGTGACGGAGCTGCTCAATTTCAAGGAACTATACGATGCCAATGCGCCTCTGAAGGGTGTGCTACCGGCGCTCGTCGACGCGCATCCGGGGGCTTATGGAAAAATGGGCCTCAAGGACCTGTGCGATCAGGTTCACAAGATCTATCGCGAAGACAATCTACCCAAGGCGCAGCGCGAGATGTACACGACGTTGCCCGAGATGGCGATGCGGCCCTGCGATGCCTATGAAAGCCTCGTGCGCGGCCGTGTGGAAAGCGTTGAGATCGACGCGCTGATGGGACGAACGCTTGGCGTAATGGTGGTGCCGTACCCGCCAGGCATACCTTTGATCATGCCTGGTGAACGTATCACCGAGGCAACCAAGTCGATCTACGACTATCTGCTCTACGCTCGGGACTTCGACAAGAAGTTTCCAGGCTTTGAAACCGACATTCACGGGCTGCGCTTCGAGCCTACTACGGAGGGAAGACGCTACCTGATTGACTGCATTGCGAAAGGGGTAGCCAAATGATCCCTCGTGACGTCAGATCCCCGACTGCCGCGATCCCATTCCACAAACTACTCAAGATCGTCGCGATCGTTGACGACAGCAATCCCCTGACGAAGAATTTGCTCGAGCAGATCGCGGCCGATGGCTTCGAGATCGAGATCGCTGACAGTCCCAACCGCGACGTTTCCGAGGATGCCTCCGTCGGGGCCTACATTGCATCCATCGACGGCGATCGACTCGAAGGTGCGCGCAGCCTGGCGAGGGCGGTGAGGGCAATTGGGTTCCGTACGCCGCTGTGGGCGCTGGCCGATGCGCACCAGCTCGCTGACATGGCGGTACTCATCCAGACGGGCGAGGTTGACGGCTATATCTACCTCGGTCAGCAGACCCCGGCCTTCTACGCCAAGCAGGTGGTCGCCAGCCTGCTGATGTACGGAAAGACGCTGTTGCCCCCATTCTTCGGGGGGTTGATGGCTTATGACGGCGAGGCCAACATAGCCTTCGACTGCCCGGGACATCAGGGCGGTCAGTTCTACCAGAAGTCCCCAACCGGCCAGCTGTTCTTCAAGCATTTCGGCGAGAACATCTTTCGCAACGACTTGTGCAACGCTGATGTTGATCTCGGAGATCTCCTCATTCACGAGGGCCCGGCCGTAGAAGCACAGCGCTACGCCGCACGGGTATTCGGCGCCGACAAGACCTACTTCGTCCTCAATGGCACGAGCACCTCCAACAAGATCGTGGCAAACGCCGCTCTCAAGCACGATGATCTTGTTTTGTTCGATCGCAACAATCACAAATCGCTACACCAGGGCGCACTGGTCCAGGCCGGCGCGATCCCCATCTTCCTGCCGACCGCCCGCAATTCCTTCGGCATGATCGGCGCCGTCGACTGGAATGCTTGGGACGAAGACTATCTCCGCGAGCAAATCCGCACCAATCCTCTCGTAAAGGATCCTGACCGGCACAGGGCGGAACGCCCCTTCCGGCTCGCGTGCATTCAACTCGCAACCTACGATGGCACCGTCTACAATGTCCGCAAAGTCATGGAGAAAATCGGTCATCTCTGCGACTACATCCTCTGGGACGAAGCGTGGATCGGCTACAATGCCTTCCACCCCCTTTTCGAAGACCATAGCCCCATGCGCCTGGAGGACCTTGGGCCGCAGATGGCGGGCCTTTTCTCCACGCAATCCGTTCACAAGCAGGGCGCGGGCTTCTCGCAGGCATCGCAAATCCACAAGCGCGACCAGCATATCAGCGGCCAGCGCCGATTCATCGAGCACAAGCGGTTCAACGAATCCTTCCTGATGAACGTGTCGACGTCGCCGTTCTATCCGCTGTTCGCCTCGCTGGAGGTAAACGCGAAGGTGCACGAAGGCAAGGCCGGCGAGATGCTTTGGGATCGTTGCATCGCGCTCGGGATCGACTGCCGCAAAAAGCTGCGCGAATTCTGCCGATTCTACGAGGATAACGGCGAGGGCGACGAAGAGAAATGGTTCTTCGACCCGTTCGTACCCGACAAGGTGACGATCCGCGGCTCCGCCATAACCCCGGACGTTGAGGCTGCTCCATGGGAGAGCCTTCCCACGGACGTGCTTAAGCGCGAGCAGCAATGCTGGAATTTCCATCCGGAGGCCACGTGGCACGGCTACTCAGGCTATGTGGACGGCTATGCGATGGTCGATCCAAACAAGCTGGCGCTGGTGACGCCTGGGATTGATCGGAGGACCGGCGACTATTTGAACTTCGGCGTGCCCGCGACGGTTGTGGCCAACTATCTGCGTGAACAGCGTGTCGTGCCGGAAAAGTGCGATCTCAACAGCATACTCTTTCTCATGACACCGGCGGAGGACGAGAGCAAGCTCAACACGCTGATTGCGAAACTGGTCAAGTTCAAGAACCTATGGGATCGCGATGCGCCGTTGCCCGAGGTCCTGCCGACCGTGTGCGCGGCGAACAGCCAACGCTATGCCGGCTATACGATCCGCAAGATCTGCAATGAGATGCACGACTTCTATCGTGCGGCCAACGTCAAGGGACTTCAACTGCAATGCTTCAGGGCGTCCAGCTTCCCTGAACTCGCGATGCCTTCCAAGAAGGCTTACGAGGCGCTCGTCGCGAACGATGTCGACTATATACCTCTGGCCAACATCAAAGACCGGATATCGGCCACGCTTGCGCTGATTTACCCGCCTGGCATCGGCGTCGTCGTGCCCGGCGAACGCTGGGACGAGAGAGCCCGTCCGATGCTCGACTACTTCCTTGCTTTCGAAGAATCGTTCAATCGGTTTCCTGGATTCAACTACGAGGTTCAGGGCGTTTTCCAGGAAAAGATCGACGGCCGTATTAAGTTTCACACTTACGTAGTCCGTGAATAACGGCCAGGGCGAGGAACTGGGGAGGACTGGCTATGCCTGAACAGCCGAAACGAATGAACTTGGTCCAGCTGACCTTCATCGTCGCTGTGAATATGATGGGGTCCGGCATCATTATGCTGCCGACGAACATGGCAAAGGTTGGTGCGATATCGCTGCTGTCCTGGATTGTGACAGCAGTGGGATCGATGGCGATCGCGTACGGGTTCGCGCAGGCGGGCCTGTTTAATCAGCGTCCTGGCGGCATGTCGGCCTATGCCGAAGATGCTTACGGGAAGCCAGGCTACTTTTTGGTGTTCCTGCTCTACTTCCTTTCGCTGGCCATTGGAAACGTGGCGATTGGCATCTCCGCCGTCGGCTACCTGGCCGGCTTCTTCCCGGTGCTTTCGTCGACCCCGATAGCAACCTGCATCGGACTTATCGCACTGCTTTGGTTGACTACCGTTGCAAACTTCGGCGGCCCGAGCATCACAGGAAGGCTTGGCGCGATTACGGTCTGGGGCGTGATCATTCCAGTTGCCGGAATATCCATCATAGGCTGGTTCTGGTTCAGCTCAGAGACCTTCGCGCAGGCATGGAATCCGAACGGGCTTTCGCTCGCGGAAGGCATGGGATCGAGCATTGCCCTGACGCTATGGGCCTTTCTGGGCATGGAATCGGCCGCGCAGAATTCGGCTGCGGTGGAGAACCCGAAGCGCGACGTCCCGTTGGCATGCCTGTTCGGGACCTTGGGCGCGGCGGTGATCTATATTTTATCCACGACCGTGATCCAGGGCATCGTGCCAAACGCCGACCTAGCCCAGTCAACCGGCCCGTTCGCGCTGGCATATGCGCAGATGTTCAATCCGTTTATCGGAAACATTGTCATGGCGCTCGCAATTCTTGCCTGCCTCGGCTCGCTGCTCGGCTGGCAGTTCACGATCGCCCAGACCGGAAAGTCGGCTGCCGACGAACGCATGTTCCCCGCATTCTTTTCCCGAGTAAACAGCATGGGTGCGCCGGTCACAGGAATGATCGTTCTCGGCGTCGTGCAATCGCTGCTGGCACTGATGACGATCTCGCCTACGCTGAGCGAGCAGTTCTCGGCTCTAGTGAATCTCGCGGTCGTGACGAACGTGATTCCTTACATCATCGCTCTGTCTGCGCTCATAATGATGATGAAGACCGCGAACATTGCCGGGATAAAGTACCGGGCAAATGTCGCTGTTGCTTTAGTGGCCATGCTTTACAGCACCTATGCTCTCTACGCATCAGGGCACGAGGCTGTCATGGGCGGCATGCTGGTGACGGCGCTTACCTTTATCATTTGGGGCTTTATCGCGCCTCGCTTCGCGACCAGGCAGCGCGAGGCGGTCGAACCAACCACCGCCCCTTGACTGCCGGGGAGCAAGGCCCTCGAGAGGAGACTAAACATGCAATGCGCCCAACAGTTTTCATTGCGGCATCATAGCCACCGGCAGACCTTGCTAGTCCTGGCAGTCGCGTTTGTGTTGGGGCTTTTGTATACGGTTCCATCCCCGGCCGCCACGCTGGACCGCATCCGCGAGGCGCACAAGCTCTTGCTCGGCTACCGGCCGGACGTGCGACCGTTCTCGTTCGCGGAGCAATCGGGTGGTCCCGCCGGCTATTCGGTTTCGTTGTGCCAAAAGATTGCCGAAGAGATCAGAGCCGAGCTCAATCTTTCTGACCTGGAGATCGAATGGGTGCCTGTGACTGTCGGGGAGGGTTTCGATCCAGTCGTGCAGGGCAAGGTCGATCTGCTGTGCGGACCGGACGCGGTCACTCTTGAGAGACGAAAGACTGTCTCGTTCTCGATTCCGATCTATCCGTCCGGAGTAGCCGCGATGCTCAGGGCGGATGCTCCCCCGGCTCTGAGGGATGTGCTGGAGGGCCGCCCTCCGTCGGGACCGATCTGGCGCGCCTCGCCGGCTCATATTCTCGAGGAGCAGACCTTTTCCGTCGTGGCCGGCACGAGCGCGGAAACCTGGCTCTCAGAGCGCCTCAAACACTTTCAGATTCCCGCGGAGGTCGTTCCAGTCGAGAGCTTCGAAGCCGGCGTGCGTGGCCTTCTGGAAGGCGCCACGGATGTCTTCTTCGGGCCCCGGCCGATCCTGGTGGAGACCACAGCGGAAATTGAAGAGAAGGACAGCTTGATGATTTTGCAGAGGTTCTTCACCCATGAGCCCGTCGCCCTCACGCTGGCAAGGAACGATGACGATTTTCGGCTGTCTGTCGATCGTTCGCTCAGCCGGCACTTCAGGTCCAGTGAGTTCCAAGACACCTACGCGAAATGGTTCGGCGCGCCGGACGAGGCGGTCCTGACTTTCTTCCTTCAAAGCGCATTGCCGGATTGATGGCGCTCGGAGACATGATCTGGTACAATAATAACACAAGGATACGCGAATGCGGTAATGCGGTATGGCTGCCGTGTTTACACCAACGTGTAGGGGCGTATTCTGGAATGGGGTGGCTTGAAAACACGATTACAGGGGAACGACATGGCCGCATTTGTTCGTAACATTTCCCGTACTGTCTATGCCACAATATTCTCACCATCAATGGTTGCAATTCCTTTCATACTGCTGTCAGCAAACACGCAGGCAGTTGAGCAGGAAATCGCGCCCACAGCTCCCCCTCCGCCGCCTCTCGCTGCCACTCCGGGGGTCCCCTTCGACGTTGCGTTTGGCATCGCCTTGACGACCGACTATGTTTCGCGCGGTATAACCAACTCCAACAGCGAACCTGCAATCCAAGGCTATGTCGAGCCGAGTATCGAACTACCGACGATAGGCACGGCATATGTGAATGTGTGGTCGTCCAACGTCGACTATGGCGAAGGTTTTGAAGGAGCAGAGATCGATGTCGCCGCGGGTATCAGGCCGGAATTCGGTCCGCTGTCGCTCGATCTTGGTTATGTTCACTACTTCTATACACCGGAGCATGTTAGCCCCGATTATGGGGAAATTTTCGCTAAGGCCGACTACAACGTCGAAGACATGTTCACTATTGGCGGCCGCGTATTTTTTGCTCCTGACTTCAACCAAAGTGGAAATACCGCTACCTGGGTTGCCGGCGGCGTGAGGGTACCTTTGCCGCATGACTTCTCGGCGTATGCTGGCATCGGCTACCAGTTCATCGATGATCCCGACGCATTCGAGCAACTCGCATGGATGGCCGGCATCTCGTACAGCTGGAAATCGCTGACCCTCGATGTTCGTTACTGGGGTACCGATCTTTCCGACGAGGGCTGCACGGTTCGTAGCGGCTTCTCCGATGGTTGCGATGACAGGGTGGTGGCGACCATTTCCTTCGATACGAGCTGGTCGGCGGTGAGGGACTGGTTATCTGACAAGTAGCCTGTCTGCTTTGACAGAGGCCTAGCAAGTCGCAGTTTTGGCGGGATCTGGGTAAGCGGAATCGACAACACGTCGAAACAGTCAACGCGGTTGGATGAGCGGAACTTCGAGGTTCCAGGCAGGCCCGAGCGAAGGGCGATCATCGTATTTCAAGGTCTTTGAACCGGCACTGTGACCACTGCTAGCAGGGATTGAGCGCTTCCTTGACAACGCAAGCACCGGATCCGACCAAAAGTGCACCTGCCGCAGGGCCTGCAGTTGCTGTGGCGGAGCACGGTCTCACGACCGGAAAAAGCCTTGGTATGGCGGCGTGTACGGCTATCGTGGTCGGCAACATGGTCGGGTCGGGCTTCTATCTGTCGCCCGCGGCCCTCGCTCCCTATGGCAACCTCGCCATTGTCATCTGGATCGTGATGGGTGCAGGAGCGATCTGCCTCGGCCTGACCTTCGCGAAACTGGCGCGATTGGCGCCCGCAACCGGCGGACCCTACGCTTACACCCGCTTGGCTTACGGCGACTTCCCTGGCTTTCTGGTTGCTTGGGGTTATTGGATATCGATCTGGGCGTCACTGCCAGTAATCGCCATTGCCCTTGCCGGTTCGGTCGTCGACCTGTTCCCGATTCTGCGGGGGAGGACGATGATCGTTGTCTTTACCCTCGGTGCGATCTGGGTTGTGGTCCTGATCAATCTGCGAGGTGTCAAAGCTGCCGGCCTCGTGTCTCAGGTAATGACTTACGCCAAGCTGGTGCCGTTCGGTGCAGTAGCTGTTATTGGTCTGCTCTACATAGACACGTCGCATTTCAGCGAGTTCAATCCGAGCGGCCAGCCGTTGCTGCAAGCCACTGCCGCGCTGGCGCCGCTGACCATGTTCGCCTTCCTTGGGCTTGAATCTGCGACCGTCCCGGCTGGCGACGTTCGCAATCCCGAGCGCACGATTCCTCGTTCGACGGTGCTGGGAATTGTGATCGCGGCGACCCTCTACGTGTTCGGAACGATTGTGGTGATGGGCGTGTTGCCGCGGCACGAACTCGTCCATTCGCTCTCGCCGTTCTCCGATGCAGCCCGAGCGATGTGGGGGCCTGCAGGCGAGATTTCGATCTCCATCGCCGTGATCCTGTCATCTATCGGCGCCCTTAATGGCTGGACCTTGCTGATGGGGCAGGTGCCGATGGCGGCAGCGCGCGATGGGCTATTCCCACCCTTGTTCGGCAACCTTTCGCAGCAAAACGTGCCGGCGATCGGAATCGTGGTCTCGGCCGTGTTGGCGACGCTGCTCATTCTCGTTCAGGCCATAGGCGCGGAGGGCTTCTCGGCGTTCTACAATCTGGTCGTCGGCTTGAGCACGATGGCTGCAGTCGTCCCTTACGCGTTCTGCGCACTAGCCGGCAGCCTGGTTTCAGCTCGCGTCAGCGGCGGCGTGCATGTTCCCCGTGTGACGATCGTCGAGATCGTAGCCTTCCTATTCGCCATATTCACGCTCTACGGCTGCGGGGCAGAGCCCGTTCTTTACGGACTGGTGCTCTTGCTGTTGGGCATTCCTGTGTTTGTCTGGCAACGACGGCGCACAGGCGCGATTGCCATGTAGGAACAGATTGTAGAATGTATGAGCTTGCGAGACATCTTTTCTTCAACGGCGAACGCGCTGGTGTTTTCGAACGTTCTGGCCTCGATCCTCGTCGCGATGAATTTTGCACAAGGGCTGGTGGGCGCGTTCAACACCATCATCCTGCTTGCGGTGATGTCGAGCTTCCTGCCCTACGCGCTCTGCTCGCTCGCCGAGCTTATGATCCTGATTCGGACTGGCCGGACAGTGGCTGGCGCCGGCGTCACCAAGGTCGCGATACTGGGCGGCGTTGGCTTCACCTATTCGGTCTGGGCGATCCACGGCGGGGGGGCCCAAACAGTCTTTCTCGGTTCCTGCTCGTTCTCGTGGGAATTCCCATTCACGTCCTGATCAAATGGCGCAATGCCCGCGCCGGAGCCCACGGGGCCGCCGGTCTCAAGTAAGGGAGGTTCGACTATGCAACTCGGTGTTCATTCGGAAATCGGCAAGCTCCGCAAAGTGATGGTGTCGCGCCCGTCGCTGGCGCACGAAAGGCTGACGCCGGGTAACTGCCACGATCTCTTGTTCGACGACGTGATCTGGGTGCAGAAGGCACGATCCGATCATGCCGACTTCGTACTCAAAATGAAGGACCGCGGCATCGAGGTTTACGACATCCAGGACCTGCTGACGGAAGTCTTCGACACGGTGCCGGAGGGTCGTAAGTTCGTTCTGGACCGGAGAATAACGGACAATCAGGTCGGTCCCACGCTCTCGCGAATCCTGCGACCATGGCTCGACGAACTGGACGGTCATGCCCTCGCGCGGCACCTGCTCGGCGGAATTGTGCGCGATGACCTACCGGCCGACATGGTGACGCCCATCATGCAAGAGGTGCTGTCAGCGAGCGAGTTTATGGTCCGGCCTGTCCCGAACGCGCTGTTCCAGCGCGACCCGTCCTGCTGGATCTATGGCGGAGTGACCTGCAATCCGATGTTCTGGCCGGCGCGCCAGCCCGAGACGCTTTATCAGCGGGCCGTCTATAAGTTCCATCCCCTTTTTACGAAGAACGAATTCGAGATCTGGTGGGGCGACAGCGACGAGGACTGGGGCAATACCAGCATGGAGGGCGGCGACGTCATGCCGATCGGCAAGAGGGTGGTGCTGATCGGCATGGGCGAGCGCACCACACGGCAGGCGGTGAACCAGGTCGCCAAACGGCTGTTCGCCAAGCAAGCCGCCGAACGCGTTATCGCCTGCGTCATGCCGAAATCGCGGGCGGCGATGCATCTCGACACGGTGTTCACCTGCCTCGATCACGACAAGGTAACCGCCTTCCGCGAGGTAGTCGATGAGATCAACTGCTTCTCGCTGCGTCCAGGCGGCGATGCCGGTCTCGAGATCCATAAGGAGAACAAGCACCTGTTCGATGTCTATAAGGAGGCGCTCGGGCTCGACGACCTGCACGTCATCGGCACCGGAGGCAACGCGTTCGAGCAGGAGCGGGAGCAATGGGACGACGGCAACAACGTCGTCGCGCTCGAGCCCGGGGTCATCATCGGCTACGACCGCAACACCCACACCAACACGCTGCTGCGCCGCGCAGGCGTCGAGGTCATCACCATCGGAAGCCAGGAACTCGGCCGCGGCCGCGGCGGTGGTCACTGCATGACCTGCCCGATCCTGCGCGACCCTGCCTACTGAGCCTTCGCCAACCAATTTCAGGGAGAAACATCATGGCATTCAATCTCAAGGGCCGCAGCTACCTCAAGATTGCGGATTTCACCCAGCGCGAGATGCTCTACCTGCTCGACCTTTCGCGCGATCTCAAGCGTGCGAAGTACGCCCGTTCCGAGCAGCAGGCGCTGAAGGACAAGAACATCTGCCTGATTTTCGAGAAAACCTCGACGCGCACCCGCTGCGCGTTCGAAGTCGCCGCCCACGACCAGGGCGCCCACATCACCTATCTCGATCCGGGCGGCAGCCAGATTGGCCACAAAGAATCCATGAAGGACACCGCCCGCGTCCTCGGGCGCATGTTCGATGCCATCGAGTACCGCGGCTCCGGTCAGGGATTGGTCGAGGAGCTTGCCCAATACGCCGGCGTGCCGGTCTATAACGGCCTGACCGACGACTGGCACCCCACCCAGATGCTCGCCGATATGCTGACCATGGTCGAGCATGCCGACAAGCCGCGTACCCAGATCTCGTATGCTTTCCTAGGCGACGCACGCAACAATATGGGCAATTCGCTGCTGATGTTGGGCGCGATCATGGGCTGCGACGTGCGCATGGTGGCTCCGAAGGAGAACCAACCGCATGAGGATGTGCGCGAGATGGCGGCCAAGCGCGCCGCCGAGACCGGCGCACGCATCACCATCACCGACGACGTGGCGAAAGGCGTTAAGGGGGTCGACTTTGTGCACACCGACGTCTGGGTGTCGATGGGAGAGGCAAAGGAAGTCTGGAAGAGTCGGATCGAGCTGCTGACGCCCTACCAGGTCAACATGAAGGTGATGAAGGCGACCGGCAACGCGAACGCGAAGTTCATGCACTGCCTGCCGGCCTTCCACAACACCGACACCAAGGTCGGCAAAGAAATGGCCGAGAAGTTCGGCATCACCGAAATGGAGGTAACTGAGGAAGTATTCGAGAGCCCGATGAACATCGCCTTCGAGCAGGCGGAAAACCGCATGCATACGATCAAGGCGATCCTTGTCGCCACGCTGGGGGCCTGAGCCATGGGACGCGTGGTGGTAGCACTCGGCGGCAACGCGCTTTTGAAACGCGGCGAGGACATGACCGCCACGAATCAACGCAAGAATGCGAAGGTCGCAGCCGAAGCCTTGGCGCCGCTATGCCTGGAGCACGAGACCGTCATCACTCACGGAAACGGCCCGCAGGTCGGACTGTTAGCCCTCCAGGAGATCGCTTACGAGGGCGAAGACTCTCCGTTGGATGTGCTCGGGGCAGAGACCGAGGGCATGATCGGCTACATGGTCGAACAGGAACTCGGCAACATCCTGCCGTTCGAAAAGCCGATCGCTACGATTCTGACCATGGTCGAGGTCAACCCTGATGATCCTGCGTTCAAGGACCCGACCAAGTTCATTGGAAAGGTTTACACCGAAGAGGAGGCGAAATCGGAGGCGGCGGCGAAAGGTTGGCAAGTCAAGCCCGACGGCAAGTATTGGCGCCGGGTCGTGGCCTCTCCGCTGCCACAGCGCATTTTCCAGCTCCGCCCGATCAAGTGGCTGCTTGAAAAGGACGCGGTGGTGATCGCCGCCGGCGGGGGCGGCATCCCGACGATGTATGAACCGGGCAAGGAGAGGCATCTGATCGGCGTCGAATGCGTGATCGACAAGGATCGTGCCTCGGCCCTGCTCGCTAAGGAAATTGGGGCGGATTTTTTCGTCGTCGCGACCGACACGGATGCTGTTTATCTCGATTGGGGCAAGCCTGGACAGCGCGCGATTCGCTCGGCTACGCCCGACGCGCTCGACGCCTACACCTTTCCTGCGGGCTCGATGGGGCCGAAAGTCGAGGCGGCGCAGGACTTCGCCCGGGTAACCGGTGGACGCGCCATCATCTGTGCCCTGCCGGATGTGCCCGCCGCGGTGCGAGGTGAAAAAGGTACTACCATCTCAGTCGATGCTGGAGACATTGTCTTCGGCTGAAGCGGGCAGTGCCGCCGCCACGGGGTACATCGGCGGCACGACCATGTACGTTCGCAGACCGAAAAGTTCTTGCGCTTGCACTGGTCACATTCCCCGCAAATGGTGAAGGGAACGACGATGCGGTCTCCCTTCCCAAGCGCGCCGTTTACCCCGGATCCAACTTCCACCACCTCACCCATCATTTCGTGGCCCATAATGTCGCCGGGCAGAATTGCCGGAATGAGGTTGTGATAGAGATGCAGGTCCGAGCCGCAGATCGCGCAGCTCGTCACCTTGACGATGACATCGCGCGGGTCCTCGATTTCGGGGTCGGTAACCTCGTCGCAACGTATGTCTTCTTTTCCAAACCAGCGCTCGCATGCGTAATCCCCCGTAGGCCCGGTTCGCGGCGTCGTGAGAGCGAGCTCGGCCGCTTTCCTTCAGACTGGAATTGGCTTTCTGAGGTCCAACCGCGAGGCAGCATCCATGTTCCCCGTCTCCGTTAAAAAACTTAGGCCGGCTTTTGTAGGTGGGGCTGTTGGCAGTGTTGGAGCGTCGAGAAGGCGGTGGCGCCCTGCCGGACATCGTTGAGAAGGTCAAGGAAGCGTGCAACGTTCCCGGCTTCGCCGTGGGCGGTGGTGCATGGCGGCAACGTGATGGGGCAGGTTGCGAGTCGGGGTGGAGAAGGTTGGATTTCAGGTGCTCTCCGTCTACCACTCAATTCTCCCAGAACGTTCTCTGCGTAGACTTGGCGGCTCAGAAACCCCGCAGAACTGCTGGCTTTCGGCCGAAAGCTGGGGGACTGTTGCTGGTAGTGAAGGTGCCTTTTTGCTCTCTGTCAGCCCATATTCTCCAAAGCTGGGGAGTGCGCCTTTTTACTCCCTAGCTTTCCCCCATTGAAATCACAGGGTTTTCCGGCTCAAAAGCTGGGGGTCGTTTGGTGAAAGGCCGCTATGCGGAGAACACAGAAAGCAAACCAACCGGCGACCAAATTGGTCAGCCTCTTCGGCCTAGGAGCGGGGCTCCGGTGCCGAACTTCAATGTCTGGAATGGGCCGGAGCGGACGGGCAACTTCGAGGCTCGGAGGCTCAGAATCGGACCTTGGACTGACCTGACGGATACCGAAGTAGCGATTGAGCAGATGTATCTGAATTTTCGCGCGCTGCTATAAAGGCTACTTGCGTGATCACGGAAGCTCGCGGGAAGGCTACTTGGGGCACTCGGGAAGACGTTTTGGATTGGTCATCTTAGCCAGTTGCTCGTCGGAGGCGCATGGCGGGAAGCCGGCCGGCAGCAACGTTTCCAAGTAGCGCTCGCGCTCGGCGGCGCTGATCCCCGGCGCGTTGACCCTCGACGGTCACATAGCTCCATTTGAGCGGAATAGCCGACCACATCAGCAGCCAGAATGGCCAGCAAGCTTGCGGACCATGTCTCCGGACCCTGCCTTCGGCTGAATAGTAGACGGCTTCCGACTAAGCGTAAAGGCGCCTGAAATTGCGCATGGAGGGGGCAGTTCGCTAGGCTGACGCTGGTTTCTGGTCCGGGCTCATCATGACAACGCTCCGATGATGGTTAGGCTGATCTTCAAGGCGGCGAATTTGCCAAGGTCCACAATTGGGCACACCGCGGTTGTCATTGTGGTCGCTGGGACGTCGGCTTTCAGGAAGCGGCCAAACCGATCTAAGCGTCCGAGATTGGCGCAAAGCTGCCGGTCAGATCATGCCCGCCGCCTGTCAGATTGCGTCCGCGCTGGCGTGAGGCTCAGGGGCGCGGCGGCATAGACAGCGGAGGCTAACGGCGGCAAGCCCTTGCGGAGACGACCCTTTTAGCGTTCAGTTCCGGCGGGGGAACAAACATGCATAAGCGCTATGCTTTCGTGGTACTGGCTGTTGCTGGATGTCAGTCCACACCGGCTTATGTGGTCTTCAAGCCTGGGGTTGATCTCAACTCAACCCAGACCGCGACCGATCAAATGCAAAATCAACTCGTTCAGAGAGATCCCGCAGTCGCTGGCGACCGACATTAACCCCGGCTACAACAATCCCGGCACGATCCAATGCAACACGTATGGCACTATGACGACCTGCAACCGGGTCGGAGCCATAAACATCCCCGCTTCGAGCACGACCTATGACGTGAATTCCGAACTGCGAGACCGCTACATTGTTCGCTGCCTGGAGGGCCAAGGATTCGGCGTCAAACTTGCCAGGGCGTGCGCCTCCAAATCCGAGGTAACGAAAGCTCTTGCGGATCGGGCCGCATGTCAGTTCCCAACGTGCGCTGTTAGATAGGACGGAAACCGATGCCCGCAACGAAAGACCAGTGGAAGGCTTTCCGAGAAGAACTTAGCCAGCAGCTTGAAGATGAGCGCCGGTTTATCGCCAATGCCGAAGCAGGGAAAACCGGCATTTGGAGCGTTCAGCCGGGCAAGGGAAAAGTCGACACCACGGCCGCTCATGTTGAGATATCGAGGCGTGCAGTCCAGGCCCTTGAGGGGGTAATTGCCAAGATCGATCAGGACCATCTGGCAGAATAACCATGACCTTCGCCGGCTACCGACTAAAAGTGACTATCTGGGACAGATCGGCGATGTCGCCATAGATCATCGAACCTTTGACGAGAAAACACTTGTTACCGAGGACTTCGGAGAGGGAGCTTGACGCGGTGCAAACCGGCAGGTTCTTCGAATTGGCGTACGTATCGAGCTTCGCGGTTTCGACCTTACGGTCCGCAGCTTCGGCATAGCTGATGCTGATCGCGATCACAGCGATAGCAAGGTGGCTCGGGGGCAAGTAAGGTCGCGACATACATCCAAATAGCACCGGCCATTGATGGGCTTCGTCCATCGTTTGGATGAAGCGGTCACCCATATTAGCAATCTCTTGACTGAGACGCCGGCCGCTCCAGACTCATGGAATGGCGCGGGGAATTGGGATTGGAAACCTGGTGGCGACACGGCCACCGTCCGCAGGCGGGTCACTGAGGACCGCGTCAGCGTCTCAATCCCCTCCTACAATTTCCCGCATTCGATCATCGATCATACCAGGGTGAAGAAGGGGCAGCAGATCGAGCTTACCGGAGAGGTCACGCGCATAGCCGACCCATCACCTCGGCACCGCTGCCGACCTGACGATCCAGCATTTCCTTTACTTGGCTGGCGACTGTTGACGCACCATCAGCGGCCGACTGCTTGACCGTATCGGCTGCCTCTTGAGCCAAATCGAATGCCTGGAGAACGCGCCGCTCACTGTTGCCCCAACGTCCTTCTTTGGCACTGTCATCTGGTGTCTTGGGCGCGGAAATCCGATCCGTGTTTTCGTTGTTCATAATTTCCTCCATTCACTGACAAAACTGCGGGAAAACCCGTTGGTCCCTTGGAACTGCTCAAACAAAGTAGATAGCGGTCTGGCCGCCTGGCAGCCCCCTGTAAGGCGGCCAACTTTTGCCGGCGCGAATCTCTCTCCACCCTCGATCGTCGACAGATGGTCGTGCAGCAGCGTGCTTCAAATTAAGGAGTGCCTGGACGTGCTGAAGGGGAGTAAAGCCGTCACCTCGGGCCGGAGGGCGTTCATCTCCCGAAGGAGATGCGCATGAGCCCTACAAAAGAGTTCTTCGAAAACTGGCTACACGAGAACGTCGGCAATCTTCCTGCCGAAAGCGGCGTGAGCATTGCCGTCTTGGCTCAGCAGTTCGAGCAAGAGGCCGTCCGGGTTTGTGTTCACGAACTGAATCGATACACCCGCGGTCGCTGCCGTACGGTTCTCCACTTCGTGCCGTAGTACAGAAGCTTTTGCACCAGGAGTTCAATGGCCACGAAATGCCCGGCGCTATGGCCCTACCTCGCCTTTTCGCATCTCCTGCGCGACTAGTCCACCGGCAGCCAAACCCACAGCGAGCGCTACATACGCAGCTGCGATGGAGCGCTTAGAAAGCACTGTCTCCCAGCCCGGGGTCAGCCGCTTCGGCACAACGAGATAGTCCACAGCCGCAGCGATCGCGGCTACCGCGGAGGCATCGCGCAGCATCAGTAGCGGCGACCGCGGAGAATTTCTGGCGAGCCAAGCCTCGAAAGGAGCGGCCCAGAATATGGCCGAAGCATGATGGGTGCCGAAGCCGACCGCCGTGTGCGCGAGGTCGGCCTTCCTAACCGCACCAGCCTTGTCGCCGTGGAGCCAGTGGCTGGTGGCGTTGGTCGGCTGCAACGCCGACTTTCCTTCGGCTTTGGCCAGAAGGACGAGGAACGCCGCCGTCACAACACTTGCGACCGTGCCGGTCACGCCTGTCAAAAGTCCAGTCTTCAGCAAGCCGTTCACCTTAACCTCCGTAACTCTCCCTCTTCTCAACCGCCGAACCGAAGCTCAGTTCCCGACACCTCCATTAACGGCAAAGAGCTGTATCCCGACTGAAGTGTCAATCCGCCGACGGCGCGTTCTTTTCGCGTCTATCAGGTGATTGCGACCGCCCGGGTATACGGTGGTAGAAATCATTTTCTCCGCCGCCGCCCCGGAAGAGGTTTTCATTGAAATTCCGCCAAGTTTTACACGTCCATCGCACATTCATCGATGGACTGCGGCAGTTGCAGCCTTGCTGCGGGTGTTTTCGCCTCTTGCGGCTTCACCGTTTGCGGCGCCTGGAAAGTCGGCGGTGATTTAGGCGAACCTGCCGCCCCGCAGGCTCAAGAGCAGCAAGGGCCATTGATCGCCCGATATCGGCCAGCGGCGATGACGCGTCGGCTATGACGAGCGGCAATGTCAATGCGCCCCGCGTCCAAGCCACCTGTGCCGCAAGAATCCCCTGCGCAAGGGCCGAAACTTTTTCGCTCACCGCCTTGACGGTTTCCGGCCGACCTGAAACCAGCGAACTGGTTGCCTCGGCAGCCAGGATCGGCAACCGCAACCCCACGACCCAGGGCGCGAGCATCAGGTTCTGGGCAAGAGCAATCTCAGCGCGGACGCGCCTTCCTCGTTGACTGGCCAACACTCGTTACTCCTTATGTTTGGATTTTGCGGCCCGGATAGGCGGGCCGGCAATGACCATCAACAACATGCGCCTGTTCAGGGTTCCATAGCCCCAGTCCTTCCGTCTCGGCCCGTTCTCGTCAACGAGCTTGTTGATGCCGCCGATTAACCGCAGTCGAAAGCAGATGGTCGTCCCCGCTCGTCTCAAGGGCATACGATCCCGTTCTCGACATAATGACATGACAAGCTTCAGCACATTGATTGCTACGGCAGGCCTCGCCATCGCGGCTTTGTTCCAAAAATAAAAAAGCCCGCCGCACCTTTCGGCACGGCGGGCTGTCCTCCCAGTCGCTTACGTCATTCGATGATCTTGATGATCTTGCGTGTGCCTGGGTCAACGAC
>NZ_JBVVPV010000046.1:36924-47949 GCF_055811735.1 Mesorhizobium sp. WSM4850 | reverse complement strand
ACAAGCGATTCGTGAGTCATCGCAGCGTAGAATCACAACCGATTCCCCGCTGCAACACCTATCTTAGCGCATATGCCCCATGGGGGGAGATTGGCAGCTTGGGCGCTCCGCTCGCGCCTGCAACGTTGGAGGTTGGCGAAAGCGGCGGCGACGTCCGATCTCTCCCCTTGTGGGGGAGATGCCCGGCAGGGCAGACGGGGGCGTGAAGGATCGCAGCGGAACGGTATCTCGGGATGACTACCGCCGTCGGCGGTCGTCAGTCTGGATAGCAAACGGTCGGAATATTGGGCCAAACAGCGCCGTCGCAGTTGGCGGCCTCCTGCCTTTGCTTGAAGGCGGCGCTGACCGGCCCGGTGACCACCGGGTCGACGCCATCGGGAGCGTCGGCAAACAACTGCTCCGGCGTTCGGGTGTCGGACGGCAGGGCAGGCTCCTTCGACGTCGCGGCCGACTGTGCCACGCCTGCCGCAAGCAGAACGGCGAGGGCAGCCCATGCAAGGATTGGCCGGTATCTGATGCCCGTTTTGCTCATGAAATTTGAACTGTCCCGACAGTGAAAGGTTCCGCTTTGGTTAATAATTCAATTTCACACCAAGACGCTTAAGATTTGGTGACCATTTATTTGGTGGCACGCCTCCTCTTTCGCAATTGCGAAAAACCCTGTATGAGCCGCCCAACCGAAAGAGGCAGCGCCTTTTGGCCTGCTGCCTACAACGCTCCCGAGACCACAACATGAAAATTCGTAATATCGCGATCATCGCGCACGTCGACCATGGGAAAACCACCCTCGTCGACCAGCTCCTGAAACAGTCCGGCTCATTCCGCGACAACCAGCGCGTTGCCGAACGCGCCATGGATTCGAACGACCTCGAAAAGGAACGCGGCATCACCATCCTGGCCAAGGCGACCTCGGTCGACTGGAAGGACACCCGCATCAACATCGTCGACACCCCCGGCCACGCCGATTTCGGCGGTGAAGTCGAGCGCATCCTGTCGATGGTGGATTCAGCCATCGTGCTGGTCGACGCCGCCGAAGGGCCGATGCCGCAGACAAAATTCGTCGTCGGCAAGGCGCTCAAGGTCGGATTGAAGCCGATCGTCGTCATCAACAAGATCGACCGGCCGGACGCCCGCCACGTCGAGGTGGTCAACGAAGTGTTCGACCTGTTTGCAGCGCTCGACGCCACCGACGAGCAACTCGACTTCCCGATCCTTTACGGCTCGGGCCGCGACGGCTGGGTGTCGGAAAACCCCGAAGGTCCGAAGGACCAAGGCTTGGCGCCGCTGTTCGACCTCGTCATCAAGCACGTGCCGGCGCCGACCGTCCACCCCGGCCCGTTCCGGATGATCGGCACCATCCTGGAAGCCAATCCGTTCCTTGGCCGCATCATCACCGGCCGCATCGAATCCGGCACGCTGAAATCCAACCAGGCGGTCAAGGTGCTGCATCATGACGGCACCCAGGTCGAAACCGGCCGTATCTCGAAGATCCTGGCTTTCCGCGGGCTCGAGCGCCAGCCGATCGACGAGGCGCAGGCGGGTGACATCGTCGCCATCGCCGGCCTGTCGAAGGGCACCGTCGCCGACACGTTCTGCGACCTGTCGGTGACCGAGCCGCTGCATGCGCAGCCGATCGATCCGCCGACCGTGACGATGTCGTTCCTCGTCAACGATAGCCCGCTGGCCGGCACCGAGGGCGACAAGGTGACCAGCCGCGTCATTCGCGACCGCCTGCTGCGCGAGGCCGAAGGCAATGTCGCGCTGAAAATCGAGGAATCGCCTGACAAGGATTCGTTTTTCGTCTCCGGCCGCGGCGAATTGCAGCTTGCCGTGTTGATCGAGACGATGCGCCGCGAAGGGTTCGAGATTGCCGTGTCGCGGCCGCGCGTCGTCATGCAGAAGGGCGAGAACGGCGAGTTGCTCGAGCCGGTCGAGGAAGTCGTCATCGACGTCGACGAAGAGCATGCCGGCGTCGTCGTGCAAAAAATGTCGGAGCGCAAGGCCGAGATGGTCGAATTGCGCCCGTCGGGCGGCAACCGCCAGCGTATCGTCTTCCACGCGCCGACGCGCGGCCTGATCGGCTACCAGTCGGAACTGCTGACCGACACCCGCGGCACAGCAGTCATGAACCGGCTGTTCCATGCCTACGAGCCTTACAAGGGCGAGCTGCCGGGCCGCACCAATGGCGTGCTGATCTCCAACGAGCAGGGTGAATCAGTGGCCTATGCGATGTGGAACCTGGAAGACCGCGGCCCGATGGTCATCGATCCGGGCGTCAAGGTCTATCAGGGCATGATCATCGGCATCCATTCACGCGACAACGACCTCGAAGTGAACGTGCTGAAGGGCAAGAAGCTGACCAACATCCGCGCCGCCGGCAAGGATGAGGCGGTGAAGCTGACGCCGCCGATCCGCATGACGCTGGAACGCGCGCTGGCCTGGATCCAGGACGACGAGCTGGTCGAAGTGACGCCGAAGACCATCCGCCTGCGCAAGCTCTATCTCGACCCGAACGAGCGCAAGCGTTTTGAGAAGTCGGCGAAAGTGGTCGGCGCGGCGTAAGCGGATGTCGAGAGATCTGCGGCAAACTCGTCACGGCTGTCGCATACGGCAATCGACCCGAGGCTGAAGTTTGCGTCTCGATGCTTAGTGCGTAAGGGATCTATGCTCTCGCGACGCATATTTCCGACATAGACGGGCTTGGCCTGATCCATGGAGGTCGGCGCTGCCCCTCATCCGCCTGCCGGCACCTTCTCCCCGTGGACGGGGAGAAGACCGCTGACCGCACCCTCGGCGTTCATTTCTTGCAACGCTGGTAATTGGCGGAACCGTCGATGACAGCGCCCTTCTCCCCGTTGACGGGGAGAAGATGGCGGCAGCCAGATGAGGGGCAGCGCCGACGCCTGTTCAGAGGGCAAAGTTCTCTGCAAGCTGCAGGGGTGCCAAACCGCCGCTGATCGGGTATCCTTGGGCTCTCTGACGCTCGAAGGCACTCACATGCACGTCACCTCGCTTTTGATCTTCGCCGCCGCCCTTTTCGTCGCCGCGGGCTCGCCCGGCCCCTCGATTGCCGCCCTGGTGGCGCGGGTTATCGCAAAGGGCTTTCGCGACGTGTTTCCATTCCTGCTCGCCATGTGGATCGGCGAGGCCATCTGGCTGTCGCTGGCGGTGTTCGGGCTGGCGGTGGTGGCGCAGACCTTCCATCTTGCCTTCGTCGTGCTGAAATGGGTCGGCGTCGCCTATCTCGCCTACCTCGCCTGGAAGATGTGGACGGCCCCGGTCGAGGCGCGCGAAGGCGAGATGCCGCGCGAGGAGTCGGCCGTCAAACTGTTCTTTGCCGGCATGGCGGTGACGCTCGGCAATCCCAAGATCATGATGTTCTACCTGGCGCTGCTGCCGACCATCATCGATCTCGCCTCAGTGACGGTCGTCGGCTGGATCGAGCTGACGCTGACCATGGCCGTGGTTCTGGTCGCCATCGATCTGGCCTGGGTGCTGGCGGCAGCGCAGGCGCGAAAACTCTTGAAGAGCAGGCGGGCGATGAAGATCGCCAACCGCGTCAGCGCCACCACCATGGCCGGTGCCGCGGCGGCGATTGCGGCTCGATCCTGAGCCGGTGCGTCAGCCCATTTCGATGATCGGCGCGATCTCGACGCTGAAACCCGGGTCCTTCAGGATAGGACAATCCTTGGCCTTGGCGACGGCATCGTCGATGTCGTTCGCTTCGATGATTGTGTAACCGGCGGTCGGATTGCTGCCGCCATTGTTCTCGACTTTGCCGCCGGGCAGCACGGTCTTCGACATGCCGACCGGATTGCCACCGTCGACCACGGCCGAGCCAAGCTTGCCGTACCAGCCGTTCCAGGCATCCATCGCCGCTTGCCGTTCGGCGTCGTCGGTCGGCATCTTGCCGGAGCCGTGATAGACATAGAGAAATTTCGCCATGTTCTCCTCCGTTGATCTTCCGTTGATCGGCGGGCGTCAAACCGACATGCGGTCACGCCGCAGGGCGATCATCGGACCAAACCGAAAAACAAGCAACGAGAATGCGAATCACTAATGTGAGGTCCGGTTGGCTCGCAACCGCCATGCTCTCACCGCGCCATCGCCTGGTATGTCGGTGAAGGCGCGCAGCTTCGTCTCGTCGAAAGCGTAGGCCAAAAGCACATTGGGAACGAGGCCGAGCTTCTCCTCGCATTTGGCGAAATAGGCTTTCGTCGCTTCGCTCAGTTCCGCAGGCGCGAGGTCAAGTGCGACGATTTTGTCTTTTATGGCGGATTTTCTCCTCATTTTCGGTGACCCACCGGCGAATCCCGACATTTCGTCGCAAGCGGTCAAACCTTTGTCGCCAAATATCGGTCATCTGCTACCATAGTCGCAAAACATATGAGGGAGGGATTTAGCGACATGGCCGGCCTGAAATCTGCAAGCCAGTTGAAAAAGATAAGCACGGCCAAGGGCAGCGAGAAACCCGGCAGGCTTGCCGATTACTTGCTGGCCCGTGCGCCGGCCGAAGATGTCGCCGCCTATGAGGTCACCGCCCTCGAACGCGCCGCCGATCTCGCCGGACGCGCCGTCGCCAGGCACAAGAAGGGCGATTGCGTCGTCGCCATAGAGGTTGATTCCGGTGTCGTGCGCCAGGGCAGGCCGATGACGGTGATCACCGTCGTCAACGACAACATGCCGTTCCTGTTCGATTCCATCCTCGGCGAGATCACCGAGAGCGCTGGCGAACCGCTGCTGGTTACCCATCCGGTCATCGTCGTCAGGCACGGCAAGAGCGGCGTCGACGAAATCCTCGGCGATGGCGGCTTCGCCAAGGGCGATCACAGTCATGAACGGCTGAGCGTCATCCACGTCCATATCGGCCGTGTTTCGTCCGAGCAGGCCGAGGCATTGGCTGACCGGCTGAAGAAAATATTGGGCCAGGTGCGCGCCGCCGTCACCGACTGGAAGCCGATGCTGGCCCGCCTCGACCAGGCAATCTCCGAGTTCCGCTACGCTCCGGTGCCGCTCGACAAGGCCAACGTCACCGAAGCGATCGCCCTCCTCGAATGGCTGCGCGACGACAATTTCACCTTCCTCGGCATGCGCGAGTTCAAATATACCGGCGGCGAGAAGAGCGGCACCCTGGAGCGCACCGAAAAGCCCGGCCTCGGCATCCTCTCCGATCCCGACGTGCTGGTGCTGCGGCGCGGCACCGAAGCGGTGTCGACGACGCCGGAAATCCGCGCCTTCCTGCACGGGCCGGAACCGCTGATCGTCACCAAGGCCAATGCCAAATCGTCGGTGCACCGCCGCATCTATCTCGATTACATCGGCGTCAAGACCTACACCGCCAAGGGCGTGCTTGCCGGCGAGCTGCGCATTGTCGGCCTGTTCACCTCGACTGCCTACACGCGCTCGGTGATGAAGATCCCCTATCTCAGGTCGAAAGCCGAAACCATCATCGCCAAATCCGGTTTCAACCCTGAAGACCACTCCGGCAAGGCACTGATCAACGTGCTGGAGAGCTATCCGCGCGACGAGCTGTTCCAGGTTCCGGTGCCGATCCTGCGCAAGCACGCCGAAGCCATTCTGGGGCTGATCGAGCGGCCGCGCGTCAGGGCGCTGGTGCGCGCCGATCAGTTCGACCGTTTCGTCTCGATCCTCGTTTTCGTGCCGCGCGACCGCTACGACAGCGTCGTGCGCGAGAAGATCGGCACCTATCTGAAGACGATGTTCCAGGGCCGGCTTTCGGCCTACTACCCGGCCTTCCCGGAAGGCGGGCTGGCTCGTGTCCACTTCATCATCGGCCGTTCCGGCGGCAGGACGCCGAAGGTCGACCAGGCGACGATCGAGGCAGCGATCCGCGCCATCGTGCGGACCTGGGACGACATTCTGCGCGAGACCGCCGAAGAGACCGGCGCCGATGCGGCGCTCACGGCGATCGCCTCGCGCTTCTCGGGAAGCTATCGCGACAGCTTCTCACCGGCGGAGGCGCTGGCCGATGCCGGGCGCATCGCCAGGATCAGCGCGGCCAATCCGATCGCCATCGACTATTATCGTCATGCCAACCAGGAACCGCATCAGGCGGCGCTGAAGATCTATCACCATGGCAGCCCGGTGGCGCTGTCGCGACGGGTGCCGGTGCTGGAGAACATCGGTTTCCGCGTTATCAGCGAGCGCACCTTCGAGGTCGGGGACGAGGCTTCCGACATGATCAATACTGATCAGCCGGGCATGGTCTTCATCCACGACATGGAACTCGAAAACAGCTACGGCAAGCCAATCGACCTTGGCGACCGCGGCGCGCTGTTCGAAGACGCGTTCCTTTCCGTCTGGCGCGGCGACATCGACAATGACGGCTATAACGGCCTTACCCAGACCGCCGGCCTGTGGTCGGCCGAGATTTCCATCCTGCGCGCCTACGGCCGCTATCTGCAGCAGGCCGGCATCCCACAGAGCCAGGATTTCATTGCCGCCGCGCTCAACCGCTATCCGGAGATCGCGCGTGGCCTGCATGAGCTGTTCGTCGCCCGCCTCGGACCGACGGCGCAGACGGACGGGGCGGTCGCGGCCAGGCACCTCAAGGCCAAGATCAGGGATGCGCTGGAAGAGGTTCCCAACATCGACGACGACACCATCGTCCGTCGTTACCTCAACCTGATCGAAGCCTCGCTGCGCACCAATCATTTCGTTCCCGATCTGAAGGAGAAGGGCCAGTCGCTGGCGATCAAGCTCGATTCGCAAGCGGTCGACGGCCTGCCGGCGCCGCGGCCGTGGCGGGAGATCTTCGTCTACGGCTCCGAGGTCGAGGGCGTGCATCTGCGCTTCGGCCCGGTCGCGCGCGGCGGCCTGCGCTGGTCGGACCGCGCCCAGGACTACCGCACCGAGGTGCTCGGTTTAGTCAAGGCGCAGCAGGTCAAGAACGCGGTGATCGTGCCGGTTGGCGCCAAGGGCGGTTTCTATCCGAAGAAGCTGCCGATGGGCGCCGGCCGCGACGCCATCTTCGAAGCCGGCGCGTCCGCCTACAAGAATTACGTCTCCAGCCTGTTGTCGATCACCGACAATATCGGCCTGGACGGCGTCATTCCGCCGGCTGAGGTCGTGCGGCGCGACCAGGACGACCCCTATTTCGTCGTCGCCGCAGACAAGGGCACGGCGACCTTCTCCGACACCGCCAATGCCATCAGCGAGAAGCATGGCTTCTGGCTCGACGACGCCTTCGCCAGCGGCGGCTCGGCCGGCTACGACCACAAGAAGATGGGCATCACCGCCAAGGGCGCCTGGGAAGCGGTCAAGCGGCATTTCCGCGAGATGAACCGCGATATCCAGACCACACCCTTCACCGTTGTCGGCGTCGGCGACATGTCGGGCGACGTGTTCGGCAACGGCATGCTCCTGTCCGAGCAGACCCGGCTGATCGCCGCCTTCGACCATCGTGACATCTTCATCGATCCCGCTCCCGACATGGCGGTTTCGATGGCCGAGCGCCGGCGCATGTTCGCCCTCGCCCGTTCGAGCTGGCAGGACTACGACAAGACAAAACTGTCCGAAGGCGGCATCATCGTCTCGCGCAGCCAGAAATCGATCACGCTGCCGCCGGCCGCGGCCGCGGCGATCGGCCTCGGCAAGACGACCGCCTCGCCGGTCGAGATCATGAGCGCCATCCTCAAGGCGCCGGTCGACCTTTTGTGGTTCGGCGGCATCGGCACCTATCTCAGGGCATCGACGGAAACCAACCAGGACGCTGGCGATCGCGCCAACGATGCCATTCGGGTGACTGCGCTCGAAGTGCGCGCCAAGGTCATCGGCGAGGGCGCCAATCTTGGCGCGACGCAGCGGGCCCGCATTGAGTTCGGGCTGAATGGCGGGCGCTGCAATTCCGACGCCATCGACAATTCGGGCGGCGTCAACTGCTCCGACGTCGAGGTCAACATCAAGATCGCGCTGGCTTCCGCCATGCGCAAGGGGGCGCTGACCCGCCCAGCGCGCAACAAGCTTCTCGCCGAAATGACCGACGAGGTGAGCGCGCTGGTGCTGTCCAACAATTACGAGCAGACGCTGGCGTTGTCCCTTGCCCGCAAGCGCGGCCTTGCCGATATCGCCCATCAGAGCCGTTTCATGGCAGCGCTCGAGGCGCGCGGCCTGCTCGACCGCAATGTCGAAGCTCTGCCGTCGCCGGCAGGCCTTGCCGAGCGCGAGGCGCGCGGCGAGCCGTTGACCAGGGCCGAGCTCGGCGTGCTGCTGGCCTATGCCAAGATCGTGCTGTTTTCCGACATCGTCGCCAGCGACGTGCCGGACGATCCGCATTTCGACCGTGACCTGATGGGCTATTTTCCGGACCGGATGACGAAGAAATTCGCGGCCGAAATCCATGGCCATCGCCTGCGCCGCGAAATCATCGCCCGTGTCGTCACCAACGATCTGGTCAATCGCGGCGGCCCACCCTTCGTCAACAGGCTGCAGGAAGCAACCGGTCGCAGCGCGGCCGACGTGGTCCGGACCTTCGCTGTGGTGCGCGACGGCTTTGGCTTGCCGGCGCTCTATCGCCAGATCGACGCGCTCGACAACCAGATCGACGGGCAGGTGCAGCTCGACCTTTATCAAGCCGTCAGTCGGCTTACCTATGTCGCCAGCGGCTGGTATCTCAAGAACGATACCAGCACCGCTCCGCTGGGCCAACGGATCGCCGAATTGCAGAACGCCCGCAAGGCACTGGAGCCGAAGCTCCCTTCGCTGCTTCCGGCCTTCTCGCGCGAGCGGATAGAGGAGCGGCGGCATGGTCTGGCCAAGGGCGGCGCGCCCGAACAGCTGGCAGAACATCTGGCGCTGACCGATGTGGCCGGCGTCGTGCCTGACATCGCGCTGACGGCCCGAACGGCGAATGCCGACATCATCGCCGCCGCGAAGGCGTTTTTCGCGGTCAGCGATGCCTTCCGCATTCCGCGCGTCGAGGATGCGGCGCGCTCGATCGCGCCGTCCGACTACTACGATCAGTTGGCGCTTTTCCGCGCCACCGACACGATCGGCGCAGCCAGGCGCGGCATCGCCGTGGCGGCGCTCACCGGCCATGCCGGGGCGGCGGACCCGGTGGCGGCATGGCTGGAGGCCGGCGGCGAGAGGGTCGGGCGCATCCGCGAGCGGCTGCAGGCGCTGACCGAGGGCGGCGACATCACCGTGTCGCGGCTGTCGGTGGCATCGGGGCTGATCAGCGACCTGACAGCGCTGTGAGCTGTTCGCTTCACAAGGCCGGCGCTGCCCCTCATCCGGCTGCCGCCACCTTCTCCCCGTATAGTGACGGGGAGAAGGAACTTGCTGCACTGCCAGCGCCTTTTCTGCAACGGCAGCCGTTCGCGAAACCGCCGATGACAATGTCTTTCTCCCCGTCCCTATACGGGGAGAAATGCCCGGCAGGGCAATGAGGGGCGGCGCGACCCCTGTCATTTGCGTGAGCACCGGAAACATGCAGACATGGCGCCGGTCGCGGGCCAAGCGAACGGGGCAGGAGGGAATATGGCCGAGGTAGCAGTGCAGCGAGCGCCGGAACGCGGCATCTGGGGGTGGATGCTGTTCGACTGGGCAGCACAGCCGTTCTTCACGGTCATCACCACCTTCATCTTCGGCCCTTATTTCGCTTCGCGCATGGTTCTGGATCCGGCTGCCATGCAAGCTGCCGAGGCAGCCGGTCCAGCCGCAGTTGAAGCTTACGTCGAATCCCAGCATCTACTTGGCCTGACGGTCTGGGGTTGGAGCATCGCCGCGGCGGGACTGGTCATTGCCGTTTTGTCGCCCATACTCGGCTCGATCGCAGACCAGACCGGCCCGCGAAAGCCGTGGATCGCGTGCTTTGCTGCGATCAAGATCACGAGTCTTTGTTTGCTCTGGTTTGCCGCGCCGGGCTCAAATCTGTTTCTTATCGCGGCTTTGTTTTCGCTGGCGTCGGTGGCGGCGGAATTCTCGACGGTGTTCAACGATTCGATGATGCCGCGCCTGGTTCCGAAGAGCGAAATCGGCCGCATCTCAAACATGGCCTGGGGTCTTGGTTATCTCGGCGGCATGATCGCGTTGATCTTCGTCGTCGCCTTCATGGCGGGTTTGCCGGAGACCGGCAAGACGATCGTCGGTCTCGACCCGCTCCTCGGTCTCGACCCGATCTTCGGCGAGGACGCTCGGGCGACCGGACCACTGTCGGCTGGCTGGTACTTGCTGTTCATCCTGCCGATGTTCTTCTTTACCCCGGATGCCGCCAAAGGCATTCCGATCGGGCCGGCGGTGCGCGAGGGGCTGTCGGAGCTGAAGTCGACACTGGCCGAAGTGCGCCAGCGCAGCGGCATCTTCCGCTTCCTGGTCGCCCGCATGATCTATCAAGACGGCGTCAATGCGCTGCTTGCGCTGGGAGGACTTTTCGCGGCAGGGATGTTCGCCTGGTCGATCACCGAGATCGGCCTGTTCGGCATCATCCTCAACGTCGTTGCCATCGTCGGCTGCTGGATCGCCGCCCGTCTCGACACGGCGCTCGGCTCCAAGGCCGTGGTGATGATTTCGCTGGTTATGCTGTCTGTCGCGACAATCGGCATCGTCTCGACCGGACCGGGTTTCACGCTGCTCGGGATGCTACAGCTCTCCACCGCCGACTCGGGCGGCCTGTTCGGCACGGCGGCGGAAAAGGCCTACATTCTTTACGGCTTGCTGATCGGCCTTGCCTTCGGGCCAGTACAAGCCTCGTCACGCTCCTACATGGCGCGTAGCGTCACCGCGGCCGAATCGGGTCGCTATTTCGGCATCTATGCGCTGGCCGGACGGGCGACCAGCTTCCTCGCGCCGTTTCTGGTGTCGACCATAGGCTGGGTAAGCGGTTCGCAACGGCTCGGCATGGCTGTAATCGTGCTGTTCCTCGGCGTCGGCCTGGCGATCCTGGTCCGCACGCCGTATCCGGCGGACAACCGGCCGGCGGAGTGAGCTTACCCTCCCCCTTGTGGGGAGGGTCGATCCGCGAAGCGGAGCGGGGGGGGGGGGGGGCGGCCCCCCCCCCCCCCACCA
>NZ_JBVVPV010000046.1:0-36914 GCF_055811735.1 Mesorhizobium sp. WSM4850 | reverse complement strand
CGCGGCCCCGCGCGGCCCCCGCGCTCGCGCGCGCGCGCCGCGGGCCCGCCCCCCCCCCCGCCCCCGCGCGCCGCCCCCCCCCCCCCCGCCGCCGCCCGCCCCCCCCCCCCCCCCCCCGGCGCTCCCCCACCCCGCTCACGAACTTTGCTTCGCAAAGATCGTTTGCCGACCCTCCCCACGAGGGGTCCACGAGGGGGAGGGTGAGGCGCTAATGCCTGAAATGCCTGACGCCAGTAAACACCATCGCGATGCCGTGGGCGTCGGCGGCGGCGATGACATTGTCGTCGCGCATCGAGCCGCCCGGCTGGATGACGGCGGTGGCGCCGGCTTCGATCGCCGACAGCAGCCCGTCGGCGAACGGGAAAAAGGCATCCGAGGCGACGACAGAATTCTTGGTCAGCGGCTCGGCCAGGCCGGCTGCCTCGGCCGCGTCGAGCGCCTTGCGCGCGGCGATGCGCGAGGAATCGACGCGGCTCATCTGGCCTGCGCCGATGCCGACGGTGGCACCGTCTCTGACATAGACGATGGCGTTCGACTTGACGTGCTTTGCGACGCGGAAAGCGAATTTGAGATCGGCCATTTCGGCCGGCGTCGGCGCGCGCCGGGTCACGACTTTCAGGTCGAGGTCGTCGACCACCGCATTGTCGCGGCCCTGGACGAGCAACCCGCCGGAAACGGATTTCACAGTGGAGCCGGCGGCGCGCGGATCGGGCAAGCCGCCGGTGACCAGCAAGCGCAGATTCTTCTTGGCGGCGACGATGCGGATTGCTTCGTCCGAGGCGCCCGGCGCGATGATGACCTCGGTGAAGGTTTTGACGATCTCTTCGGCTGCCTCGGCATCGAGGGTGCGGTTCATCGCGACAATGCCGCCAAAGGCCGAGACCGGATCGCAGGCAAGCGCTTTGGCATAGGCCGCCTTCAGCGAAGCGCCCTCGGCGACGCCGCATGGGTTGGCGTGCTTGATGATGGCGACGGTGGCGGAGCGGGCCGGATCGAACTCGCCGACCAGTTCGAAGGCGGCGTCGGTGTCGTTGATGTTGTTGTAGGAAAGCTGCTTGCCCTGAAGCTGGCGCGCCGTCGCGACGCCCGGTCGCTTGTCGCCATCGACGTAGAAGCCGGCGCTCTGGTGCGGGTTCTCGCCGTAGCGCATCACCTGGTCGAGCCTGCCGCCGAAGGCGCGCCAGGTGGGATGCTCGATCTCCAGCGCTTCGGCGAACCAGCCGGAAATCGCCGCATCATAGGTCGCGGTGCGGGCGAAGGCCTTGGCCGCCAGCTTCTTGCGGAAATCCAGCGAGAGCGAGCCGAAATTCATCTCCAGCGCGTTGAGCACCGAGGCATAGTCCTCGGGATCGGTGACAATGGCGACGTAAGCGTGGTTCTTGGCCGAAGCGCGGATCATCGCCGGGCCGCCTATGTCGATGTTCTCGACGATCGAGGCGTAAGCGGCGCCGGAGCGGCGGACATCCTCGAAAGGGTAGAGATTGGAGACGACGAGATCGATTGGCTCGATGCCATGATCGCGCATCGCCGCGGCGTGTTCGGGATCGTCGCGCACGCCAAGCAACGCGCCGTGCACGGACGGATGCAGGGTCTTGACGCGGCCGTCCATGATCTCGGGAAAGCCGGTGAGTTCGGAGACGTCGCGTACAGCCAAGCCTGCCTCGGCGATCGCCTTTGCCGTGCCGCCGGTGGAGACCAGCTCGACGCCGGCCGCGGCCAGCGCCCTGGCGAAATCGATGAGCCCGGTCTTGTCGAAAACGGAAAGCAGCGCGCGGCGAACGGGAACGAGGTCGGGCGCGGGAATGTTCTTGGCGGCGACGGCCATGGGCTGGCGGCCTTTCACGGCTGGTTGGGACAGTGTCCGCGCGCCGTAGCACATGAGGCCTGGAAATCAAACTGCGGGACTAACCGCAGTCTCAGCTTTTTGCCGGATGACCGGCGATGGCCGTCCGTGTCAGTTGCCAATGGACTTCGGAAATCTCTGACGCCTTGAAGGCCAGCACGATCTGCCGGCTGCGGCGCGGGCCGCCAAGACCGGCGAAATAAATGGATTCTTCGACCTCGGGCGTCACCTCGGTGCAGGTGAACACCCATGTGTCGGCTTCATCGGCGGTCAGCACCAGACGGTCGTGCTCGTCCTTGAGCAGGCCTATGTCGGGATGGATGTGGAAGCGCACGGTGACGAAATCGCGGCCGTTGTTGCGGATCGCAGCATTGCCCGGCCGCAGAAGGCGATCCCTGCCGGCGAGCACATTGCCGTTCGTCGACAATTTCAGTTCGCGCTCATGCAGCAAGCCGAAACGCGCGACATAGCCGTCATGGCGAGCCAGAAAACCCTGGATGCCTTGCTGATCAGTGCGCTTGCAAGGCACATGCTGTGGGCCGCCGATCAGCGGCGTGCCGAGCAGATCGTTGACGCGCAGCGAGTGGCTGAAACGAGCCGACGAGGTGTCGTTGATGGTGGCTGTCGAATGGGCGGCCGTGGCGCGGGCAAGCGGCCGGAATTCGGCGGCGCCATAGGTGTCCACGCCGGCGTTGACGACATAGTGGCGGCGGCCGGAAGACAGCTCAAAGGAAAGGCATCCGGCGTGCGCCGCGTTGGAAACATCGATGGACGGTGGCGGGCCGGTATCGGCGATCACGGTGACGCCGCCCATGGAGAGGCGCTCGTAGCCCGAATGCGGTGCGTGCAGCAACGGCGCGCCGGCGGTGTCGTCGTGGCGCAGAATGGTGGCGATGCGGTTGTGGATGGTCGCGCCCATGCCGTTGAAGCGGGCGAGGCTGCCGTCCTGGTGGCGAAAGAAACGCAGCGCCGGCAGCATGCGATCGATGGCGCCCATCAGCGCCGCCGGCGGCGTTTCGGCCTGATTGGCATAGGTCTGTCGCAGCGGCAGAAGGTCGGCGAGGATTTCAAGCACGGCCATCGGATTGCGGGAAATATGGCCGCCATCCGGCAGAATCTGACGGTCGAGTTCCTCGGCGAGGTTGCGGGTCGCGCCGCGCAGCGCCGACGCCGGCGCCGGTAGCGACAGAGCGGCAAAGGCAAGCGCGATGCGGGCGCGCAGCCTGTCTTTGCCGTCCGGCATCTCGCGTGCCATCGCCCTGAGATAGCGGATCTGCATGGCCAGCGATTTCAGGAAGGCCCGGTAGAAGGGAAATTCAGCACCCTGCAGCACCACCGAGGAATGCTGCAGCCAGGCAATGACGCGCTTGGCCGTCGTGCCGGGCTCCCAGGCGACACCGGAAATATTGCTGCCATGAATGGCGATCCAGTCGGAGACCAGCGCGCGGGCATTGGCGGCGGCAAGCTCGGTACCGGCGGCGCGCATATGGCGCAGCCAGCGAAAGCCGTGCAGGGCCTTTTGCCAGCCGGGATTGGCCACGGCGATCTGGAAGGGCGACTTGCCGCCGGTTTCGACCAGATGTCCCGACAGCGGATAGCGGCCATAATAAATCTCGAGCGCGATCTGCCGGTCGGCCAGGCGCAGGTCCGGCGGCGCGATCAACACGCGTTCCGGTGTGCGGCCGGAGTAGCGCCAGCGATGGATCGGCCCGCCACGCAGGCGCCGGCGCGTCTTGCGCCAAAACTCCTTCGCGACAAGCGTCCATAGACGCGTCGTGCTGCCGGCAGCGATCGCCAAAAGCCCTCCTCGTAGCGCCCAATCCGAAGACAAGCTTATGTGATTCAAGAACTTATGCGAAGGCGAATTCCACGGAGGCCTTGGAATTCAGCCTGCTTTCCGCAAGATTCTTCCTAAAACAGTCTTCAAACTTTCAGCGTTGGCCGGGTCTGCGCATGCGGGCGGCGAAGAAGCCATCCAGGCCGGACCGTTCCGGTGAGCCGAGCTCCAGATCTGCGGGCGTGGTGCGCAGCGTGCCCTGCGGCGTCAGGAACGGATCAATGCCGGCGATCTCGCCCGGGCGGAGCGGATCGTCGACAATGTCAGCCGTCCCGGCGAGGAAGGCGCGGTGAAGCGCCTCGCCTTCGAGCGGGTCGAGCGAGCAGTTGGAAAAGACGATGCGCCCGCCAGGCTTGACCAGGCTGACGGCGCGGGCGAGCAGGCTGCGTTGCAGATTGGCGAGCTTTTCGATGTCGGCCGCCGTCTTCGTCCACGGCACGTCGGGATGCCGCCGCACCGTGCCGGTCGAGGAGCAGGGCGCGTCGAGGAGGACGGCGTCGAACAGTTGTTCCGGCTCGTATTTGAGCAGATCGGCCTGGACAACCTCTGCGGACAAACCGAGCCGTTCGAGATTTTGCGAGAGCCGCGCCAACCGGTTCTTCGAGGAATCGATCGCGGTGACCGTGGCGCCGCCGAGAATGAGCTGAGCGGTCTTGCCGCCGGGGGCGGCGCAGAGATCGGCGACGCGCAAACCCCTCACGTCGCCGAAAAGCCGGGCCGGAAGGCTGGCGGCGGCATCCTGGACCCACCAGGCGCCGTCTTCAAAGCCGGGCAGTTCAGTGACCGAGGCGCTGAGTTTCTCCACGCGCACAGTGCCGGTCGGCAGCACGATGCCGCCGAGCCGCTCGGCCCACAGCGCAGGATCGGTCTTGACCGTGAAGTCGACCGGCGCCTCGTACCTGTGGGCGGCGAGGATTTGCCTGGCTTTCTCAGTGCCATAGGCGGCTTTCAGCCTGTGGGAAAACCATTTCGGCGCTTCGTCGGTGGCGGCAAGCGCTGCAGCCAGTTCGGCCTGCTTGGATCGCGCCAGCGTGCGCAGCACGCCATTGACGAGACCGGAGAAGCGCACCGTGCGCGGATCGGACTTGGCGTGGGTCACGGCAAGGTCGACTGCGGCGCTGTCGGGAATATCGAGGAACAGGATCTGCGCCGCTGCTACATGCAGAATATGCGAAAGCGCGGTGGCGTTGGGTGGCAGCGGCTTTTCCAGGCGGCGGGCCAGCAACCCTGATATGGTCATGCGGAAGCGAAGCGCAGTGACCAGTATGGCGCGCACCAGCGCCCGGTCACGCAGATCGAGCGCCTTGTATTGCGGATGACCGTTCTCGTGGTCGGTCAGCCCGTCCAGCGGCGTCCTCGCATCGATGACGGCGGCCAGCAATCGTGCCGCGGCCTTGCGCGCGGCCAAGCCCGCAACAGGTTCGCCGGGGCTCGCTGCATTGTTTTCATGATCGCCTGAAATTCGGTGCCGGCGTTTCGCTTCGCTCACGACCACGGACCCTTGGGTCCGGTCGGATTGCGGCCCCAGGGATTGGACTTCGGCCTGGCCGGTTCAGCCGGCTGCTCAGCTTTCTCCCACGGGCCCGAAGGCCGCTGTTCGTCTGCCTGCCGCGACATCGGCGTTTGCGGTCGCGCGGAGGCGGACGCGCCACCGGCCATATCCTGCGCCATCACCTGCAGGGCGGCGATGCGGTTGTCGGTGCTCGGGTGGGTCGAAAACAGGCTGTCCATGCGCTCGCCGGAAAGAGGATTGATGATGAAGAGGTGGGCAGTTGCCGGATTGCGCTCGGCATCCGGGTTGCGGATGCGTTCGGCGCCGCGAGCGATCTTGTCAAGGGCCGAGGCAAGCCAGAGCGGCTGTCCACAGATCTCGGCGCCGCGCCGGTCGGCCTCGTATTCGCGGGTGCGGCTGACCGCCATCTGCACGATCATCGCGGCGAACGGCGCCACGATCATCGCCACCAGCACACCGATAATGCCAAGCGAATTGTTGTTGTCGCGGTTGCCGCCGAAAAAGAAGGCGAAATTGCCGAGCATCGAGATCGCGCCGGCAAGCGTGGCGACGATCGTCATGGTCAGCGTGTCGCGGTGCTGCACATGGGCGAGCTCGTGCGCCATCACCGCCGCGACCTCTTCGTGCGATAGTTGCTGCAACAGTCCGGTGGTGGCGGCGACCGCGGCATTCTGCGGGTTGCGGCCGGTGGCGAAAGCGTTGGGCTGCGGGTTGTCGATCAGATAGGTTTTCGGCATCGGCAGGCCGGCCTGTCTGGCGAGGCTCTGCACGATGGCGTAATATTCCGGGGCGTTCCTTTCGTCGACCTCGACGGCGCGGTTCATCGACAGCACCATCTTGTCGGCGTTCCAATAGCTGAACAGGTTCATGGCGGCGGCAATCAGCAAGGCGATCACCATGCCGCCCGATCCGCCGATCAGATAGCCGACGCCCATGAACAGCGCGGTCATCGCTGCCAAAAGCATGGCGGTGCGAAGTGTGTTCATTGTCTGCTCCGTTTCTGCCGGCCTTCCGGAAAAAGGGTCGATCCTTGTCGGCTCATCGCTATATGATGGGAAACGTGTGGCCCTGTTTCAATCCGCCGGGAATATCGCATGATCGACGAAACCAATAAAACAGGCGAAACCAGCAATGCAGACGCCGGCCCCGGTCACGACGTGCCGCAAAGGACGCTGACACCGGCAGCCCGCCGCGCTTTGGCGGAAGCGGAAGCACGGCGCGAACACTATCGCCAGCAGGAAGCCGCGATGCCCCGGGAACTCGGCGGCCGTGGCGGCAGGGAACCCGGCCGCTATGGCGATTGGGAAGTGAAGGGCCTGACCAGCGATTTCTAAGGGCCAGCGATTTCTAAGGCTATGTCGATATTCAGGTGATGCCGGCCTGCGAACAGCGGATTCCTGCGCTTCTCACGGACCTGAAAGTCCGCTCTGTTCCGGTTCTCGGAACCCACCTAGTCTGGTCGCTTCGCGCCCGTCTTCGACCCAGGCTCGGCCTGACCTGAATCTCAACATACCCTAGGCCGCAGCCCGCCCTAGGCCGCAGCCCGCTCCGCCGCGAGGACAATCCAGCCGCGGTCGTCGACAGTGACGCCGATCCCGTCATAACCGGCGATCGCAGCATGCGGCGTTTGCAACGGATGCTGGTGCGTGGCGCTGATCACCACGACGGTGGCTCCCGCGGCCTCGGCCGCCGCTATCCCGGCGGGCGCATCTTCGAAAACGAGGCAGTCGCGCGCGTCGACGCCCAGCCGCTCGGCCGCCAGCCGGAAGCAATCCGGCGCCGGCTTGCCGCGGGAAACGTCCTCGGCCGCGACAAGGGTGGCGGGAAGCGGGATGCCGGCGGCCGCGATGCGCAGCAGAGCCAGCTCGCGCGGCGCCGAAGTGACGATTGCCCAGCGCTCGGGTGGCAGCGACGCCAGAAACGCCGCGGCGCCGGCGATTGGAAGGATGCCGTCGATATCGGCCACCTCGGCCTGCAGAAGCGCATCGGCTTCACGCATCGGGTCAACGCCTGGAAGCGCCAGCCGAGCGATGGTCTCGATCGCCCGCACGCCGTGGATCGTTGGCAGGAATGCGGCAACGTCGAGATCTTGCCGGCGTGCCCAATCTGCCCAGACCCTTTCTGCCGCGGCAATCGAATTGACCACCGTGCCGTCCATATCGAACAGCAAGGCTGCGAATTTTCTGCCTGCGAACATCTGCTATCCCAAGTTGTTTCGGAAGGAACCAAAGCCTGTCGATCGACCGTAACGTCGCACCGGCGGCATGGGAAGGCACGAGATCGCCTTTTTCGACAGACCAGGGAACCACGGCCGGCCATCTCGCGTTAATCCCATCGTCTTCCACGACACTCACAAGAGGGGAACCGCAATGCTGATTCGGCTCGGCTACGAAATCGCCATCGACTGTGCTGAATCCACCCCGGTGATTTCGCTGCTCGAGATCCACAAGCAGCGCCAGGCCGACATCAAGCGGCAAACGCGCGTGCTGACCTCGCCTTCCGTCCCAACCAGGCTCTATCACGATCTTTATGGCAACACCTGCCGCCGCTTCACCGCGCCTGGCGGAGGCTTTCGCATTCTTTACGACGCCGTCGTCGAGGACAGCGGCGAGACCGACGAGGTCAACACGCTGGCCAGGGAAGTGCCGGTGGCGGAGTTGCCCGACGAGGTGCTGTGTTATCTGCTCGGCAGTCGCTATTGCGAAACCGATCATCTCAGCGATCTGGCCTGGCAGGTTTTCGGGCCTGTTCCATCCGGCTGGGCCCGGGTGCAGGCGATCATCGACTATGTCCACAACCGTCTGTCGTTCGGCTACGGCTATGCGCGCCCGACCCGCACGGCGGCGCAGGCGCATGAGGAGCGCGTCGGCGTCTGCCGCGACTTCGCTCATCTGGCGATCACGCTCTGCCGCTGCATGAACATCCCAGCCCGCTACGTGAACGGTTATCTCGGCGACATCGGCGTGCCGGTCGACCCGGCACCGATGGATTTTTCGGCGTGGCTGGAAGTGTTCCTCGACGGCAAGTGGTACACGTTCGACCCCCGCCACAACATGCCGAGGATCGGCCGCGTCGTCATCGCGCGCGGCCGCGACGCGACCGACGTGCCGCTGCTGCACAGTTTCGGCCCGCACCGGCTCAGCCTGTTCAAGGTCTGGACCTACGAGCAGGAAAGCAATCTGTTCAACCCGCCTCATCGCGGGGTCGACAGGACGGCCAGCGCGCAGATGCTGACATAGCGGCGCAGCGCGTCCAGCGCGTCCGGCTGTTACGATCATCGGGCTGTCCTACGGATATGATGCGCCTGATCCGCTTCGGCACAGACCCTCTGTGCCGGATCGGGATCGGGCTGTTGTGCTCCACGGCAGACGTCGGGATCATGGTAAGCGCTTGGCAAACGAAACTGCCGCAGCGGCTTGTCGTTTACCAGTTGTTTACATTGCCGCATTTCGAAACAAAGCAAAAACAATGGCTTGACGATGAGCCGCTGGCTTTTGCTGCGTTGACGACGCCGTCCGGCCGGAATCCTGCAATGCGGCCTTCACACGGCTTCGAGGTCGTGGCGAATGGAGGCGAAAGCATGCGGCGTTTTGGGGGTCTTGTTCACGCGATCGGCGGCTTTGCCCGAGATCGAAGCGGAAATTTGGCGGTTCTGTTCGGCATGGTCGCGTCGGTGCTGGCGCTTGGCGTTGGCTTTGCCGTCAATGTTTCCCAGCTCTACAACACCAAATCGAGCTTACAGGGCGTGGTCGATGCGGCGGTGACCTCGACGGCACGCGACCTGACCACCGGCGTCATCAACGAGGCCGACGCCAACAAGTCGGTGCAGGCGTTTCTCGATGCCAACAGCCGAGCGGGCATGCTGCAGGCTGATCGGATCGTCCTCGACAAATTGACCATCGACAAAATCGCCAAGACGGTTCAGGCGGAGATCCATGTCGATCTTGGCCTCTATTTTCCAATCTTCGGCATGGGCGACATGAAGCGCATTGCCGCATCGACGACGGCAGTCTATTCGGACAAGACGATCGAAGTGGCGATGATGCTCGACGTCACAGGTTCAATGGCCGGCCAGAAAATAATCGACCTGAGGACGGCCGCAGCGAACGCGGTCGACAGCTTCCTGGGCGGTCAGGACCCCGCCAGCCCCCGAGTGCGAGTCTCCATCGTGCCCTACGCCAATTCGGTGAATGCCGGCGCGCTTGCCGGCAGCAGCGTCTACGTCGAAGCCTCGACCAGCCAGCGCAAGCAGGCGCCCGGCAATGGCGCTATACAGTATGTCTCCGGCTTAACGCGTCCGGACAATTGCGCCACTGAGCGCAAGGGCACCTATCAATATTCGGATGTAGGTCCCGACATCAGCATGATCAATCGCGATTACCTGTTGTCGTTCTTCGCCTGGCCGACCGGCACGGCTGCCTGCCCGGTCGCCGCGTTGAAGCCGCTGACGGCGGACGCCGTGGCGCTCAAGAACGTCATCAAGAACTTTGTCGCATCGGGCGGCACCGCGGGCCATATCGGCGTGCAGTGGACCTGGTACATGCTTTCGGAAAACTGGGGCAGTTTGATGAACGCGTCGCAGCGGCCGGCCAAGGCGGATCCGAAAAAGGTCGCCAAAATCGCGATCCTGATGACCGACGGCGAGTTCAACCTGTCCTATTTCGATGCCAGCACTGTCGGTGAGGTCTACAATGATGCCGGCAAGGAACCGACCCGCACGGCAGCCAAGACGCTCTGTACCGCCATGCGCGACAAGGGCATCGAAATCTTCACCATCGGTTTCGATCTCAACGAGGAGAATGCCCAGGCGACACTGCAGAATTGCGCGAGCCCGGATACCGGCAAGATCAAGCACTTCTATCAGGCCGCGAACGGGACGGAGCTCAACCAGGCTTTCCAGGATATAGCGCGCAACATCGAAAGCCTGGCATTGACCAAATAGAGGGCATTGACCAGGCAGGATCCGGACAAGGAAAAGGCCGCCGCTTCTTTCGAAGCCGGCGGCCTTCCGTGTTTCCGTCCATGGCGCGGCTCATGGCAGCGACGTGACTTAAAGTGCTGGAGCGTCCTTTGCGCATCCAAAGGACGCGCGGCGCTCCAGGCGTCGCCAGCCGCGCATCTCGCGCCTTAACGGGAAGACTGCTTCCCGAAAGTGCAATCCGCTGAGGCCACGTTCTGGAAAACGAAATCACTCGACATCGGATCACCTCCTTTCGATTTGTTGAACACGCCCTCATGATGGGGTGTCGATCTGCAAATGGCAAGGCGCCATCGTGAAAATGCGGTGCGCGTTTGCCGCTAACTGCTTGCGGCTATCCGATCGGACAGGCAATGTCGCTGCCGGACCGCCAGGGGCTGAGCAGGAGGAACGCGGATGGAGGCAGCCGAGAGAGCCGCACGGATCGTTCGAACGGTTATCGAGACGTTGAAGCCGGGTTTCGCGGTCAAGCTGTGGAACGGCGAGCGGATCGGCCCCGCCACCGGCCCCGTGGTCACCATCAACGACCAGGACATCGTCTGGCAGGTGATGCGGCGGCCCAACCTCTCGACGCTGATCGAAATGTGGATTTCCAAGACCATCGACGTGGAAGACGGGTCGCTGTTCGATTTCTACGCTCTGCCTGCGCAGGGCAAGCTCAGGGCGAAGCTCAAGTCGTTGCCCAAGCTCGCGGTCCTGCGCGACCTGCCAGCCGTGCTGTTTTCGCGAAAACAGATGACGGCGCGGACCGACCTTTCCGGGCGCAACCCCTTCGTCAGCGGGTCGAACAGGCAGGCAATCCAGCACCACTACGACATTTCGAACGCCTTCTACCGGCTCTTCCTCGACGAACGCATGGTCTATAGCTGCGGCTATTTCACCGATTTCGCCAATGGCATCGACCAGGCGCAGAAGGACAAGCTCGATCATATCTGCCGCAAGCTGCGGCTGAAGCCCGGCGAAAGGCTGCTCGACATCGGCTGCGGCTGGGGAGCCATGCTCATCCATGCCGCGAAAAATTACGGCGTCGTCGGCCATGGCGTCTCGCTGTCGGAAGCCCAGACCCAGCTCGCCCGCGAGCGCATCCGTGCTGAGGGACTGGAGGATCGCATCACCATCGAGATAAAGTCCTATGCCGAGCTGTCCGGCTCCTTCGACAAGATCTCGTCGATCGGGATGTTCGAGCATCTGGGGCTGGCCAACCACGCCGCCTATTTCTCGACCATTCGTCGCCTGCTCAAGCCGGGCGGCATCTATCTGCATCACGCCATCACCCGGCGCGACAAGGGCAGCATCAAGAAGACCTTGCGCAAGGGCCCGGAATTCAAAGCGCTGATCAAATACATCTTTCCCGGCGGCGAACTCGACACGATCGGCATGACGCTCGGCAATCTCGAAGCGCACGGCTTTCTTGTCTACGATGTCGAGAATTTGCGCGAGCACTACGCCCGCACCTGCCGTCTGTGGGCCGAGCGCCTCCACGCACGCTTCGATGAAGCGATCGCCGAGGTCGGCGAAGCCAAGGCGCGCCTCTGGCTGCTTTATCTCACCGGCTGTTCGATCACCTTCGAACGCGCCTCGGCGCAGATTTTCCAGACCGTCGTCACCAAGCGCGCGCGGGGCCCGAGCGGACTGCCGCCGACGCGGGCGGACCTTTATCGGTAGAGCGGGAGCGAGCCGATCTCATCCGATCGGGTTTCCGCCGAACGTCGACCGGATGTTTCTTATGCCCGCTTGTTCTGCCGGTTGGCGATGAGGTCGTCGACGACCGCCGGGTCGGCCAGCGTCGAGGTATCGCCGAGCGCGGCAAAATCGTCCTCGGCGATCTTGCGCAGGATGCGACGCATAATCTTGCCCGAGCGGGTTTTCGGCAGGCCCGGAGCGAACTGAATCTTGTCGGGCGTGGCGATGGCGCCGATGTCCTTGCGGACGTGGGCGACAAGTTCCTTGCGCAACTCCTCGTTCGGCTTCTCGCCAGCCATCAATGTGACGTAGCAGTAGATGCCCTGGCCCTTGATGTCATGGGGGTAGCCGACGACGGCGGCTTCGGAGACTTTCTCGTGCGAAACCAGCGCGGATTCGACCTCGGCCGTGCCCATGCGGTGGCCGGAGACGTTGATGACGTCGTCGACGCGGCCGGTGATCCAGTAGTAGCCGTCGGCGTCGCGGCGGCAGCCGTCGCCGGTAAAATACTTGCCCTTGTAAGTCGAAAAATAGGTCTGCACGAAACGCTCGTGATCGCCATAGACGGTACGCATCTGGCCCGGCCACGAATCGGCGATGCAGAGATTGCCGCTGGCAACGCCTTCCAGCACCTTGCCGTCGCCGTCGACCAGTTGCGGCTTGACGCCGAAGAACGGCTGCGTCGCGGAACCTGCCTTGAGCGGGGTGGCGCCGGGCAGCGGCGTGATCAGGATGCCGCCGGTCTCGGTCTGCCACCAGGTGTCGACAATCGGCACCTTGCCGTTGCCGACGACATCGAAATACCACTCCCAGGCTTCCGGGTTGATCGGCTCGCCGACCGTGCCGAGCACGCGCAGCGATTTGCGCGAGGTTTTGGTGACATGGGCGTCGCCGGCACCCATCAGCGCGCGCAAAGCCGTCGGCGCGGTGTAGAAGATGTTGACCTTGTGCTTGTCGATGACCTCCCAGAAGCGGGATTGCGACGGATAGTTCGGCACGCCTTCGAACATCAGCGTGGTGGCGCCGTTGGCGAGCGGCCCGTAGACGATATAGCTGTGGCCGGTGACCCAGCCGACATCGGCGGTGCACCAGTAGATGTCGCCGTCGTGGTAGTCGAAGACATATTGGTGGGTCATCGAGACATAGACGAGATAGCCGGCGGTGGTGTGCAGCACGCCCTTCGGCTTGCCCGTCGAGCCCGATGTGTAAAGGATGAACAGCGGGTCCTCTGCCTTCATCTTCTCCGGCTTGCATTCCGCCTCAACTGTCGCGATCTCGTCATGGTACCAGACGTCGCGCCCCGGAGCCCAACCAACCTTGGCGCCGGTGCGGCGCACGACCACGACCTTGTTGACCATCACGAAGTTCTTCGCGGCGATGTCGATCGCCTTGTCCGTGTTCTCCTTCAAGGGAATGGACTTGCCGCCGCGCAGGCCTTCATCGGCGGTGATGACGAAAGTCGATTCGCAGTCGACGATGCGGCCGGCCAGCGCGTCCGGCGAAAAGCCGCCAAAGACCACCGAATGGATGGCGCCGATCCGCGTGCAGGCGAGCATCGCATAGGCGGCTTCCGGGATCATCGGCATGTAGATGGTGACGCGGTCGCCTTTCCTGACGCCGTGCTTCTTCATCACATTGGCGAGCCGGCAGACATGTCTGTAGAGCTCGTTATAGGTGATCTTCCTGTCGTCGTAGGGATTGTCGCCTTCCCAGATGATGGCGGTCTGGTCGCCACGCTTCTTCAGATGCCGATCAATGCAGTTCCACGAAACATTGGTCTCGCCATCCTCGAACCATTTGATCGAGACCTTGCCGTCGAAGGAGGTGTTCTTGACCTTGCTGTAGGGCTTGAACCAGTCGATGCGCTTGCCGTGTTTGCCCCAGAACTTGTCCGGGTTCTTCACGCTGTCGGCGTACCATTTCAAATAGGTGTCATTATCGATCAGCGCATTCTTCTTCCACGCCGGCTGGACGCGATGGACATGAACCTCGGACATATCTTTGCCTTCCTCCCGAAACCAGGCCGCCCGGCTTGCTCGCCGAGCGGCATCGCGGCGAAGCGGCCGCGAATTCGCGCGCATTATTAACAGTTCCGCGGTGACGGCAACATTAGACGTTGGATTCGCGCGGCGGGATGCCGCAGAGGTCGTTTTCGCCACTATCAGCACTCGACCACGATCGCTGCTAACTGCATGTTTTTGTGTCGTAAATCCGGCCTTTAACTACGAAATATCAATAGACGATTAAGCAAATAGCGCGCACAATTTCAAATTGGGAGGAAAGGAGAATCAACCAGGGGACCGCGATGCGCGACCATTCCGAAATGGACCTGATGCTCAAGGGCTACGGCTTGACCACGGCCAAGATCCTTTATCATTTTCCCGATCACCCGCATCTGCTGCAGAGCTTCATCTGGCAGGACTACGACATCGCTCCGAAATTTCCGGTGCTGATCCGGTTCATCGAATTCTGGCAGACCAAGCTCGATGGTCCGCTGCATTCGGTGAGCTATACGCACCAGAAGCTGATCGCGCCCAATGAGTGGCGGAAGCTCGATGGCGAGTTCGTGCTGCATTAGTGTAACGGCGCAGGATGTCAGCTTGCAGTTGTATGGCTGTTGAGATCCGCGTTTTACGGCGCCCCCCTCTGTCCTGCCCTCTTTGCCAAAACTGGCATTTCCCCCACAAGGGGGGAGATCGGATGTTGCAGCGGCTTTCGCCAGATCTCCAACGTGGTGAAAGAGTGGCACGGTCAGCGAAGCTGCCGATCTCCCCCCTTGTGGGGGAGATGTCCGGCAGGACAGAAGGGGGGCGCTGTCCCGCGGCCTGGCGGCCCGCGCGCATTAAACCGCAGGCTGGCTCAGCCGGGCAAAACCCTCCTGCCGGCGATACGGAAAATACGGATAGGCTGCGGTCACCGCGCTTGCTGCGTCGAGCGTCTTGATCTGGTCTGATGTCAATGACCAACCGACGGCACCAAGATTCTGGCGCAGCTGTTCCTCGGTGCGCGCGCCGATAATGACAGAGGCGACGGTCGGCCGCTGCAGCAACCAGTTGATGGCGATCTGCGGCACGGTCTTGCCGGTTTCCCTGGCCACGGCTTCGAGCGCATCGACAACCCTGTAGAGCAGCTCGTCTTCGACCGGCGGCCCGAAGCTTGCGGTGTCGTGCAGCCGGCTTTTTTCCGGCAGTGGCTCGCCGCGGCGGATCTTGCCGGTCAGGCGGCCCCAGCCGAGCGGGCTCCACACCAGCGCGCCAACGCCCTGGTCGAGGCCGAGCGGCATCAACTCCCATTCATAGTCGCGCCCGACCAGCGAATAGTAGACCTGATGGGCGACGTAGCGCGGGTAGCCGTGCTTGTCCGCCAGCCCGAGCGATTTCATCACTTGCCAGCCGGAAAAGTTGGAGACGCCGACATAGCGCAGCTTGCCGGCGCGCACGAGACTGTCCAGCGTCGACAGCACCTCCTCGATCGGCGTTGCGGCGTCGAAAGCATGCAGCTGCAGCAGGTCGATGTAATCGGTGCCGAGACGCTTGAGCGCGTCCTCGACCGCGTTGATGAGGCGCGAACGGGAGGACCCGGCATCATTGGGTCCGTCGCCCATCGGCAGCGAGGTCTTGGTCGAAATCAGCACGGCATCGCGGCGGCCCTTGACGGCCGCGCCGAGCACTTCCTCGGAGGCGCCGTTCGAATAGACATCGGCGGTGTCGAATAGGTTGACGCCGGCCTCCAGGCAGATGTCGACCAGCCGCCGCGCTTCCGTCGCATCGCTGTTGCCCCAGGCGCCGAACAGCGGCCCCGAGCCGCCGAAGGTTCCAGCGCCGAACGAGAGCGCCGGAACCTTCAGGCCCGAGGCGCCAAGACGTCGATAATCCATCTTTTTCTCCTGTGATGTCTAAGGGGTTCGTCGGGTTGCTATGAGCGGGCAGATGCCGGTTCTCCAAGCGCCGGGCGATCGAGGCGCAGCGCCAGCCACGCCACGGCGAGCGCCGAGAGCGGCAGCAGGGCGGCGACCCAGGTGACGGCGCCAAGGCCGGGGCCATGCGCGATGACCATGCCGCCGAGCCAGGCGCCGGCGGCGTTGCCGAGGTTGAAGGCGGCGATGTTGAAGGACGAGGCGAGGCTCTGGCCGGCGCCTTCAGCCTTTTCCAGCACCCACATCTGCAGCGGCGCTACGGTGGCGAAGGCGGCGGCGCCGAGCAGGCCGACATGGATGACGGCCATCGCCCGGCTGTGCAGGGCAAAGGTCATCGTGCCGAGCACCAGCGCCAGCACAACGAGACTGCCGAGGACGGAAGGCACCAGCCAGCGGTCGGCGAACTTGCCGCCGGCGAGATTGCCGGCGATGAGGCCGCCGCCGAAGACAAGCAGGATCGGCGACACCGCCGCTTCCGCAAAACCGGTGATCTCGGTCAGCAGGGGGGCGATATAGGTGAAGACGGCGAAGACGCCCGCATAGCCCAGCACGGTAACGGCGAAGCCAAGCAGAACCGGGGCGCGGCCGAGCAGGGCGAGATCGCCGCGCAGGTCGCTCTTTTCCAGCGCTGCCGGGCTGCGCGGCACCAGCAGGAGAATGATGGCGAAGGCGACGATGCCGACCAGGGTTACAGCCCAGAAGGTCGCCCGCCAGCCGAAGGCCTGGCCGAGCCAGGTGCCGAAGGGCACGCCGAGGATGTTGGCGATGGTCAGGCCGGTGAACATCAGGGCAATCGCCGAGGCCTTCCTGTTGGGAGCGACCAGCCCGGTCGCAACCACCGCACCAACGCCGAAGAAGGTGCCGTGGGCGAAGGCGGTGAGCAGGCGGGCAGCCATCAGCGTCCAGTAGTCGGGGGCCAGCGCGCAGGCGAGGTTGCCCAGCGTGAAGACCGCCATCAGCGCCAGAAGCACGGTCTTGCGCCGCCAGCGGCCGGTGGCGATCGTCAGCAGCGGCGCGCCGATGACGACGCCCAGCGCATAGCCGGAGATCAACTGGCCGGCGGCCGAGATCGAGACGCCGAGATCGGCGCTGACGTCGAGCAGCAGGCCCATGATGACGAATTCGGTGACACCGATGCCGAACGCACCAGCGGCGAGAGCATAAAGTGCAAGAGGCATTGCGGTTCCCACTCCGATGACAGCAGTTTTGACGACAGGACGCCGTGTCCTCCTGCGCCCCGACCCGGAAGATCGTGTTGCCATGTGCTGTGAACCAGCCTTGCGTCGGGCACATTGTCTGTGAAATAGATTCACGAATGGCGAGGCCTGACATCAACCGCTCCGGCGAGATCGAAGTGTTTGTCCGTGTCGTCGAAGCGGGCAGTTTTTCGGCTGCGGCGCGGATGCTGCGGATGACGCCGTCGGCGGTGAGCAAGCTGATTGCGCGGCTTGAGGCGCGGCTTGGCGCGCGGCTGATCAGCCGTTCGACGCGCAAGCTCCAATTGACTCCAGAAGGCGCGGCCTTCTTCGACAGCGGCGTGCGCATCCTGGCCGACATGGCGGCAGCCGAGCGCGAGGCGGCGGCCGGTGCTGCGCCGCGCGGCCGGCTGCGGGTCAACAGCTACGTGCCGTTCGGGCAGCACCGGCTGATCCCGCTCTTGCCGCGCTTTCTCGAACGCTATCCGGAAATCGCCATCGATCTGGTTTTGACCGACAATGTCATCGACCTGATGGAGGAGCGCGCCGATGTCGCCATCCGCGCCGGGCCGCTCGGCGAATCACGTTTGGTGGCGCGCAAGCTCGGGCAGAGCCGGCTGGTCGTCGTCGCCGCGCCATCGTACATCAGGACGCATGGCGCGCTCCAAACGCCGGCCGATCTCGATCATCACAACCGGATGGGTTTCTGCTTCGTGCGCCATGTCGACGGCTGGCCCTTCGTCGCTGCGGCCGGCGACGCCTTCATCGTCCCGATCACCGGAAACGCGCTGGTCAGCGACGGCGAGGCGATGCGGCTGATGGAGCTTTCGGGCACTGGCATCGCCCGGCTGGCGCGCTGGCATGTCGAGCCCGACATCGCCGCCGGCCGGCTGGTCCCGCTTCTGGAGGACTTCAACCCCGGCGACGAGGAGCTTACCCACGCTGTTTACGTCGGCCAGGGCAAACATTTGCCGGCCCGAGTGCGGGCCTTTCTCGACTTTCTGGTCGAGACGGTCCGGCTGAGCTGAGCCCAAGAAAGATCGGGAGCCCGCCGGCTCCCGAAATCGAAGATGAGATTTACTTCTTCTCCGCAAAGGGCGCCGGACGCCGGCCAGCCGCCTGGCGCTCGAGCATCCAGCCCGGATATTCGGATGGCAGCGCGCTGACTTCGTCGAGACGAGCAAGATCGTCGCTGTCGAGCTTCAACTCGGTGGCGGCAAGGTTCTGTTCGAGCTGCTCCATGCGGCTGGCGCCGATGATCACGCTCATCACGAAAGGCTTGGCCAAGACATAGCCAAGTGCCACCGTGGCGACGCTGACGCCGTGCTTGCCGGCGATCTCGCGCATGGCGGCGACCGCCGCCCAGGCGCGGTCTTCATTGACCGGCGGGAAATTGAAGCTGGCGCGGCGGCCCTCGCCATTGCCAGGCGCGCCGGGTCCGTATTTGCCGGAAAGCAGCCCGCCCGCCATCGGCGACCAGACCATCAGCCCAAGCTTCTCCTCGTTGAGCAGCGGCACGATCTCGCGCTCCAGATCGCGGCCGGCGATCGAATAGTAGGACTGGACCGTCTCAAAACGGGCAAAGCCCTTGCGTTCGGCGATGCCCAATGCCTTGGCGATGCGCCAGGCCGCCCAGTTCGAGACGCCGACATAGCGGACCTTACCGCTGGCAACCAGATCGTCGAGCGCCCTGAGCGTCTCGTCGATCGGCGTTACCGCGTCGGTGCCGTGCAGCTGATAGAGATCGATATGGTCCAGTTGCAGCCGTTCGAGACTGCCGTCGACCGAATCTATGATGTGGCCGCGCGAGGAGCCGCGCTGGTTGGGGCCGTCGCCCATGGCGCCATGGACTTTGGTGGCGATGATCACGTCCTGCCGCTCGATGCCGAGATTGCGCAGCGACTGGCCGAGAAACCGTTCCGATGCGCCGAAGGAATAGACATCGGCCGTGTCGAAGAAATTGATGCCGGCGGCGAGCGAGCGCTGGACGATCCTGTCGACGCCATCCTGGTCGAGGCTGGCGATCAGGCCCCATTGGTTGTTTTGGTCGGCGGCGCCGAAGGTCATGGTGCCGAGACACAGTTCGGAGACAAACATCCCCGTGTTTCCAAGTTGACTGTAGCGCATGGTGCGGCTCCGGAAAGTTTTGGAATGACCCGGTCGATATAGGAACGATACGTTTCGTTTCTACTTGTTGGCGTAACGGCCGGGTGGCTCTGGACCAACTGTCCGCTAGCGGCTGCCGAAGATGGCCGAGCCGACCCTGATGCTGGTTGCACCGAAGGCGATCGCGGTTTCGTAGTCGCCGGACATGCCCATCGAAAGCGCCTCCACACCTGCCTCCGTGCCGAGCTTTTCCAGCAGCGCGAAATGCGGGCCGGGATTCTCATCGGCCGGCGGAATGCACATCAGGCCTTCGATGGCGAGACCATGGACCTCGCGGCAGCGCGTAACGAAGGGTACGGCTTCGCGCGGCTCGATCCCTGTCTTTTGCGGTTCCGAGCCGGTGTTGACCTGAACGTAGAGTTTTGGTGACCGACCTTGCCTGGCGATTTCCTTGGCGAGTTCGGCGGCGATCTTCTCGCGATCGACCGTCTCGATGACGTCGAACAGGGCGACTGCTTCCTTCGCCTTGTTCGATTGCAGCGGACCGATCAGGTGCAGCTCGACGTCGGGGAAGGCTTGCTTCAGCGCTGGCCATTTGGCTTGTGCTTCCTGGACGCGGTTCTCGCCGAAGACGCGCTGGCCGGCGTCGATGACCGGGCGGATATCGTCGGCGCTGAAGGTCTTCGAGACCGCGACCAGCGTCACCGCGCCGGCTTGCCGTCCTGCCTCGCGCTCGGCGGCGGCGATCCTCGCCTTGACCGTGAAAAACTGTTCGACGGCGCTCGCCATGCCTATATCCTGACTCTGGTTTTTGTCCTGGCCGGGGCGTCGCAGTTGACGGGTCCGGCAATCCATGGTGAACACCGCGACGACATTTCCTGAGCCGCCGGGCATGTCCGGCTGTTCGCGCATGCTTTTTAAGTGAAAAACATCCAATGGCAACCGAACGATACAATCCGCGCGCATCAGAGCCCAAATGGCAGAAGGCCTGGGACGCCAAGAAGCTGTTCGAGGCTGACAACGACGACCCGCGTCCGAAATACTACGTGCTCGAGATGTTTCCGTATCCGTCGGGGCGCATCCATATCGGCCATACCCGCAACTACACGATGGGCGACGTTGTGGCGCGCTACAAGCGGGCCAAGGGTTTCAACGTGCTGCACCCGATGGGCTGGGACGCCTTCGGCATGCCGGCCGAGAACGCCGCGATGCAGAACAAGGTTCATCCCAAGGACTGGACCTATCAGAACATCGCCGCCATGCGCGAGCAGCTCAAGGTCATGGGCCTGTCGCTCGACTGGGCGCGCGAATTCGCCACCTGCGATGTCGACTACTACCACCGCCAGCAGATGCTGTTCCTCGATTTCGTCGAGAAGGGGCTGGTGACGCGCAAATCCTCCAAGGTCAACTGGGATCCGGAGGACATGACGGTGCTTGCCAACGAGCAGGTCATCGACGGACGCGGCTGGCGCTCCGGTGCGCTGGTCGAACAGCGCGAGCTGACGCAGTGGTTCTTCAAGATCACCGACTATGCGCAGGACCTGCTGGACTCGCTGGAGGGCCTCGACGAGTGGCCAGAAAAAGTCAAGCTGATGCAGGCGAACTGGATCGGCCGTTCGGAAGGCCTGCTGATCCGCTGGCCGCTGGCCGCGCCGATTGCTGGCGAGGATGAGCTGGAGGTCTACACGACGCGGCCTGACACCATCTTCGGCGCCTCCTTCATGGCGGTCGCAGTTGACCATCCACTGGCCAAGAAGGCGGCCGAAAACAATCCGGCGCTGGCCAAGTTCATCGACGAGGTTCGCCACATGGGCACTTCGGTGGCGGCGCTGGAAACGGCCGAAAAAAAGGGCATGGATACCGGTATACGAGTCGTCCATCCGTTCGACGCGAACTGGACGCTGCCTGTCTATGTCGCCAATTTCGTGCTGATGGAGTACGGCACCGGCGCCATATTCGGTTGCCCGTCCGGTGACCAGCGCGACCTCGACTTCGCTAACCGATATGGCCTGAAGGTCATTCCGGTGGTGATACCGGAAGGCGAGAACCAAGGAAATTTCCAGATCATTGATGAGGCCTATGTCGGCGACGGCGTGATGATCAATTCGCGCTTCCTCGACGGCATGAAGCCTGATCAGGCGTTCGATGAGGTGGCGAAGCTGCTGGAACAAAAGACCATCGGCAATCGGCCGATGGCCGAGCGCAAGGTCAACTTCCGCCTGCGCGACTGGGGCATTTCGCGCCAGCGCTACTGGGGCTGCCCGATCCCGATGATCCACTGCGAGGATTGCGGCGTGGTGCCGGTGCCGAAGGCGGACCTGCCGGTCAGGCTGCCGGACGATATCGAGTTCGACCGGCCGGGCAATCCGCTCGACCGCCATCCGACATGGCGGCATGTCAAATGCCCGCAATGCGGCAAGGATGCACGCCGTGAAACCGACACGATGGACACTTTCGTCGATTCGTCCTGGTATTTCGCCCGCTTCACCGCACCCTGGGCGAACGATCCGACCGATCCCAAGGCAGCGACCGAATGGCTGCCGGTCGACCAGTATATTGGCGGCATCGAGCACGCCATTCTGCACCTGCTCTATTCGCGCTTCTTTACCCGCGCCATGCGCGAGACCGGCCATGTCGATCTCGCCGAGCCGTTCAGGGGCCTGTTCACGCAAGGCATGGTGGTGCACGAGACCTATCGGGTCGGCAGTGGATCGAACAGCCGCTGGGTTGCTCCCAGCGAGGTGCGGCTGGAAGACGTCGACGGCAAGCGCCGCGCCATCGAAATCGCGACCGGCGAAGAGGCGGTGATCGGCCCGCTCGAAAAAATGTCGAAGTCGAAGAAGAACACAGTGAGCCCGGAAGAGATCACCGACGGCTATGGCGCCGACACCGCGCGCTGGTTCATGCTGTCGGACTCGCCGCCCGAGCGTGACGTCGAATGGACCGACGAGGGTGCCGCCGGCGCGCACCGCTTCATCCAGCGTATCTGGCGCCTGGTGTCGACGGCTGCCGAATCGCTCGCCGGAATCCGACCGGCAGCGGCGAAGGAGGGCGAGGCAGGGACTGTTTCCAAGGCCGCGCACAAGGCGTTGAAATCGGTCGGCGAGGATATTGAAAAGCTCGCCTTCAACCGCGCCATTGCCCGCATCTACGAGCTCGCCAATGCGCTCACCACGCCGCTCAACGAGGCGGCCGAAGGCAAGGCCGATCCGGCGCTCAAGGCTGCCTGCCGGCAGGCCGTCGACATCCTCGTCCATCTGATTGCGCCGGTCATGCCGCATTTGGCCGAGGAATGCTGGCAGACGCTCGGCGGTACCGATCTGGTCGCCGAACGGCCTTGGCCCGTCTATGATCCGGCGCTTGTCGTCGACAGCGAGATCGTGCTGCCGGTTCAGGTCAACGGCAAGAAGCGCGGCGATTTGACAATTGCCCGCGACGCGGACCAAGGTGCCGTCGAAAAAGCGGTTCTGGCTCTCGACTTCGTGCAGAAAGCGCTTGAAGGTAGGGCACCGCGCAAGGTGATCATCGTCCCGCAGAGGATCGTCAATGTCGTTGCCTGATCCGAGGAAGACAGAAGTGACGCATTTGCTGCGCCGTATAACGCTGTATGGCCTGGTCGCTTCGGTTGCGCTGGTTTCGGCCTGCACGGTGCGCCCGCTCTATTCGAGCGCGCCGCTGTCGGCCGGCTCGCAAGTCGGGGCTGCCGCCGAACTCGGGTCCATCTCGGTCAAACCGGTCAACACCCGTTACGCCCAGCAGGTCCGCAACAATCTGATCTTCGCGCTCGGCCAGGGTGCGGGCGAGCCGGCGTCCCCCGCCTATTCGCTCGATCTCGGCGTTACCGAACTTGTTGAATCCGCTGCAACCGTGCAGATCACGACCGATGACGACGAGCCAACGGCGGGCACGGTGACACTGACCGCGAATTATCTCCTGACCGACGCCAGGACCGGCAAGACCATCGCGACCGGCAAGCGCTCGATAGCGTCGTCCTTCGACAGGCCGCGTCAGGAGTTTGCCTCCTACCGGGCGCAAATCGACGCCGAGAACCGCGCGGCGCGCGAGCTGGCGGATCTGCTGCGCCTGTCGATCGCGCAGGATCTGGTCAAGCACGGCAAGACAGTGGCCGGTTAGAATTTTTCGGCTTGGGCCGAGACGTTCCGGTTCCCGCCGAGGCCTGATTGATGGCGCAAAAAAAGGCCGATTGCTCGGCCTTTTTTATGTGAACACCGCGTCTTGATTTCAGCCGATTGTCTGGCCGGTCTTGGCCCAGTCGGCGAGGAATTGCTCCAGGCCCTTGTCGGTCAGCGGGTGTTTTACCAGCGCCTTCAGCGTCGCCGGCGGCGCGGTGATGACGTCGGCGCCGATCAGTGCGGCCTGCTTGACATGGTTCACCGTGCGCACCGAGGCGGTCAGGATCTCGGTCTGGAAATCATAATTGTCGTAGATGGTGCGGATATCCGCAATCAGCTCCATGCCGTCCCAGCCGCTGTCGTCGATGCGGCCGACGAAGGGCGAGATGAAGGAGGCACCGGCCTTGGCGGCGAGCAGCGCCTGGGTGGCCGAGAAGCACAGCGTAACATTGACCATGCGGCCGTCCGACCGGATGTCCTTGCAGGCCCTCAGGCCGTCGAGCGTCAGCGGCACCTTGATGCAGACATTATCGGCGATCCTTGCCAGGATCTTGGCCTCCGCCATCATGTCCTTGTATTCGGTGGCGACGACTTCGGCCGAGACCGGTCCCTTGACGATCTCGCAGATCTCTCTTGTGACGTCGGCGATCTTGCCGCCGGATTTGAGGATCAGCGAAGGATTGGTGGTGACGCCGTCGAGCAGCCCCAAATTATTCAGTTCACGGATTTCCTTGACATCGGCGGTGTCGACAAAAAATTTCATGACGGTCTCCTGAAGATTTTTATCGCATCGGCCCGAAAATCGAATCGATTTTCGGAAGCACGATGCGAGGTTTAAAGTTCTAGAGCGTACTTTGTGCGTCCGGATGGACGCACGTCGCTCTAGTGCGTGTCATGCACATTTGGGGTCGGACTTTGATCTAGACCAAAGTCGGGGCAAGGTCACGCCTCATGATCGAAGATTCGCCCTTTGTCGCGGCCGCACCGGTGCTGGTGCCGATGCCCGCCGAGCGCCCCTACACCTATGCCGTGCCCGCCGGCATGCGCGTGGTGCCGGGCTCGATCGTGCGCGTTCCGCTCGGCCCGCGCCAGGTCGCCGGCATCGTCTGGGACGGAGCCGTCGAAAAGGTCGATGCCAAAAAACTGCGCCCGATCGAGCAGGTCTTCGACTGCCCGCCCATCGACCGCGCTATGCGCCGCTTCGTCGACTGGATCGCGCAATACACGCTGTCGCCGCCCGGCATGGTGGCGCGTATGCTGCTGCGGGCGCCGGAGGCCTTCGACCCGGAACCGTGGATCGAAGGGCTGCAACGCACCTTGGCCAGACCCGACCGTGTGACGGATGCGAGGATGCGCGTGCTGGAGACAGCCGAAGGCGGGCTCGCCTGGACGCGGTCCGGGCTGGCGCATGCGGCCGGCGTGTCGTCGACGGTGATCGACGGGCTGAAGGCGCAAGGCGTGTTCGAGACCGTCATGATCCCGCCGCGACCGGTGGTCGCAGCACCCGACCCAGGCTACGCCCAGCCATCGCTGATGCCGGACCAGCGCGATGCAGCCGAGATGCTGCGCAGCAATGTCGCGGCCGGCGCATTCGGCGTCACGCTGCTCGACGGGGTGACCGGATCGGGCAAGACCGAGGTCTATTTCGAGGCGGTGTCGGCGGCGCTCGACCGCGGCAAGCAGGTGCTGATCCTGCTGCCGGAGATCGCGCTGACCCACGCCTTCCTCGAGCGCTTCCAGGAACGGTTCGGCGCCAAGCCGGCCGAATGGCACTCGGACCTGCCGCCAAGGATGCGCGAGCGTGTCTGGCGGCAGGTGGCGGAGGGTGGCGTGCGCGTCGTTGCCGGCGCGCGTTCGGCGCTGTTTTTGCCGTTCAGGGAGCTTGGGCTGATCGTCGTCGACGAGGAGCACGACCCCGCCTACAAGCAGGAAGACCGCGTCTTCTACAATGCCCGCGACATGGCGGTGGTGCGCGGCCACATCGGCGGCTTTCCGGTCGTGCTCGCCTCGGCGACACCGTCGGTCGAAAGCCGGGTCAATGCGAGCCAAGGCCGCTATAGCAGGGCGGTGCTTTCGGCGCGCTTTGCCGAGGCGGCGCTTCCCGACCTGAAGACGATCGACATGCGCCGCGCCCCGCCGGCACGAGGCGGCTTCCTGTCGCCGGTGCTGCTTGGCCACATGCGCCAGACACTGGAGAAGAAGGAACAGTCACTGCTGTTCCTCAACCGGCGCGGGTATGCGCCGCTGACGCTGTGCCGGGTCTGCGGCCATCGCTTCGGTTGCCCGGTCTGCTCGGCCTGGCTGGTCGAGCACCGCTTTCGCGGCCAGCTCGTCTGCCACCATTGCGGGCACAATGAGCGGCGGCCCGAGGCCTGCCCGGAATGCGGCACGCTCGACCATCTGGTCGCCTGCGGGCCGGGCGTCGAGCGCATCGCCGAAGAGGTCGTCGCGCATTTCCCCGACGCCCGCACCATCGTCCTGTCGTCTGACCTGATGGGCGGCGTGCGGCGGCTGAGGCTGGAGCTTGAAGCCATCGCAAATGGCGAGGCCGACATCGTCATCGGCACGCAGCTCGTCGCCAAGGGCCACAATTTCCCCAACATGACACTGGTTGGCGTGGTCGACGCCGACCTCGGCCTGGCCAATGGCGATCCGCGCGCCGCCGAACGCACCTTCCAGCTACTCAGCCAGGTGACCGGCCGCGCCGGCCGCACCGGCAAGAAGAGCCTTGGCCTGCTGCAGACCTTCCAGCCCGACCACCCGGTCATGCGGGCGATCGTCTCCGGCGACGCCGAGGCTTTTTACGAGCGCGAAATCGCTGAGCGCGAGCGGGCGGTGCTGCCGCCTTTCGGCCGGCTCGCCGGCGTCATCGTCAGTGCTGCGACGCGGGCCGAAGCGGAGGGCCATGCGCGGGGTTTGCGGCGCGCCGCACCTCAGGCCGCCGATCTGTTCGTGCTCGGCCCGGCCGAGGCGCCGCTGTCGCTGATCGGCGGCCGCCATCGCTTTCGCCTGCTGATCCAGGGCGAGCGGCGCGCCGACATGCAAGGGTTCATCCGCACCATGCTGGCCGAGGGACCGAAGCTGCGGGGCTCGGTGCGCGTGCAGGTCGACATCGACCCGCAGAGCTTTTTGTGAGGCGTTTGGAGTTAGTCTAGTCGGCCGCAGGCGGGTCTTGCAATATATTCCAGCACCACACCTCGAGCGCCTCACTCCCTGTGTGGTCTCATGTGGTCATAATGCATAGCATGCATAGCGTTCCATAAAGGAGGAACAGCCCGTCATGAAGCTCTTGGTACGACGCGCATCCATACCGAGGCGGCGGTCGTGTTCGCGTTGGACTGATGCGCGCCCGTAATTCGTGACGCGCATCTGGCGCATGGCTCTTGCTTCGCTAGAATGCCCGAAATTTCGAAACAGCCATTTGCGAGGGGACAGTATGGAATTTGCGTTTCCGTGGCCGATGAGCCAGGGCGAGTGGCTGGCGTGGTCGAGCGCCGTCGTGACCTTGCTGTTCGGGCTGATGTTGTTCCTGGCGCCGGCACTGGCTTTCCGGATACTCAGACTGCAGGTCAAGCCCGAAAAGGCGGCGGCGATCGCCGAAGGGCGCGGCAGGATGTCAGGCTTCTATCTCGGCGTCGGCCTGTGCTGCATTCTGCTGGCGCAACCGCTGCTCTACATGGCGCTTGGCTTTTCCTGGCTGTTCACCGCCTTCGGTCGCCTGCTGTCGATGATGTCGGACAGCGCCAACACACCTTTCAACTGGGCGTCCATCGTGGTCGAACTGGTGCTGGCGGCGCTGCCGCTTGCCTTCGCTTTCGGCTTTGTGCCTTGAATCAAAGGCTAATTCGGGACCGGCGGTCGAACCGCGCCGCCGGATGCGACAATAGTGCCTGAAAACCATGCGGGGCGACGCATTGCGGTCTTAAAATGCCTGTGCTAGACGGCAATCGACTTTCGGCCGGGGATAGCGGAAGCCGCGTCTTCGTGCTTGGAGAAATGCAGTAAGGTCAAAGATTTAGCCAGAGTTTTCGCTCGCGCCAATAATCTGCGGCCTGTCAGACAAGAGAAAAGACGGTCCGTGGCCCAATCGTCATCGCCAATCTCAGGTGTCGCAGAGCGCTATGCGGGTTCGCTGTTCGAGCTCACGCTCCAGGCGAATTCGGTCGGCCAGGTCGAGGCCGACCTCAACAGTTTCGCGGCGATGCTCGAAGGCAGTGCTGATCTGACCCGCCTGATCAATAGCCCGGTGTTCTCCAGCGAGGACCAGGCCAAGGCCCTTGCGGCGATCGCCGACAAGGCAGGGATCACCGGCCTCACCGGCAATTTCCTGCGCGTCGTCGCCCAGAACCGCCGTCTGTTCGCCATTCCCGGCATGATCAAGGCATTCCGCCAGATCGCCGCCGAGCATCGTGGCGAGACCGCCGCTGAAGTGACCTCGGCGCATGCGCTGACCGACGCCCAGCAAACCGAGCTGAAGGCGGCGCTGAAAAGCGTTGCCGGCAAGGATGTCGCGATCACCGTGACCGTCGATCCGTCGTTGCTCGGCGGGCTGGTGGTCAAGATAGGCTCGCGCCAGATCGATACGTCGCTCAAAACCAAACTCAATTCGCTCAAGCTTGCACTGAAAGAGGTCGGCTGATGGACATCCGCGCCGCGGAAATTTCCGCAATTCTGAAAGACCAGATCAAGAATTTCGGCAAGGAGGCCGAGGTCTCCGAAGTCGGCCAAGTTCTGTCCGTCGGTGACGGCATCGCCCGCGTCTACGGCCTCGACAATGTCCAGGCCGGCGAGATGGTCGAATTCCCCGGCGGCATCCGCGGCATGGCGCTCAATCTCGAAGCTGACAATGTCGGCGTCGTCATCTTCGGCGCCGACCGAGACATCAAGGAAGGCGATATCGTCAAGCGCACCGGCGCCATCGTCGATACGCCGGTCGGCATGGGCCTGCTCGGCCGCGTCGTCGATGCGCTCGGCAACCCGATCGACGGCAAGGGCCCGATCCAGGCGACCGAGCGCAAGCGCGTCGACGTCAAGGCGCCCGGCATCATTCCGCGCAAATCGGTGAACGAGCCGATGTCGACCGGCCTCAAGGCCATCGATGCGCTGATCCCGGTCGGCCGCGGCCAGCGCGAGCTGGTCATCGGCGATCGCCAGACCGGCAAGACCGCGATCATCCTCGACACAATGCTCAACCAGAAATCGGTGCACGAGCACGGCCCGGAGAAGGAAAAGCTCTACTGCGTCTACGTCGCCGTCGGCCAGAAGCGCTCGACCGTTGCGCAGTTCGTGAAAGTTCTCGAAGAGCGCGGCGCGCTCGATTATTCGATCATCATCGCCGCCACCGCTTCCGATCCGGCGCCGATGCAGTTCCTGGCGCCGTTCACCGCCTGCACGATGGGCGAATATTTCCGCGACAACGGCATGCACGCGCTGATCAGCTACGACGATCTGTCGAAGCAGGCCGTCGCCTATCGCCAGATGTCGCTGCTGCTGCGCCGCCCGCCTGGCCGCGAAGCCTATCCGGGCGACGTCTTCTACCTTCATTCGCGCCTGCTGGAGCGGGCCGCCAAGCTCAATGACGACAATGGCGGCGGCTCGTTGACGGCTCTGCCGATCATCGAGACCCAGGCCAACGACGTGTCGGCCTATATCCCGACCAACGTCATCTCGATCACCGACGGCCAGATCTTCCTGGAAACCAATCTGTTCTTCCAGGGCGTCCGACCGGCGGTCAATGTCGGCCTGTCGGTGTCGCGCGTCGGCTCCTCGGCGCAGATCAAGGCGATGAAGCAGGTCGCCGGCTCCATCAAGGGCGAGCTCGCGCAGTACCGCGAAATGGCGGCCTTCGCCCAGTTCGGCTCCGACCTCGACGCCGCGACGCAGCGCCTGCTCAACCGCGGTGCACGCCTGACCGAACTCCTGAAGCAGCCGCAGTTCTCGCCGCTCAGGGTCGAAGAACAGGTCGCGGTGATCTTCGCCGGCGTCAACGGCTATCTCGACAAGTTGGCGATCGACCAGGTCAGCAAATTCGAGCATGGCTTGCTCAGCCACATGCGCTCGGCCGGCAAGGAGGTGCTCGACGGCATCCGCAAGGAGAAGGCGCTGTCGGACGATCTGCGCGCCAAGCTGAAGGCGGAGATCGACACCTTCGCCAAGACCTTTGCTTGAACGACGGCCGGACGGACGGGATCAGGTTTGAAGCATGCCTTCACTAAAAGACCTTCGTAACCGTATCGCCTCGGTCAAGGCGACGCAGAAGATCACCAAGGCGATGCAGATGGTCGCCGCGGCGAAGCTGCGCCGCGCGCAGGAGGCGGCGGAAGCAGCGCGCCCCTATTCGGAGCGCATGGGCGCGGTGCTGGCCAACATCACCCAGGCGATCGGCGGCGGCGGCGAGGCCCCGGCGCTGATGACCGGCACCGGCAAGGACGACGTGCATCTGCTCGTCGTCTGCACCGCCGAGCGTGGTCTGTGCGGCGGCTTCAATTCGCAGATCGCACGCCTTGCCCGCGACCACATCCGCAAGCTTTTGGCCGACGGGAAACAGGTCAAGATCATCTGCGTCGGCAAGAAGGGGTTCGACATCCTGCGTCGCGACTATGCGGCGCTGATCCTCGAGCGCGTCGACTTGCGCGAGGTGAAGACGCTGGGCTTCGTCAATGCCGATGGCATTGCCAAGAAGGTCATCCAGCTCTTCAACGAGGGCGGCTTCGACATCTGCACGCTGTTTTACTCGCAGTTCAAATCGGTGATCAGCCAGATCCCGACAACCCAGCAGATCATCCCGGCAGGCGTGCCTACCGCTACCGCCGAAGCGACGGACGGCGGCAGTGCCGTCTATGAATACGAGCCGGAGCCGGGCGAAATCCTCTCCGATCTCATTCCGCGCAACATTTCCGTACAGGTCTTTCGCGCCCTGCTCGAAAACGCCGCCGGCGAGATGGGCGCCAAGATGAGCGCCATGGACAATGCGACGCGCAACGCAGGCGACATGATCAACAAATTGTCGATCACCTACAACCGCCAGCGGCAGGCGCAGATCACCAAGGAATTGATCGAAATCATTTCGGGCGCCGAGGCGCTCTAGGCGCGCTCCCATGAAGGTCGGCGACCTTCAGGCGGATCGCGTGAGAAACAAAGAGACGAAAAGGGTAAAGACGATGGCGAAAGCAGCGACCCCCCAGAAGGCGGCCCCGAAGACCGCCGCGACGGCGGCAGCACCGGCAAAGGCTCCGGCAGCGGCAGCGAAGGCGGCTCCGGCCAAGAAGGCGGCAGCGCCCGCCAAGGCTGCCGCGGCGAAGGCGCCGACCGTTGCCATCAACAAGACCGGCTTGGCCGGCAAGGTTCGCCAGGTCATCGGCGCCGTTGTCGACGTGCAGTTCGGCGAACATCTGCCGGCGATCCTGAACGCCCTGGAAACGTCCAATGTCGGCAATCGTCTCGTGCTCGAGGTGGCTCAGCATCTCGGCGAGAACACGGTGCGCTGCATCGCCATGGACTCGACCGAAGGTCTGGTTCGCGGCCAGGACGTCTATGACACCGGCGCGCCGATCACCGTGCCGGTCGGTCCGGGCATGCTCGGCCGCATCATCAACGTCATCGGCGAGCCGGTCGACGAGGCAGGCCCGGTCGACGGCATCGAGATGCGCTCCATCCACCAGCCGGCGCCGACCTATGTCGAGCAGTCGACGGAAGCACAAATCCTGGTCACCGGCATCAAGGTTCTCGACCTGCTGGCACCCTATGCCCGCGGCGGCAAGATCGGCCTGTTCGGCGGCGCCGGCGTCGGCAAGACGGTGCTGATCCAGGAATTGATCAACAACGTCGCCAAGGCGCATGGCGGCTTCTCGGTGTTCGCCGGCGTCGGTGAGCGCACCCGCGAAGGCAACGATCTCTATCATGAGTTCATCGAGTCCGGCGTCAACAAGAAGGGCGGCGGCGAAGGATCCAAGGCGGCGCTCGTCTATGGCCAGATGAACGAGCCGCCGGGCGCGCGCGCCCGCGTCGGCCTGACCGGCCTGACTGTTGCCGAATATTTCCGCGACCAGGGCCAGGACGTGCTGTTCTTCGTCGACAACATCTTCCGCTTCACGCAGGCGGGCTCCGAAGTGTCGGCGCTGCTCGGCCGTATCCCCTCGGCCGTGGGCTATCAGCCGACGCTGGCCACCGACATGGGCGCGCTGCAGGAGCGCATCACGACGACGACCAAGGGCTCGATCACCTCGGTGCAGGCTATCTACGTGCCGGCCGACGATCTAACCGACCCGGCGCCGGCGACCTCGTTCGCCCACCTTGACGCGACGACCGTGCTCAACCGCGCGATCTCGGAAAAGGGCATCTATCCGGCCGTCGATCCGCTCGATTCGACCTCGCGCATGCTCGACCCGATGGTCGTCGGCGAAGAGCACTACCAGGTCGCCCGCCAAGTGCAGTCGATCCTGCAGCGCTACAAGTCGCTGCAGGACATCATCGCCATCCTGGGCATGGACGAGCTGTCGGAAGAGGACAAGCAGACGGTGGCCCGCGCCCGCAAGATCGAGCGCTTCCTGTCGCAGCCCTTCTTCGTCGCCGAAGTGTTCACCGGCGCGCCGGGCAAGCTGGTCGATCTCGCCGACACCATCAAGGGCTTCAAGGGCCTCTGCAACGGCGACTACGACCACCTGCCGGAAGCCGCCTTCTACATGGTCGGCGGCATCGAAGAAGCGGTCGAGAAGGCACAGCGTCTGGCGGCCGAAGCGGCGTGATTGGTGAATGGTCAATAGTGAATTGTGAATGGGGAGCAGCGGACAGGAAATCGAGGCTGAGTGAAGGTCTTTCGGACCATTCACCATTCACCATTCACCATTCGCTGAGTTGATCATGCCTGAAGCTTTCAAATTCGAACTGGTCTCGCCGGAGCGCCTGCTGGTTTCCGAGCAGGTCGAATCCGTCGTCATTCCCGGCGCCGAAGGCGAAATGACCGTCATGGCCCATCACGCGCCGGTCATGACCACGATCAAGCCCGGCGTCGTCACGGTGAAGACCGCAGAAGGCAAGGCAGAGCGCTACGTCGTGTTCGGCGGCTTTGCCGACATTGTTCCGGCCGGCTGCACGCTGCTGGCCGAATCGGCTGTAGCCGTCGGCGACATCGACCGCGCCGACCTCGCCCGCCGTATCCAGGAAGCCAGGGAAGACGTCGCCGACGCCAAGGACGACGAGACGCGCAGCAAGGCCGAGCAGTTCCTTAGCCAGCTCACCACACTCGAAGGCGCGATTTTGCCGGCATAGGGCGGGGCGCCCTCTTGCCTTCTCCCCTTGTGGGAGAAGGTGGATTGGCGCGCAGCGCCAAGACGGAAGAGGGGTGTTGGACGGAGTGCTGTCGGCGCCAAGCTGGAGCACCCCTCATCCGACCTCGCTTCGCGAGGCCACCTTCTCCCACAAGGGGAGAAGGAAAGTGCCTCAGCCCGTTCGCGATCTACCGCGCGCATGGCGCGTTGCAGGCCGGCCTCAGAGCTTTTCGCCCTCAATGCCCAGCGCTGTGAAAGCAGCAGCCACGCCGCCCTGGCGCAGGCGTTCGAGATGGGCGGCCGCGAGGTCGATCAGCGTCAGGCGCTCGGCACCGCCCTTGGCGAAGCCGGCCAGGTCGAACACCGCCACCACCGCTTCGCCAGCCGACAGATGCCGAGTGTCGAGTGCGGCCAAAGCCAAGTCGAGCGGGTCGGTGAAGTGGTTTTCCGGCAAGGCTTTGCCGCGCGCCTCGCAAGCCGCGATCCAGGCGGCCACCACCAGCATCAGATAGGCGGGCGGGGCACCGTTACTCATCCGCTCCATTGCCGAGGCAATGATGCGCTGAGGCAGTTTCTGGCTGCCATCATTGGCGATCTGCGCCGTCCGATGGGCGAGCGCGGTGTTCGAATAACGCTTGGCGAGCTGGGCCGTGTAGTCGGTCGTGTCGAGCCCGGCGTCTTTCGGCAGTGTCGTGATCGCCTCGGCCCACAATCCGTCGACGAATTGCCGGATCGCCGGATCGGCGAAGGCGCGGTCGACCGTCTCATAGCCGCTGAGCAGGCCAAGATAGGCGATCGCCGAATGCGAGCCGTTGAGCAGGCGCAGTTTCATGTCCTCGAACGGCCCGACGTCACCGACCATGGTGACGCCGTACCTTTCCCAGGCCGGCCTGCCCGCCGGGAAATCGTCTTCGACCACCCATTGGCAGAACGGCTCGGTCATGACAGGCCAGGCGTCGACGACGCCGAGCTGGCCCGATATCCGTGCCCGGTCGGCATCGGTGGTCGCCGGCACGATGCGATCGACCATGCTCGACGGAAATGCCACCTCGTCAGCGATGTGGCGGGCGAGATCGGTACCGCGCAAGGCGGCGAACTCGACCAGCAGCCGGCGCAGCGTGGCGCCATTGGCAGGGAGATTGTCGCAGCACAGCACGGTGAATGGCTGGATACCAGCGACGCGGCGGCGCGCAAGCGCTTCGGCCAGAAAACCATGCGCCGTCCGCGGCATTTCCGGGTTGGCCAAATCGTGGACGATGTCGGGATGGGCTGTGTCCAGTCCGCCACCCGCCGCCCTGAGATAGGCTTTCTCGGTGATCGTCAGCGTGACGATGGCGGTGCGCGGATCAGTCAGCGCGGCCAGCACCGCGCCCGGATCCTCCGGGGCCACCAGCATCGACAGGATCGAGCCGACGACGCGCAGGCTTTCGCTGTCGCTGCTCCTGACCGCCAGCGTGTAGAGCCCGTCCTGCGGCGCCAGCGCATCGCGCGTGTCGGCGCTGCGCAGCGAGACGCCGACAATGCCCCAATCCATCTCTCCTGCCGCCAGGCAATCGTCGACATAGGCTGCCTGATGGGCGCGGTGGAATGCGCCGACGCCGAGATGGACGATGCCGGGTACGACACGGTTGCGGTCGTATCCGGGGACCGCGACCGAGGCCGGCAATGCCTGCCGCGTGCTGTTGGAAAGGCGTCTGTCTGTCATCGTGCGATGGGTCTGATCGAGCTCGTGCCGGGCGTGGCAGGCATGCGGCGTAACATCCGTTTCGTTCCCGCACAATGGGCTGACGTTGCGTTAAAGTCATCATACAACAATCTATTTTTTGTATGTTGACATTATTTCTTTCCGACCCTACCGATGGCCGGGTTGGGAGGAACGACGTGGCCGCATTGACCGATCCGGATCTGCTGTTTCCGTCGGAGGCGCGTCCGCTGTCGTTCGCCCGCGATCTTTACGCAGCTGTCAAGGATCTGCCGATCGTCAGCCCGCACGGTCACACCGATCCGCGCTGGTATGCGCTCAACGAGGCGTTTTCCGATCCAGCGCAATTGCTTGTTGTGCCGGACCATTACATCTTCCGCATGTTGTTCAGCCAGGGCGTCCGGCTCGAGGATCTCGGCGTGCCAACGCTCGACGGCTCACCGGTGGAGACCGACGGCAGAACGATCTGGCGGCGCTTCGCCGAGCACTATTATCTGTTCCGCGGCACGCCGACGCGGCTGTGGTTCGACCATGTGCTTGCCCATCTGTTCGGCATCGAAGAGCCGCTGACGGCCGCAACCGCCGACGGCCATTACGACTCGATCTCGTCCTTGCTGCAGTGGGAGAATTTTCGCCCGCGAGCCCTGTTCGAGCGCTTCAACATCGAGGTCATCGCGACGACCGAAGGCGCGCTCGACGATCTCAGATGGCACCAGATGATCCGCGACAGCGGCTGGGAGGGCCGCGTCGTCACCGCCTACCGGCCGGACGCCGTCGTCGATCCCGATTTCGAAGGCTTTTCTGCCAATCTCGATCGACTCGGCGACATCACCGGCTGCGATACCGGCAGCTGGGCCGGCTATCTCGATGCGCATCGCCAGAGAAGAGCCTTCTTCAAAAGTTTTGGCGCGACCGCGTCGGATCACGGCCATCCGACGGCAGAGACCGCCAATCTGTCGGATGCTGCCGCGCATGAATTGTTCAACCGCATCCGCCGGGGTTCGGACGACGAGCGTGAGCGAAAACTGTTTCGCGCCCAGATGCTGACCGAGATGGCCAAGATGAGCCGCGACGACGGGCTGGTCCTGCAGATCCATCCCGGCTCCTGGCGCAATCATTCGCCTGCCGTCTTCCACAAGTTCGGCAGGGACAAGGGTTTCGATATCCCGACCAGAACCGACTATGTGACGGCGCTGAAGCCGCTGCTCGACTGCGTCGGCCTGGAGCGCGACCTTGCAATCATCCTCTTCACGCTCGACGAGACCAGCTATGCGCGCGAACTGGCGCCACTCGCCGGCGTCTATCCTGCGCTGAAGCTCGGGCCGGCCTGGTGGTTCCACGACAGCCCGGAGGGCATGCGCCGGTTCCGCGAGATGACCACCGAGACTGCCGGCTTCTACAACACCGTCGGCTTCAACGACGACACCCGCGCCTTTCCATCCATCCCGGCCCGCCATGATGTGGCGCGTCGGGTCGATTGCGCCTTTCTTGCGCGTCTCGTCGCCGAGCACCGGCTCCGCGAGGACGAGGCGCACGAGCTGGCGCTGGAACTTGCCTATACGCTCGCGAAAAAGGCGTACCGGCTCTAACGGCGCTTGCCGCCATCGTTCAAACGGGAGGAACCAATGCTGCATTTTTCTAGACTGGCGGGAGCTACGCTACTGGCCGCCGCACTGATGGCCGGAACGGCAAGCGCCCAGACGGTCCTGCGCTCGTCCGACACGCACCCGGACGGCTATCCGACGGTCGAGGCGGTCAAATATTTTGGCGAGCTTGTGAAGGAGCGCACGGCCGGCCGCTATTCAGTCGATGTCTATCATTCCGCGCAGCTTGGCGAGGAAAAGGACACGATCGAGCAGGTGCGCTCCGGCGTGATCGACCTCAACCGCGTCTCGATGGCGCCGTTCAACGGACTCATCCCCGAAACCACCGTGCCCTCGCTGCCCTACATCTTCCGCTCGGAAGACCATATGCACAAGGTCATGGACGGACCAGTCGGCGACCAGATCGCGGCGGCGTTCGAACAGGTCGGGCTGGTGCTGCTCGCCTTTTATGACGGCGGCGCGCGCTCCTTCTACAATTCGAAGAAGCCGATCAACACTGTAGCCGATATGGCCGGCTTGAAATTCCGCGTCATCCAGTCCGACATATTCGTCGACATGGTGGCCGCACTCGGCGCCAACGCGACGCCGATGCCGTATGGCGAGGTGTATTCGGCGATCGAAACCGGGGTCATCGACGGCGCGGAGAACAATTTTCCGAGCTACGACACCGCCAAGCATGCGGAAGTCGCCAAGCACTATTCGCTCGACGAGCACACGATGGTGCCGGAAGCCTTTGTCATGGCGAAGTCGAGCTGGGACAAGCTGACGCCGGAAGACCAGGCGATCTTCAAAGCGGCCGCCAAGGAAAGCGTCGCCAAGCAGCGTGAGCTGTGGGCTGCCAAGGTCAAGGAATCGCGTGCCAAGGTCGAGGCGGCCGGTTCGCAGATCACGACGCCGGACAAGCAGCCCTTCATCGACGCGATGGGACCGGTCTACGAAAAGCACGTCAAGGACGACAAGCTGAAGGCGATGGTCGAAGCCATTAGGGCCGTGCAGTGATCAGCGGCGGCGCGGGGCATAACCGCCCCCCCCCGTTGGGGGAGGACCACGGGCCCCCCCCACACAACAAAGACCCGCCCCGTCCCGGCAAGCGCGCGGGGGGTGGCGCGGGCGCACCGCGGGGCGGGGGGTCGCCCG
>NZ_JBVVPV010000045.1:0-49968 GCF_055811735.1 Mesorhizobium sp. WSM4850 | reverse complement strand
CTTGCGACATCGATGGCGTGAGCCACCACGAAAGCGCAAATTTCAGTCCATGCCAAAACTATCTTAGCGCATATGCCGTTTACGGGGAGAGGTCGCCGGCAGGCGGGTGAGGGGCAACGCCAAACGGAACAAGGCGCCAATCAGATCCGAGGTGCTCGTCCTGTTCGGACAACCGTATGAATCCACGCCGCTCTCCGGCAGGACCATCAAAGCCCCTCTTTCGCGGCCTCCGCCAGGCGGGCCGCGTAGCGGGCCATGGTGTCGATCTCCAGATTGACGCGGTCGCCGACCTGACGTTCGCCCCAGGTGGTCACGGTCAGCGAGTGATGGATCAAGAGCACGTCGAAGCGTGTGCCGTCGACCTTGTTGACGGTAAGCGAGGTGCCGTCGAGCGCGACCGAGCCCTTGGGTGCGATGAATTTGGCCAGGCGGCGCGGCGCTTCCAGCGTAAAGCGCACGGCATCGCCCTCCTCCTTGCGCGCAACGATCTCGGCCATGCCGTCGACATGGCCTGAAACGATGTGGCCACCGAGTTCGTCGCCGATCTTCAGCGGCCGCTCCAGATTGATCCTGGTGCCGGATTTCCAGCCCATGGCCGTCGTCAGCCTGAGTGCCTCTTCCCAGGCCTCGACCTCGAACCAGCGCGCGTTGGCGCCGCTTTGCGGCAGCGCCGTCACCGTCAGGCAGACGCCGCCGCAGGAAATCGAAGCCCCAATGGCGATCGTCTGCGGGTCATAGGTGGTGTCGATGCGCAAACCGACGCCCTCTTTCAGCGGCTTGACGGCAGCGACGGTGCCGACATCAGTGACAATCCCGGTAAACATCAGACTCTGGCTTCTTGGTTGGCCATGATCTTTTCCGAAAACCGGTTCCCACTTTTCGGGATCATGTCTTTCAGTTTGACCATGTTCTTGTCCAAAAACCGGCTCCACTTTTCGGGATCATGGTCTTATCCACTCGGCGTAGCTGTCTTCGCCGAAACGCATGTCGCGCAATTTGCGAAATCCTGCCGGGATATGGTCGGCGTCGATGGGCGATGCAATGCCGCTCCTGCCGATCGGCTCCTGCCCCTGGAACAGCACGATGCGGTCGACCAGCCCTTCGGCGAGGAAGGCCTTGGCCACCTTGGCGCCGCCCTCGACCAGCACGCTCGCCATGCCGAGTGCGGCCAGATCCTCGAGCAACTCCGGCAGCGCAATATCGCCTTCATACGTCTCGGTGCCGATGAAGCGCACGCCGGCGCGTTCGAGCGCGGCGCGCCGATGCGGATCGGCTTCGGCACAGGCGGCGACATAGAGCGGAACCCGGTCGACGCCGGCGACCAGTTTCGACGTTTCCGGCAGCCTGATCTGGCGGTCGAGTACGATGCGCGCCGGCGAGCGGTTCTCCAGCCCCGGCAACCGCACCGTCAGCGCCGGATCGTCCTCCAGCGCCGTGCCGATGCCGATCAGTACGCCGTCGGCTTCGGCGCGCATCAGATAGACTTCGCGCCGGGCGATGTCGCCGGTGATCGAGACCTGCCCCGCGCCTCCCATGCCGATCTTGCCGTCGCTGGAAAGCGCAAGTTTCAGGATTACTTCCGGACGTTTTTTTAGGGATCGAATGAGATAGCCGGCCATCTGCTCGGCGGCTTCTGCCACCAGCACCTTTTCGACCACTTCGACACCGGCGGCACGCAGGATCGCATAGCCGTTGCCGGACACGCGTGGATCGGGGTCGCTCGCAGCCCCAACCACCCGCGCGACGCCGGCATTGACCAGTGCACTGGCGCAAGGCGGGGTGCGGCCATGGTGGGCGCAGGGCTCCAATGTGACATAGGCGGTGGCGCCGCGTGCGAGCTCGCCGGCCTCCGCCAGCGCCTCGGTCTCGGCATGTGGCCGGCCGCCGACAGCGGTGACGCCGGTGCCCACGATCATCGGCCCGGTGCCGTCGTCGCGCACGATCAGCGTGCCGACGGAAGGGTTGGTCGAGGTCCGTCCGGCGTTTTTCCGCGACAGCCTCAGTGCCGCCGCCATGAAGCGGCGATCAAGAACCTCTTGCTCGGCTTGGCTGCGCCTTGCCATGCTCAGCCGGCGTCCTCTTCCTTGAGCTCGTCACCTTTCAGTTCACCCAGCACGTCGTGAAAATCCTTGGCCTCGCGGAAATTGCGATAGACCGAGGCGAAGCGGACATAGGCGACGTCGTCGAGCGACTTCAGTGCCTCCATCACCAGGCGGCCGACCTCGCCCGAGGCGACCTCGGTCTCGCCGGAGCTTTCGAGCTGGCGCACGATGCCGGTCACCGCGCGGTCGATGCGCTCGGGATCGACATTGCGCTTGCGCACGGCGATCTCGACCGAGCGCAGCAGCTTGTCGCGGTCGAACGGCACCTTGCGTCCGGATTTCTTCACCACCACGAGGTCGCGCAACTGCACACGTTCGAAGGTGGTGAAGCGGCCGCCGCAATCGGGGCAGACGCGCCGCCTGCGGATCGCCGCGCCGTCTTCGGCGGGGCGCGAATCCTTCACCTGCGTATCTTCGGACTGGCAGTAGGGACAGCGCATGGGCAGCCTTGTGTTCGCGATTCTCGTGGAGCGAAGGCTTAGAGGTTTTTGCCGCGATGGCAAAGTATCGGATCGCGCCTCAGAGATAGCGAGGCGCGGGGAAAATTGCCAGCATCAACGGCAATACCGGCCGATTACGGCGCGACGTCAGCAGTCGGGAACCCACATGACACGCCGAGGCTGCGATAGGCCTTGGTGAAGCCGTCCATCGATACGGTCGCGACCGGCGTGTCGGCGAATATGACGTCGAGCGCGCTGGCGCGGCGCATGGCACGCAGCAGTGCCAGGCTGATCTCGGGCTTGTTGTTCAACATCCATTTTCCGCCGCCACCGGCCATGGCATCGACGGTCGCCTTGACCTTGCCGTCGCCATCGCCGAACACCGCCGGAATGTTCTCGCCAGTCGGCAAGTCCTTGTTCTTCATGGCGATGACGAGGGTCGGATAGCCATTGGGCGGCAGTGCATCACCGTTCGAGATGGCAAGCGTGAGCGTGCCGCTGGTACCGCTCGCGTCGAGGAAGGCGGTCGAGGCGACGCAGGTCTTGCGCAGATTCCCACCGGTATCGATCTCGTCCACCGTGGTGGACCAGTTGCCGAAGGTTTCGGTCTTCGGTGCGGCTGGGGTGGGCGCAGACTGTGCCTGGGCGGCGGACGGCAAGGTGGTCAATGTGACCAACAACACGCCAAGCGCGCCAAAGCCAGCGACACGGAAAATCTGCATCATCGTCAAGGCTCCTGTCCGGACTCCGTCCCCGCTGAAAAAGTGCTTCTCGTCCGGCGATAAGGGACGACAGCTTGCGTGAGCTCAACCGAGGACGACAGCTTGCGTGAGCTCAACCGAGATAGGGATAGAGCGGAAAACGATCCGTCAACGCGGCCACCTTCGCCTTCACCGCTGCTTCGACGGCTGCATTGCCCTCATCGGAATTCGCGGCCTTGAGCCCGTCCAGCACCTCGGCGAACAGCTTGCCGATCTCGCGGAACTCGGCCTGGCCGAAACCGCGCGTGGTGCCGGCCGGCGTGCCTAGGCGCACGCCCGAGGTGACGAACGGCTTTTCGGGATCGAAAGGGATGCCGTTCTTGTTGCAGGTGATGTTGGCGCGGCCAAGCGCTGCCTCGGCACGCTTGCCGGTGGCGTTCTTCGGCCTGAGGTCAACCAGCATAAGATGGTTGTCGGTGCCACCGGAGACGATGTCGAGACCGGTCTCCTGCAAGCTGGAGGCCAGCGCCTTGGCGTTGGCGGCAACGCTCTCGGCATAGATCTTGAAGCTTGGCTTCAGCGCTTCGCCGAAGGCCACCGCTTTGGCGGCGATGACGTGCATCAATGGACCACCCTGCAGGCCTGGAAACACCGCCGAGTTCATCTTCTTGGCGATGTCCTCGTCATTGCACAGGATCATGCCGCCGCGCGGGCCACGCAGCGACTTGTGCGTGGTGGTGGTGACCACATGGGCGTATGGCAGCGGCGACGGATGCACGCCGCCGGCGACCAGGCCGGCGATGTGGGCCATGTCGACCATCAGATAGGCGCCGATCGAGTCGGCGATCTCGCGAAAACGCTTCCAGTCCCAGACGCGCGAATAGGCGGTGCCGCCGGCCAGGATCAGCTTCGGCCTGGTCTCGTGGGCGGTCTTCTGGATCGCGTCCATGTCGAGCAGGTGATCGTCCCTGCGGACGCCGTAGGAAACGACCTTGAACCATTTGCCGCTCATGTTGACCGGCGAACCGTGCGTCAGGTGGCCACCGGAATTCAGGTCGAGCCCCATGAAGGTGTCGCCGGGCTGCAGCAGCGCCAAAAAGACCGCCTGGTTCATCTGGCTGCCGGAATTCGGCTGGACATTGGCGAAGTTGCAGCCGAACAGCTTTTTGGCGCGCTCGATGGCCAGTTCCTCGGCCACGTCGACGAACTGGCAGCCGCCATAGTAGCGCTTGCCGGGATAGCCCTCGGCGTATTTGTTGGTCATGACCGACCCCTGCGCTTCCAGCACGGCGCGGGAGACAATGTTTTCCGAAGCGATCAGCTCGATCTCGTGGCGCTGGCGGCCGAGTTCGTTGCGGATCGCGCCGAAAATCTCCGGATCGGCATCGGCAAGCGTGGTTTCGAAGAAGGGTTCGAATTTGTTCGACACTGCCGCTGCTGTTGCCATGCTTGAGATCCTTGTCGTCCGGGGGTCTGCCGCGCCATTAACACAGTTGCTTTCGCCCCGCCACGTTTGCGGCGCGAAATTTGCTGGTCGGATTGCGGCAGCGAGGCGAAGAGCCACCTATTTCCTCGCCTGCCGGCCGTTCAGCAATGCTTCGCGACGCCACCAGGGCCAGCAGAGGACTTTCACCTCCAAGTCATTGATCGGCTATCATCCCGGCCAAACGGTGCTCGCGCACCACGCGCCATGCCTGGCGCACGTCAAAAAGGCCGCCTCGATGGCGGCCTTTCATCAACTCAAGAACATCAGGGGCTTAGAGTGCAGAGGTGATCTGCAGCTCGTTGGCTCCGTCGAGCCCGTAGATGTCGTCGCGGAACTGCACGACGCCAGGCCCCGTCGACCAGGCCGAGATGTAGAGGAAAAAGACCGGCACCGGATTGGTGACCTGCACCGGGATGTTCTCGCCGCTCTTGATCGACGCCTCGAAATGCTGGCGGCTCCAGCCCGGCGTGTCGCGCAGGATCCAGGTGACGAGGTCGCGCACGTTCTGGACGCGCACGCAGCCCGAGGAATCGAAGCGCATCATTTTGCCGAACAGGCTCTGCTGCGGCGTGTCGTGCATGTAGACGCCGTCCGGACTCGGGAAATTGATCTTGACCGAGGCCATCGCATTGCCGGCGCCCGGATCCTGGCGAAAGCGGTATTTCTCCGCGTCGTCGGTCGACCAGTCGACGGTCAGTGGATCGACCTCGCTGCCATCCGGTGCGAACAGCCGGATCTTGCTGTCCTTAAGATAGTTAGGGTCCTTCCGCATCAGCGGAATGATGTCCTTGCGCACGATCGAGACCGGCGCGTTCCAGTAAGGATTGACGATGATCTCGTTGATCTTGGAATCGACGATCGGCGTCTGGCGATCGATCTTGCCGACAACGGCGGTGTGGCGCAGCACGACGCGGTCGTTCTCGACCGCTTCGATCTGGGCGCCAGGGATATCGACCAATACATAGCGGTTGCCCAGCGTACCGGCGCGTTCGTTCAGCCGCTGCAGATTGGTCTGCAGCTGGCCAAGCCGGACCTGCGCCGAGACATTCATCGCCGCATAGCTATATTGGCCCAGGGTCCCGTCGGAAGGCAGGCCATGACGCGCCTGGAAGCGCTTGACCGCCGCATCGACATAGGAATCGAAGGCCTCTGAAAGGCCGGCGCTCTGCGCCAGGTCGCCCGAAATCATCAAGCGCCTGCGCAATGGCACCACGTCGGGATCGATGACGCCGAGTTGCAACTTCTTGGTGTCCGGGACCCGCTCCCAGCCGCCCTGCGCGACGATGTTCTGATACTGCGCGATCGCCTGCTCGGTGTACGCAACGGTCTGCAGGCTGACGATCGGCAGCGTCGAGGCCACCTTGCCGCCCTCGCTGGCGCGGGCGTCGAACTGGTCGTTCCAGTTGCCGCGGCCCGAGGATTTCAGGATGTCCGCGATCACGTCCTGCGCGCTGGCGCCACCGGCAACCATCGTCGCGGCCAACGCGGAGGCTCCGGAAAGGAAGAAACGGCGACTGGTTCTCATGTACGCTCCAGATAGTCCTGTAACAGTTTTTTCACCGGGCGATCCGCCCGCATGCTAGGCCCGGCCCACTCTAAGGTTGGCGCCCTTAACAATTAGCCAACCATGCCCCAATCGCTTCTGTGCGAGAACGCGCCGGGCGCGATGCGCCTTCACTGAGGCGGTTGGCGGGGAGACGGATTGGCTCGCGCCGCAACATCACCCGCGTTCTCGCTTCCACCGGGAATATGGCGGCAACGTGACCCTGACCGCGATTTGGATCGGCTGGCCTCACGAAACGCAAAGACCGATGCTTTTCGGCACCGGTCTTTTGGATCACTCCCCCGACCGCCCCCGTGGCGCGGTTGCATGCGATGGACATGCTTTACATGCGATAGGCGATGGTGTCGTTCCAGAAGCGGTCGAGGCGCTGCAAGGCGCGGTTCATCTGCTTGAATTCTTCCGTGTTGATGCCGCCGACCTGCTCGATCGAGCCGACATGGCGCTCGTAGAGGCCGGCGACGACTTCCGCCACCTCACTGCCCTTCGGCGTCAGCGAGACCCGCACCGAACGGCGGTCGATGCGCGAGCGCTGGTGGTTGATGAAGCCGAGATCGACCAGCTTCTTCAGATTGTAGGAGACGTTCGAGCCGAGATAATAGCCGCGCGAGCGCAGCTCGCCGGCGGTCAGCTCCGAATTGCCGATGTTGAAGAGCAGCAGCGCCTGGATGGCGTTGATATCGGAACGGCCGTTGCGGTCGAACTCGTCCTTGATGACGTCAAGCAGGCGGCGGTGCAGCCGTTCCACCAGCTGCAGCGATTCCATGTACAGCGAACGGATCGCCTCGCGGCGGTCATCGGATACGTTGGCGGTCTTCGCCGCCGGACGGGAATTGATCATTGTCTTTGCCTCTCGTTTGTCGCCTGGTGATTTTTTGTTTTTCACCTTGATCGCGACACTATCGAATACTCATAAAATTCGACTTAAACGCTAGGGCTAACAAGAGCTTACCGGTAATAGGTTTCGAAAGAGGCTTAACGAAGGGTCACCCCAACAAGGATGATTAACCTAAAGATTTAGCCAATGATTGCGGACGGTAATTTGCCCCGTCCAACCGCAGGCGTGGGCTATTCTTGTAGAGCATCGGTCCGATGCTCTATTGCCGGCTCCGGCGCTTCTGCATCCAGATCACCACGCGAAAGACGATGTAGAGCAGCGCCACCGCCGCATGCGAGGCGAGGATCAGCGGCCGGTGACCGAAGAGTTCGGGAAAGCCGGCATGCATGACGGTCTCGGTCGCCGCGCAGATGAACCAGATCACCGGCCCCCAGGAGGCCAGCATCCACAGACCGGCGGCGGCGAAGGGAAAGAAGACGGCGAGCGTCACCGCCGCCACCTGCCAATGCACCGGCATCAGGTCGAAGCGCCACAACGAGCCGGGATAGAAGCCGATCAGCCGGATCCAGTACAAAATCCCGAACAACAGACAGTAGGCTGAGATGACGCGCTGAAACCAGGCGAAGATGACCTCGACCGTCGAGGGCTGGAGCACGACGCGTCTCGACGTGACCTCGCTCACAGCTTGAGTTCCCGTTCGCCGAGCGGAGCGAAATAGGCATCGACGTCGGCAGCACTGACGTCGTCGATGCCTGGCGGCCGCCATTGCGGCGACGAGCCCTTGTCGATGATGGCGGCGCGGATGCCTTCGTAGAAATCGTGGCCGGCAAGCATGCGGTTGAGGATGCGGAACTCCATCCGCATGCACTCGTCCATCGACAGCGTCAGCCCGGCGCTGATCTCGCGCCAGGCAACATGCAGGCTGGTCGGCGAGCGGGTGCGGATCGTCGCCAGCGTCTTTGCCGCGAACGCGTCTGCGGGTGCGGCGCGCTCCAGGCTGCCGATGATGTCGCTCAGCGACGGCTGCGCGAAATGGCGGGCGATGGCTTCCAGTGTCGGCCTGTCCGTTTCGCGCCGGGCCGGGACGGAAAAGCCGCGCAGCGCCGCTTCAGGGTCGCCTGTCGCAACCAGCCGGTCGAGAAAGCCGGCCTGGTCCTGCGCCTTGATCGTGTTCGTCGCCAGGCCCGACCACAAAGCGTCGCCATAGCGGATGCGGATTCCGGTCAGGGCCAGATACATGCCGAAGCTGCCACCGAGGCTCGGCAACAGATGACTGGCGCCGACATCCGGGAAAAAGCCGATGCCGACTTCCGGCATGGCGAACTGGGCGTTCTCGGTCAGCAGCCGATGCGAGCCGTGGAACGAGGTGCCGACGCCGCCGCCCATGACGATGCCGTCGATCAGCGCGACATAGGGTTTTTCGAACCGCGCGATGCGGGCGTTCAGCCGGTATTCGTCGGCGAAGTAATCGACCGGCGGCTTTCCCACCCGGCCGGCCTCGTAGATGTGGAGGATGTCGCCGCCGGCCGAAAACGCCCTGCCCTCGGCCTTGACGACGACAACATCGACGCCGTCGTCGCGCTCCCAGGCGCGCAGCGCCTTGTCGAGCGCCTTGACCATGCGATGGGTGACGGCATTGAGCGCCTGCGGCCGCGTCAGCGTGACGACGCCGACGCTGCCCAGTCGTTCGAAGCGGATCTCGTTGCCGCCGCCAAAATCCATCGCCTAAAGAATCCCTCGCCCAATGCCGCCGGGACTGATGTGCTAAAGCGTGGCGCATGGCTGCGTCAATGCCAAGCCGCAATCCTGTCCGGCAACAACGGTCAGGAACTCGTATACCGGTATCCAGCTTGTGCCTGGCACTATCGTGCCGCATTGGTCAGCGGCGGAGGCTCGTGTTAAAAGCCGCCAATCCGGAGTTTGGCGATGAACAGATTCACCCCAGCAAAGCCTGCCGGCGCGCGCAGCGTCGACGAGATCACCGGCAGTCGCCGTTTGCGCCGCATGCGCAAGGCCGACTGGTCGCGCCGCCTCGTGCAGGAGAACCGGCTCTGCGTCGACGATCTGATCTGGCCGATCTTCGTCGTCGATGGGAACAATATCCGCGAACCGATCGCCGCCATGCCTGGTGTCTTCCGCCTGTCGCTCGACCTTGCCGTCAAGGAGGCCGAGCGCGCGGCAAAGCTCGGCATTCCGGCGATCGCCACCTTCCCCAATGTCGAGCTCGGCCTGCGCGACCAGACCGGCTCGCACATCCTCGATCCGGAAAACGTCATCAACCGCGCCACGCGCGCCATCAAGCGCGCAGTGCCCGAGATCGGCATCATCACCGATGCGGCGCTCGATCCCTTCACCTCGCACGGCCATGACGGCATCCTGCGCGACGGCATCATCGTCAACGACCAGACCGTGGAGCAGGTCACGGCGGCTGCCGTCATCCAGGCTTCGGCCGGCGCCGACATCATTGCCCCTTCCGACATGATGGATGGCCGTATCGGCGCCATCCGCGATGGGCTCGACGCCAATGGTTTTCAGGATGTGGCGATCATGTCCTACGCGACGAAATTCGCCTCCGCCTTCTACGGGCCCTATCGCGAGGCGGTCGGCACTGCCGGCCTGCTCAAGGGCGACAAGAAGACCTACTATCTCGACCACGCCAATTCCGACGAGGCCGTGCGCGAGGCCGAGCAGGACCTCGCCGAGGGCGCCGACATGCTGATGGTCAAGCCCGGCCTGCCCTATCTCGACATCATCCGCAGGCTGAAGGACGAATTCCGCATGCCGACCTTCGCCTATCAGGTGTCGGGCGAGTATTCGATGATCAAGGCGGCCGCCGCCAATGGCTGGATCGACGGCGACAAGGCAATGCTGGAATCGCTGCTCGCCTTCAAGCGCGCCGGCTGCGACGGCATTCTCACCTATTTCGCGCCTGAAGTGGCGGCGATGCTTAAGGGGTAGGCACTCGCATCGTTTTGGAATTTTGCTGCAATCCGATAGAATCGGCTCATGAGCAGGAACGAGGTCCTCGAACGGTTGCAGAGAAACGCAGATGCCATCAAAGGCATGGGCGCGACTTCGCTGTATCTGTTCGGGTCGGCAGCGCGGGACGATGCGCAGCGGGACAGCGATCTTGATCTGTTCATCGACTATGATCCGGCGCGGCGCTTTTCTCTGATCGACATGGTCGGGATCAAGCAATTTCTGGAAGAGAAGATGTCAACGGAAATCGACATCACCACGCGTGACAGCCTTCATCCTATGTTGAAGGCCGAGATCGAACAATCGGCCGTGCGCGTATTCTGATGGCAGTCCGCCGGATCGAGCCTATCCTAGCCGAGATGATCATAGCGGCGCTCCGCTCCGCCTAGCTGTCGAGCGCATACTCGAGGCGTCGCGGCGCATGTAGCTGCTGTTGCAACCACCCCTCTTTGCGGTGACCCTGATGCGAGCCAAACGAGCCGCTTATGCTCCGCGGCGAAATACCGCTTGTAAAATGCAATCAGTCTGGCTAAAAACAACTGCTTGCATTTCACAACTGGATTAGAGGGAGGTCCTCATGTCAAAGCTTCGCGTCAACGCTTTCACCGTATCTATCGACGGCTTCGGCGCCGGTCTCGACCAGGACCTGAAAGAACCGCTGGGCGTCGGCGGGGAAGCCCTGCACACATGGATGTTCGGGACCAGAACCTTCCGCAACATGTCCGGCGAAGATGACGGGACCACGGATACCGACGGCGCGTTCGTAACGCGCAGCTTCGAAAACATCGGCGGGTGGATCATGGGCCGCAACATGTTCGGACCGATCCGCGGCGCTTGGCCCGATGATACCTGGAAGGGCTGGTGGGGAGACAATCCGCCCTACCATGTGCCGGTCTTCGTGCTCACCCACCATCCGCGGGATCCTATCGTCATGGAGGGCGGCACGACTTTCCATTTCGTGACCGACGGCATTCACTCGGCGCTGGAAAAGGCAAAAGCCGCGGCTGACGGCAAGGATGTCCGGCTCGGCGGCGGCGTCGCCACGATCCGGCAATATCTGAGGGAAAAGCTCATCGACGACATGCATCTGGCGATATCGCCGATGCTGCTCGGCTCAGGCGAAAACCTTTTTGCCGGCATCGATATGGTCAAACTCGGCTACCGCTGCAGCGAGCAGGTGGGCACGCCGAATGCCATGCATGTCACCATCGAGCGCGATTAGGACGTTTCGTCTGCTCTGTTGGCGAAAGCCTCGGTGCAGGCCCCTTTCTCCCCGTCACCATACGGGGAGAAATGCCCGGCAGGGCAATGAGCGGCGGCGCAATCGATGAAAGGTTAAGCTGCTGGACAATACGCCCTCTCGCAATATGCATCAGAATAATTTTTGTCCCCATGCAGTGACATTGGGGGGTAAATTGTCGAGGTTGGCGCAGCCCCTCATCCGCCTGCCGGCACCTTCTCCCCGTATAGTGACGGGGAGAAGGGTGCCATGAATCAATACTTCTCCGGAACATACAGCTCGCGCGGCAGCACCTGGCGCTCGTATTCTGGATTGAAGACGCGATCGGGCAGCGTGATCTCTTCGTGCGGCACTTCCTCATAAGGCATCTGCTTGAGGAGATGATCGATGCAGTTCAGCCGCGCCCGCTTCTTGTCGTTGCCCTCGACGATGAACCAGGGGGCTTCGGGAATGTTGGTGCGGGCGAAGGTCTCTTCCTTGGCCTTGGTATACTGTTCCCAGCGCACGCGCGACTGCAGGTCCATCGGCGACAGCTTCCACTGCTTCATCGGATCATGGATGCGCATCTGGAAACGCATCTGCTGCTCCTCGTCGGTGATGGAGAACCAGTATTTGACCAGGGTGATGCCGGAGCGGACCAGCATGCGCTCGAACTCCGGCACGTCGCGAAAAAACTCCTCGACCTGGTCCGGCTCGGCGAAGCCCATCACACGTTCGACGCCGGAGCGGTTATACCAGGAGCGGTCGAACAGCACGATCTCGCCGCCTGCCGGCAGATGCGGCACGTAGCGCTGAAAATACCATTGCGATTTCTCGCGCTCGGTCGGCGCCGGAAGTGCGACGACGCGGCAGATGCGCGGATTGAGCCGCTGGGTGATGCGCTTGATGACGCCCCCCTTGCCGGCCGAATCGCGGCCCTCGAAAACCACCACCAGCTTCTTCCTGGTGTAAGCCACCCAGGACTGCAGCTTGATCAATTCGGATTGCAGCGTGATCAGGTCGCGAAAATATTGCAGGCGATCCATCGAGGGCGGATGCGCGTTCTTGTAGATCTTGGCGATTTCCAGCGACAGCGCCGGTTCCGACATCTCCAGTTCGTAGTCCTCGTCGAGCGTGTCGGCGAGTTCCGCTTCCAGCCAGTCCCTGGCGGGAGAATCCTGTTTTGCTTCGGTCATTTATGCTGCTCCGCGTGCACGCCCGCGTCGGCCTCGGCCTGCGGGCCGAGATCGGACACCTTGAGCCGACTTCCATATAGGCCGGCAATGACGGTTTTATTGCAGCCGGCCCGCACGCCGGTCCCCAACTCCGCGAGATGTGATCGATCAGCCTGCCTGGCACGCACGACAAGCGGCTCGAATTGTCCTACAAATGCCAGGTTTCCCCGAGCAACCTTCAAAGCACCCTTTTCAACGCAATCGCGAGGATCTGACATGGAATACCGCACACTCGGCCGTTCCGGGCTGAAGGTTTCGACGCTGACCATGGGCACCATGACTTTTGGCGGCGCTGGCGCATTTTCGGCGGTCGGCAAGACCGATCTCGACGAGGCACGCCGGATGATCGACCTCTGCATCGATGCCGGCATCAATCTCATCGACACCGCCAATGTTTATTCGAACGGGCTTTCGGAAGAGATCATCGGCGAAGCGCTCGGCGGCAAACGCAAGGGCGATGTGCTGATCGCCTCCAAGGCGCGCATGCGGATCGGCGGCGGTCCCAACGATGAGGGCCTGTCGCGCTATCATCTGATCCGCGAGTGCGAGAAGAGCCTGAAGCGCCTCAGGACCGACGTCATCGACATCTATTTCCTGCACGAATGGGACGGCACGACGCCGCTCGAAGAGACCATCGCCGCGCTCGACACGCTCGTCAGCCAGGGCAAGATCCGCTATGTCGGCTGCTCCAACTATTCCGGCTGGCAAGTGATGAAGGCGCTGGGGATCAGCGACCGCCAGCACCAGCCGCGCTTCGTCACCCAGCAGATCCACTACACGCTGGAAGCGCGCGAAGCCGAATATGAACTGCTGCCGATCTCGGTCGACCAGGGGCTTGGCGTGCTGGTATGGAGCCCGCTCGCCGGTGGACTGCTGTCCGGCAAATACCACCGCGACCAGGCCACCGCCCGCCAGATCAGCGGCTGGACCGAACCGCCGATCCGCGACGAGGACCGGCTGTGGCGGATCGTCGACGTGCTTGTCCATATCGGCGAGAACCATGGCGTTTCGGCGGCGCAGGTGGCGCTTGCCTGGCTGCTCGGCCGGCCCGCGGTCAGTTCGCTGGTGATCGGCGGACGGACCGAAGCGCAGTTCAAGGACAATATCGCCGCAGCCAGCCTGGTGCTGACCAGCGATGAGCGCGCACGCCTCGACGCTGTGAGCCGCCCGCCCGTTCTCTACCCCTATTGGCACCAGCAATTCACGGCAAGAGACCGGTTTGGTCCGGCCGATCTGGTTCTTGACCGGGAGGACATCTGACAACGATCCGGATCAGGTCGAAGTCGCCGCGGGCTTAGCCTGAAATAAAACGCCAGACCTCGGGATCAGGCTCGATCTGGCCGCTGAGCACGAAATATTTGTAGAGCACGAGCAAGCAGATCGCCTGCTCGGCCCGCTCGTCGGCGAACTTGCGGCAATAGGCGTTGGCGGCGGCAACGATGCGTTCGGCCTCAGTCGGATGCCGTTCGAGATATTGCACCCGCTCGGCAAGATCCGTGAAATCGGGTTCGAGCGGCACATAGTGAACACCAGCCACGAGTTCGCTTTCGGCGAACCATGTCTCATATGTCGGCGGTGGCATCAGGCAAAGCGAATTCGAACTCATGACCCATTTCAAGTTGGTCGCCACATCGTTGCCTTCGAGCGAAATGATGTAGCGACAGCGCCGCTGCTGGTCGATGCTCAGATAAGGCTTGCGATATTCCGGCGCTGCCGTCGGTTTGGGCGTTCCGACATCGCAAAAGGGCAGATCGCGCGCAACCTCCAGAAGCAAGGTCCTTATCGGGTTGTTGAGCTCGCCGCGCCACACTGCAACCGGAAGCTTGTCCGCGAAGGCTACATCATCGGCGGGCATGTGGAAGTGGCGGAACTTGTTGAGCTTGAACAGGACCCCGTTGCTGTTGTCGCCGGCGATCGGCCGATCCTTGACGATCGACGGCATCGCAGGCACGTCGGCGACGTCGCCGAATTCGAGGTCGATCCGCAAATCGGGATCGAAGTAGCGGGTAAATTCCTTCAGATCGTAGTAATACATGCTCCGGCCTCTCGGTAGCCGGCTGAGCGGCACGGCCCCGCCGCTCGGCGCGAAAGCGTCCTGCAATTAGTAGTTGAGACGCGCGCGGACCGATCCGTCCGAAAGCCTGGCCTGATCGAGCAGCCCGGCGAGCCTGCGGCGGAACAGCGCCTGCGGTGCGATATCGCGCACGGCATTGCGCGCATAGTAGAATAGCTTCTGTGCGTTTCTTTGAAGGGTGGCCATCGGTCACTTGGTGAAAAGTCGGCTTGTGATTTGCCCCCCGGTGCCTCCTACACCATTGTGCCGGCTTGCAAGCCACGGAACCGTGTTCAGCCGGCCTGCCGGCTGTCTATGGAGCCGATCGCTCTTTGTGGTGTTGTGTTTGGAGCCCAATGCTCCTAGGCAGGGCTAATAACCCTTTGGATTGCGAAAGGAAGAGATATGGCGCGAGCACCGAATTACGGCCAGGAACGCAAGGAACGCGACCGGCAGAAGGCTGCCAAGAAGGCGGAAAAGCAAGCGGCCAAGGTTGCAGCCAAGGAACGTTCGAAGCCGGAAGACGAGACCACGTCCGAGACCGAAACGGAAACCGCAGAGTAAACTGCAGGGCAATCGCTTCATAGTGACGGCGAGAAGGGACCTGGCCGCAACCTTGGCGCGCTTTCCGCAACGCTGGAGATTGGCGAAATCATTGATGCAGGCCGCTTTCTCCCGTCCGGTGAGAAATGCCCGGCCCATCCTCCGCAGCTGCTGCGGAGGACGGGCAGGGCAATGAGGGGCACTGCAAACCTGAAGCGATTGCCCCTTAGTAAAAGCGCACCCGGCCCGCGAGGCTGATCAGATTTCGCTGCGTCTTCAGACCGGCGCCTTGTCGCTGACGAAAACGTTCACTTCGCGGGCGGCGGCGATGAAGGCACGCCTTGCGATCATTGCCGGTTTGTCGCCGGCCAGCGCATCATGGCAGGCCTGCAGCGCTTCGCGGTGCTTTGGACTGCGCTTGCGGGGCCAGTTGTTGAGGAGGTAGTCGGAAGCCTCGCGGGCCGTGCGCAAGAGCTGAGTGGTTCCCGCCGCGCCCTTGACGGTCACGGGTGTTTCAAATCGGTTGTTTTCCATCGCCGCTCTTACGCCATCGCCGCTCGCGAAGCGAGCGCGAAAGTGGTTGCCACCGCAATCACGCCGCGACGCTGGCTAATCCCCTGGCAGGCAGGCCGCGCCAGTTCTTGTGCAATGATGCCGTCGAGAGGCTGCCGGACAGGACAGACATGCCGCAAGACTCCACCCCTGCCACCCAAGGCGCCCACAATATCCATTGGCGCCGCAATCTCGCCGTGTGCTTTGCCGGCTCGTTCAGCACGCTTGTCGCCATGACCTTGCTGTTGCCCTTCCTGCCGCTTTACGTAGAGCAGCTGGGCGCCGAGGGCCACGCGGCTGTTGTGCAGTGGTCCGGCATCGCCTATGGCGCGACCTTCTTCGCCGCCGCGCTGGTCGCGCCGCTGTGGGGACGGCTTGGCGACCGCTACGGCCGCAAGCTGATGCTGGTGCGCGCCAGTTTCGGCATGGCCGTCTGCATGTCCCTGACCGGCATGGTCGAGACCGTCTGGCAATTGGTGCTGCTACGCCTGCTGATCGGTTTCGCCGGTGGCTATTCCTCGGGCTCGACCATTCTCGTCGCCATGCAGACGCCGAAGGAGCGGTCGGGCTGGGCGCTCGGCGTGCTGTCGGCCGGCATCACCGGCGGCGCTCTCGTCGGTCCCTTGCTCGGCGGCGCGCTGCCGCCCTTGATCGGCATCCGCGCCACCTTCCTGCTCGCCGGCGGCGTCATTTTCCTGGCGTTCCTGGCAACGACTTTTCTCATCAAGGAGAACCCTCGCCCGGAAACCGACAAATCGGCATCGACTGACAAGCCAAAAGGCGGCTGGTCGCAAATCCCGGACAAGCGCCCCGTCGTCGCCATGCTGGTGACCGGCACGCTGCTGAGTTTCGCCACCATGTCGATCGAGCCGATCATCGCGGTCTATGTGCAACAGATCATCGAGGACCAAAGCCGCGTCACGCTGATGTCCGGCGTGGTCATGTCGGCGGCGGCACTTGGCGCCATCCTGTCGGCCTCGCGTCTCGGCAAGCTCGCCGACCGCGTTGGCCACTGGAACGTCATCATTGCGGCGCTTGCCGTCTCGGGGCTGCTGCTGATCCCGCAGGCTTTCGTCACCCAGGGCTGGCAGCTCGTCGGCCTGCGTTTCCTGATGGGACTGGCGCTTGGCGGCCTCTTGCCATGCATCACCAGTGTCATCCGCCACAATGTTCCGGACGGCGTCGGCGGCAATGTGCTCGGTCTGTCGATCTCGGCCCAATATGTCGGACAGGTCGCCGGCCCGCTGCTCGGCGGCTTCGTCGGCGGTCATTTCGGCATGCGCACGGTGTTTCTCGGCACATCCGTGCTGATGGCGGGCGGAGCGGCGTATAACTGGCTGGTCCAGTCGCGCCGCGCACGCGACATGCTGGTGCAGGCGGGCAAATCCTGACACCGTTTGCGGGCCACTTCACGGAGTCCAAGCCATGAGCACAGCCGACCACCCAGCAAGCGGCATCGGCCGCATCCTTGTTTTCGCCGGCGGCCTGTGCGGCGCGGCCGGTGTGGCGCTTTCTGCCGCGGCGGCACATCTGGGCGGCGCTTTCGTCGGCACGGTCGCGACCTTCCTGCTCATGCATGCACCGGTCTTCCTTGCCGTCGGCCTCGTTGGCGCAAACCGGATCATGCGAACCGCAAGCCTTATTCTTCTCGTCGGGCTTGTCTTGTTCTGCGGCGATCTCCTTGCCCGCGACTTCCTCGGCTCGCGGCTTTTTTCGATGTCGGCGCCGATCGGCGGCACCTTGCTCATCGCCGGCTGGCTGGCCGTTGCGGCCTCGGCGCTGAGGCGCCCGCGCTCCTGAGGCGGCCGGATTCGGCTTCCGCCAAACGACGGTCAGTCAGACGATGGCCACTCTTGCCGGCGCTCGGGCCGGACCGGCAGGTCGCGATTGCGTGCCGCCGGCTTGGCCAGGCGCCGCCGCTCCCGGCCTGTCGATGGCCGGCGAGATGCCCCAATAGTTGCGATAGATCTCTTCGAACAGATGGTTGATCGGGTGCATGGCTTGGTTTCCTCTTCGACTTGAGGTTTGAATCGATCCAATCGACAGGCATGAAAAAAGCGCTGCCGATCAGCTCCGCTTGCGCTCCACGAGAAATTGCAGATCGCGGATCCAGCCGGCGCTGCCTCGACGCGTCCGGGTCTCCGGCTTCGAAATTATGCTCCAGTCGTTGCGATAGATGTCTTCGAACAGATAATTGACGGGGTGCATGGCTCGCTCCTTGCTGAATCGATCCAATGACGATACTTAATTGGATCGATTCAAAAGTGGGCTTGAACCGCGATGATGTCAAGCAAAATTTGAATCGATCCAACAAAGGTGCTAGATAGCAGGCTGGAGCAGAAAAATGGCATCATCCAGCGAAAGCAATACTAGACCCATCCGGCTGGCCGACATCGCCAAGGCCGCCGGGGTTTCGCACGGCACCGCCTCCAACGTGTTCAGCCGTCCCGAGATCGTGCGCGAGGAAGTCCGCGAACGGGTCAAGGCGGCGGCCGAGGCGATGGGCTATGCCGGTCCCGACCCGAAGGGTCGGCTGCTGCGCGCCGGCAAGGTCAACGCGATCGGCGTTGCCACGACCGAGCCGCTGTCCTATTTCTTCGACGATCCCTTTGCCCGCGCGATGATGGCCGGCATTTCCGAGGCCTGTGACGCCACCGGCGCGGGAATAGCGCTGGTATCGGCCGGCAACCAGGAAAAACTTGCCTGGAACATCCAGAGCGCGCTCGTCGACGGCTTCATCCTGTTCTGCATCGAGGGCGGTTCACGGCTTGTCGAACTGACGCGCGAACGCAAACTCCCCTTTGTCGCGCTTGAGCTCGGCTTCGACGACGACACCGTTTCGGCAATCGGCGTCGACAATGTCGCCGGCGCCCGCCTGGCGGCGCAGCATCTCGCCGAGCTTGGCCATCGGCGCTTTGCCGTGCTGGCGCTGCCCTTCGCCGACGGCAGCACCGGCCTTGTCTCGCCGGAGAAGGTCCGGACGGCCCTTTACACCGGCACGCGCGATCGCCTCGTCGGCTATTTCGAGGCGTTTTCCCGGTATGGCGTCGATACCGCCGGGATACCGGTATACGAGACCGAAAACGACGAAGCCAGCACAAGGGCCGGCCTCGAAACGATCTTCGCCTCGGCAGCGCAGCCGACCGCCATCCTGGCGATGTCGGACCGGATCGCCATGGTCGCGATCGAATGGTTGGCCGCGCGTGGCATTGCGGTTCCCGGCGACGTCTCCGTCGTCGGCTTCGACGGCGTGCCTGACGCCGCACTTTGCGATCCTCCGCTGACCACGGTCGCGCAGCCAATCGCCGAGATCGGCCGCCGGGCGGCGCGAACGATCCTCGATTTCGACGGCACGGTGCGGCGCGAGACGCTTGGCGTCGAGCTTGTCGTCAGGGCATCTTCGGGACCGCCGCCCAAGGCAGCCTGAGCCTGGCGTCTACCTATTAACGCCTGCCGCCATGCCGCCCACGCCGAAGGACGCATGGATCGGCGGCGCCTGGCTGGCGACCGGCTTGCTGTTGCCGCCAATAGAAGACAGCCATTCGAGATAATAGGCGAGCGCGAACTGCATGGCGATGCCGGCGGCGATCAGCAGACTGTCATAGGCAAATCCGCCCGGGTTGATCAGTTTCATCACCTGCGCCGCCATGGCAATCACCGTGCCGGTGATGAAAACCGGCAGCGATCGCTTGCCCAATATGGCGATCGGATGGTCGCGGCTGGTGCGGAACAGGTTGGAGACAGAAGGAAACGCCACGATCAGATAGCTCACCGCCAGGATGTGCAGCAGCCTCGGCAGCGACAGGAAGGTCTTGTCGAAGCCGGCCAGCACCACCGGCAGGTTCAGCCACGACACGTGCCCCCATAGCGGGCTGTATACCCAGACCAACGCCGTCGCGACATAGGCCGCCGACGCGCCGACCAGCCAGCGATTGACCGGAATGACGCCGCCGCGCCTGATGTGCAGCATGCTCGCCAAGCCGATGTTGAAGAGGAACTGCCACGACAGCGGATTGAGGAACCAGAAGCCGGGCTCAGGGTAATTCGGCGGGGCGATCTGGTAGATCCCGGCAACCAGCCACAGAGTTCCGGACAGGGTGAGCGCCGTGAAAGGCCGGTAGCTGATGAACAGCAGCAAGGTTGGCGCCATCAGCAGCAGCACCGCATAGACCGGCAGGATATTGTTGTAGCCAAGCTGATGGCCAAGCGTGACGATGCCGATCAGCACATGTTGCGGGTCCCTGATCAATGGTTCGATGTTGATCAGCGTCAGCATGTCCGGCCGCTTCGCGAACATCGCCGCCGCGCAGAAGATGGCCAGCACCGCCATCGTCGTGACGATGTGGGCAACATAGAGCACTCCGGCGCGGCGCCACAATTTCAGTGTCGCCAGGAGCCGGTCTCCGGACTGGATTTTTGCGCCGTAGGCGAGCGCGACGGACATGCCGGAGATCAGCACGAAGGCCTCGGCGGCATCCGAAAAGCCGAAATTCTTGTAGGTCAGGGTTTCGAAAACCGTGCCCGGGACATGGTCGACGAATATGATCAGCAGAGCGAGAGCGCGGAACACATCAATGCGCGTATCGCGTTCCGCGGCACGCTTGCCGTGCTCCGGGATACGCGTGCCGCGATCCGGTGAAATTGGCATGGTCATTGATAAAAGGCCTCAAAGCTGGTTGTTCATGCCGCGATCGATGCGACCGCCGGACGCACCGCTTCGATTCCTCCCGCAGGAGCATATCGGCAAACAAACGGACTGAAATGCGCCCGGTTCAATCAACTTTGAAGGAGCCCGAAAATATTCCGTTTTGAAGCCGGCAAATGAATGAAAACCACACGAAATCAAAAGGATGCAATATGGCCGAAAAACCTCCAGAAGACGGCTTTTTGCGGCGCGACCTGCCGTTTTTCTACCGCCTTTACCGGCCCGTGGATGCGAGCGGCGAATGCCTTTTCCTGCTGCACGGGTCCGGCGTCGACGAGACGACGCTGGTGGCGCTGGCGCGGCAAATCGCACCGCGCGCCGTGCTGGTGGCCGTGCGCGGCCGTATCGCCCAGGAGGACGGTTTCCGCTGGTTCGCGCGGATCACGCCGACGCGCTTCGAACAGGAGAGCATCCGCACCGAGGCGGACGCTTTCGCCGGCTTCATCACCACGGCCGCGAAGCGCCACGGTCTCGATCTCGCCCGGACGAGTTTCCTCGGCTATTCAAACGGCGCCAATCTGGTTTCGAGCGTGATGCTGCTGCATTCCGGCCGCATCGAACGGGCAGCGTTGCTGCGCCCGATGCCGGTGCTCGACGACGTGCCCCCGGCCGATCTGTCCAAAGCGCGCGTGCTGATCATCGCCGGCGCAGATGACCTGACCTACGCGCCCTTCGCCCCGGCGTTGGTCGCATTGCTCGAATCGCATGGCGCCGCGGTCGAGGCCCACACCATCGCCTCCGGCCATGAAATCGGCGACCGGGATGCTGAAATCGTCAGGCAGTGGCTGGCGGGCCCGGCAGCCGCCATCGCGCTGGCGAATTGATGAGCCCGTCGCCCTATCCCCGCCCCATCCGGTTCCAGGCATCCAGCCCGGCGATCTTGTAGGCTTCGGCCAGCGTCGGATAGTTGAAGGTGTTGTTTACGAAAAAATCGACGGTGCCACCGAGATTGATCACCGCCTGGCCGATGTGGATCAGTTCGGTTGCGCCCTCGCCGACGATATGCGCGCCGAGCAGCCGGCGCGTTTCGATCGAGAACAGAAGCTTCAGGAAGCCGGTGTTGACGCCCATAATATGGCCGCGCGACGTTTCGCGGAAGCGCGCCACGCCGACCTCATAGGCGCCGCCGCCCTCGCGCACCTGCTCCTCGGACTGGCCGACGGTCGAGATTTCCGGCACGGCGTAGATGCCGTAGGGAAAGGTTTCCGGCGGCGGTGGCAACGGCACGCCGAAGGCATGGCAGGCGGCCACCCTGCCCTGCTCCATCGAGGTCGAGGCGAGGCTCGGAAAGCCGATGACGTCACCGGCGGCATAGATGTTCGGCGCACTGGTCCGGAAGCTCTGCGGGTCGACCTTGATGCGGCCCCGGGAGTCGGCCTCGATGCCGACCACATCGAGGCCGAGCGCGCCGACATTGCCGGTGCGCCCCGCCGCATAAAGCACCATCTCCGAGCGTATGCTGCGGCCGTCGGCAAGCGTCACCTCGGCATAGTCTGGTTTCGAGGCGATCTCCTTGATCGCACTGCCGAGCCGGATCGTCATGCCGCGGTCGCGCATCTGATGGATGAAATCGTCGACGATCTCACGGTCGACGAAATCGAGGATGCTGTCGCGCGGCTCGACCAGCGTCACCGGCACGTCGAGCGCCGAAAAGATCGTCGCGTATTCGACGCCGATGACGCCGGCGCCGATCACCGTCAGCGTCCGCGGCAGGCGCTCGAGTTCCAGCATTTCGTCGCTGTCGAAGACACGGATCTTGTCGAAGGGCACGTCGCGCGGCCGGTGCGGGCGGGTGCCGACCGCGATCAGCGCATGCGCAAAACCGACCTCGCTGTAGTCGCCGGTATCCGTCGTCAGGCTGGCTCTGTTGGGACCGAGAAACTTGACTGTGGCGCGCGCGCTCTTGACCGTGTTGCGCATGAACTGGTGCTGCAGCACCTCGACCTCGTGATCGAGCGTTTTGTGCAGGCGTTCGATCAGATCACCGACCGATATATCCTGCTTGACCCGGTAGCCGCGCCCGTAGAAGCCGCGCTCGCGCCAGCCCGAGAGGTTGAGCACGGTTTCCCGCAAGGTCTTCGACGGAATGGTGCCGGTATGCACGGACACGCCGCCAAGGCGCCGGCCCCTGTCGGCCACCAGCACGGATTTGCCGAGCTTGGCCGACTGCACCGCGGCGCGGCGCCCTGAGGGCCCGCTGCCGATGACCAGCATGTCGTAGTCCATATTGGCCCTGTCCCTCGCCCCTTGGGCGCATTTGCCGTATTTGTTGCGCTGCAGCAAACTAACGTCATCCGTGCTGCAAATTCAACCGATCCAGTCTACATTCGGCGTTGCCTCCGGTAGCAGGGCCGAAAAAAGGCTCGATCTTGATTCCGCCGCAGGACTTCACCATTTCAACACCAGGCGGCCCGCACCCTATGCCGGGCCTGATTGCGAGGAAATGACATGAACGCGCGCGTTCTCGACGGCGAAATCAGCAGGCTCGATGATGTCAGGGCCTATGATGGCGTGCGCACGCGGCGTGTCCTCGCCTTCATCATCGATTATTGCATCGTCGCGCTGCTCACCATTCCGTTCGCGATCCTGGTGTTCTTCCTCGGGATTTTGACGCTTGGCCTTGGCTGGATGCTGTTTTCCATCCTCGTGCCGGCCGTCGCCATCCTTTACATCTGGAACACGCTCGGCAGCGCCGACCAGGCCACGACGGGCATGAAGATGATGGGGATCCGGCTCGACCGTCTGGACGGCACCCGCATCGACGGGCTGACGGCGGTGGTGCATTCGGTTCTGTTCTGGGCCGGCAACGTCATCCTGACGCCGCTGGTCCTTCTGGTGTCGCTGTTTGCCGACCGCAAGCGCACGCTGCACGACCTGCTGCTCGGCACGGTGGTCAGCCGCAGTGACCGCTGAAACAGCTTTTCACCAGCCCCAGCGAGCATTTATGTGCAAAGTGAAGGCGTCCGGTAGCCACGCTTTCACAATCCTGTTGAATTTTTCGCCGTGCGCGCCAAAGGTATGATGATTCGCAGGAGTGTTTCCAAGGGTCGATGACGCAGCATCCAACCCAGTCGCCGCAGTTCTTCCTGACCGCGCCGTCGCCATGCCCGTATCTTGAGGGCCAGTTCGAGCGCAAGGTGTTCACGCATCTGGTCGGCGACAAGGCATCGGAGATGAACGACCTGTTGACGCAAGGCGGCTTCCGGCGATCGCAGAACATCGCTTACCGGCCGGCCTGCGAGACCTGCCGCGCCTGCGTTTCGGTGCGCATCCTGGCGCAGGAATTCACTGCCAGCCGCAATATGAAGCGGGTGATACAGCACAATTCAGACCTCATCGGCGCGATGCACGACGCGCAACCGTCGACCGAGCAGTATTCGCTTTTCCGCAGCTATCTCGATGCCCGCCATCGCCGCGGCGGCATGTCCGACATGACGGTGCTCGACTACGCCATGATGGTCGAGGACACGCATGTCGACACCAAGGTCATCGAATACCGGCGCCGCGGCCCCGACAGCTTTATTACCGGCAAGGGCCAGGGCGAGCTGATCGCAGTCGCCCTCACCGACAAGATGGCCGATGGCCTGTCGATGGTCTATTCCTACTTCAACCCGGACTTCGAGGACCGCTCGCTCGGCACCTTCATGATCCTCGACCACATCGCTCGCGCCAGGGCGATGGGCTTGCCCCATGTCTATCTTGGCTACTGGGTCAACGGCTCGCGCAAGATGAACTATAAGATGCGCTTCATGCCGCAGGAGCATCTCGGCCCGAAAGGCTGGGAACGCTACGACCACGAAGCGGTTTCGCGCTGATCCGCTCTTTCGCCAACCATCCTTAAACTGCTTCAAGGGAGGATGCTTCTGGTTTTCGGCTGCGTGGCTGAAACGCCAGACGCTGGGCCAATTTTGCGCCTGCCTCCAAATTCATTGCGGGAACTGCCATGTCGTCCCACAACGATCATCAAAAAGGCCTTCTCATCACCGCCATCGGCGGGCTGACGCTGACCATCGACATTCCATTGATCCGGCTCGCCGACGGCGGCGCATGGACGATCCTCCTGCTGCGCACCGGCACCACCCTGGTCGCGGCGCTGATCATCTGGGCCGTGTGGCGCTCGCTGAGCCGTAACGCGCCGCAGCTCATCCCCGGCTGGTCAGGGCTCGTCGTCGCCCTGTGCTACGGCCTGACCTCGGTTACCTTCGTCATCAGTATCTATCACACCACGACCGCCAATCTGGTCTTCATCCTGGCCTTCAACGCCGTGTTCGCGGCGCTGCTGTCCTGGCTGTTCCTGAAGGAGCAGCCGCGACTGGTCACCGTGATGGCGATGCTGGTCATGATCGTCGGCGTCGCGATCATCGTCGGCGATTCGATCGGCACCGGCCACCTGTTCGGTGATCTCATGGCGTTGTGCTCGGCTTTCTTCATTGCGCTGGCCATCACCATCTCGCGCGCCAGCGGCAAGGACATGGGGTTCACTTCGCTGATCGGCGTGATCCTGCCCCTGGCCGTCGCGGTGTTCATGGTTTCGGGCGAAGGGTTCCAGGTGAACGCGCCGTGGTGGATCATCTTCAACGGCGCCGTCATCATGCCGATCTCGTTCTTCTGCCTCGCCAACGGACCGAAATATATTTCGGGACCGGAAGTGGCGATGTTCTATCTGCTCGAAACCGTGCTGGCGCCGGTCTGGATGTGGATGATCTTTGCCGAGATGCCGTCGCGCAACAGCCTGATCGGCGGTGCGATCCTGATCGTCACGCTGGTCGCCCATTCGCTATGGCAGCTGCGTGAGGGGCGAAAACGCCGCGCCAGCCTTGCAGTCCGTCACCCGGCCTGAGACTTCTTCTCGGCAACGATTTCGATTTGCGGCGGCGCCCCTTCGAGTTCCGCCGGCGCTGCGGGGGCAAGCTCGTCGGCCAATTCCACCTCGCGCAGCCATTCGCGCCAGATCGCGACCAGCAACGCCATCAGCACCGGACCGATGAACAGGCCAAGAAAGCCCATCGTCTTGACGCCGCCGACCAGGCCGAAAAAGGTCGGCAGGAACGGCAGCTTTATCGGGCCGCCGACCAGCTTCGGCCGCAATGTCTTGTCGACGATGAACAGTTCGACGCTTCCCCAGATGAACAGCGCCAAACCGGCCATCGGCGAGCCGCTGGCGGCGAGATAGATCGAAACAAGCGTGAAGGACAGCGGTGCGCCGCCGGGGATCAGCGCCATGATGCCGGTCAGGGCGCCGAGCGTCACCGGCGACGGCACGCCGGCCAGCCAGTAGGCCACGCCCAGCACCACCCCCTCGCCGATGGCGATAATGGTCATGCCGGTCACCGTCGAGGAAATCGTCGCCGGCACGACGCGTGAAATCCGCTCCCACCTGGTCGGCAGGATGCGTTCGCCGAGACGGTCGACCTGCCCGGCGAAATGCTCGCCGTCGCGATAGGCAAAGAACAGCGCGATCATCATGAACAGCAGCGCCAGCAGAAGGCCGAAGGCGCTGCCGCCGGCGGCCAGCACGCCGCGGTAGATGCTGCCGATGTTGGCGCCGCTGATCAGCTGGATCAGCTCGCCGATGCCGCCGGGATGGCCGAGATTGCGCGTCCACTGCTCGTTCAGCCAGTCGCCGACCACCGGCAGCGTGGCGATCCAGTGCGGCGTCACCGCACCATGGCGGTTGGTCTCGATCGCCCAGCCAACCCATTCGCGGACTTCGTTGCTGGCGTAGGCGCCGGCGAGCGCGATCGGCACCACCAGGAAGGCGAGGATGAACAGGATCGCCAATGTCGCGGCGACCGTGCGGTTGCCGCCGACGGCAGCAAGCAACCGCCGATAGAGCGGCCAGCTGGCAAAGGCGATGACCAGAGCAGCCAGCACCGGGACCAGGAAACCATGAAAGAAATAGACCCCGGCGGCAACGATCAGCACCAGCAGCCACCGCGCCGCGGACAGCGGCGGAATGACTGCGGATCTGACCGGCGTCGACAGGCCGAACAGGCGTTGCTGCCCTTCCGGTTTCCGAACCCTGGCTTCTTTCAAATGCCCATTTCTCCCAAACGCGTGTGTCCGCGCCTAATGTAGCGATGCTTATGCACCGACATAGTGCAGCAATCGTGACGACATTCCAAATGTTTGGATGGAGCTGCTAATCTCCTCCCTTGAGGGGGAGATGGCCGGCAGGCCAGAGGGGGTCGGAACGTTCAGACGCGACCCTAATAGAGGAGGCTGGAGCTTCACGCGCGACGACCCACTCTGTCGCCTTCGGCGACATCTCCCCCTCTAGGGGGGAGATTAGCAACTACCCGAATTTCCCCGTCCTCGGGAATCCCTTCGGCACCATGCGTCCAGCCGAGGCTCGGGCGCCGATCCATTCGACCAGCTCTTCACGTGATTTGGTGAAGGTGCGGTCGGCAGAATCCTGCCAGGAGAGACCGCTTGCGAGCGTGAAGGTCTTGAGGTCGAGGACGCCGCCATCCTTGTATTTCTGCAGGCGAACGCCCTTGCCGCGCCCCATCTCGGGGATTTCGGCGAGCGGGAAGATCAGCATCTTGCGGTTCTCGCCGACGATGGCGAGATGGTCACCGGCGACCGGCATACAGCGTTGGGCCTCGTCGGGCGCCTTGACATTCATCACCTGCTTGCCCTTGCGGGTGTTGGCGACGACTTCCTCTTCCGGCACGATGAAGCCGTTACCGTCGTGCGACACCAACAGCAGCTTGCGCTTGGGATCATGGACAAAGGCGGTGACGATGTCCTGGTCGTTGTCCATGTCGACGATGATGCGGATCGGTTCGCCATGGCCGCGCCCGCCCGGCAGCCGGTCGGCGCCGATCGTGTAGAACTTGCCGCCGGTGGTGAAGACCAGCACTTTGTCGGTGGTCTGGGCGTGGAAGGCGAGCTTGAGGCTGTCGCCCTCCTTGAAGGTCAGCAACGAATGGTCGGTCAGATGACCTTTCATCGCCCTGAGCCAGCCCTTTTCCGAAACGACCACGGTGACCGGCTCGCGCTCGATCATGGCATGGGCAATGTCGGTCAGGTCATGTTCGGGGGCGTCGGCGAACTGGGTGCGGCGCTTGCCGAGCGCGGTTTCCGGTCCGAATTTCTCGCGGATGCTGGAGACCTCCCACTTGATCATCGACCACTGCCGGGCGTCGGACGCGAGCAGCGCCTCGATCTGCTTCTTCTCGGTGGTGAGACCGTCGAATTCCTTGCGGATCTCGAATTCCTCGAGCTTGCGCAGGGCACGCAGCCGCATGTTGAGGATGGCTTCGGCCTGATTGTCGGTGAGCGACCAGCGCGCCATCATCACTTGCTTGGGCTCGTCCTCCTCGCGGATGATCCTGATCACCTCGTCGATGTTGAGATAGGCGATCAGATAGCCGGCGAGGATCTCCAGCCGCCTTTCGATCTCGCCGAGGCGATGCCTGGAGCGGCGGATCAGCACCTCGCGGCGGTGCTCCAGCCATTCCTTGAGCACGCCTTTCAGCGACAGCACGTTGGGTATCTTGCCGCGCGACAGGACGTTCATGTTGAGCGGAAAGCGGCTTTCGAGCTCGGTCAGCTTGAACAGCGATTCCATCAGGATGCCGGGATCGACCGAACGGCTCTTCGGCACCAGCACTACGCGGACGTCTTCGGCGCTCTCGTCGCGGATGTCCTCGAGCAGCGGCAATTTGCGCGCCATCAGCAGCTCGGCGATCTTTTCGATCAGCCGCGCCTTCTGGACTCCATAGGGGATTTCGGTGACGACGATGCTCCAGGTGCCCCTGCCCTGGTCCTCCTGGCTCCATTTCGCCCTGACGCGGAAACCACCGCGACCGGTCTCGTAGGCTTCGAGGATCGAGGCGCGGCTGTCGATGATGATGCCGCCGGTCGGGAAATCCGGGCCTTGGACGAAATCCATCAACGTCGTCACCGGCGCATCGGGTTGCTCGATCAGATGCAGGGCGGCGTCGCAAAGCTCGGCGGCATTGTGCGGCGGGATCGAGGTCGCCATGCCGACGGCAATGCCGGACGAGCCGTTGGCGAGCAGGTTGGGGAAGGCGCCGGGCAGCACGACCGGCTCCTCGTCCTCCTCATTGTAGGTCGGCCGGTAGTCGACCGCATTCTCGGTGATGCCGGACAGCAGCTCGGTCGCCACGTCGGTCATGCGCGCTTCGGTGTAGCGCATGGCGGCAGCGTTATCGCCATCGATATTGCCGAAATTGCCCTGGCCGTCGACCAGGGGATAGCGCATCGAAAAATCCTGCGCCAGCCGCACCAGCGCGTCGTAGATCGACTGGTCGCCATGCGGATGGAACTTGCCCATCACCTCGCCGACGATGCGGGCGCATTTGGCGAAGCCCTGGTCGGGGTTGAGCCTGAGCAACCGCATGGCATGCATGATGCGGCGATGGACCGGCTTCAGCCCGTCGCGCACATCCGGCAGCGCCCGGTGCATGATGGTCGACAGCGCATAGGCGAGATAGCGCTCTTCCAGCGCTTTCTTCAGATCGACCGGCTCGATGTTGTCGCCACCGCCATCGCCAGGCGGCAAAAGCCTTTTTCCCATAGGTTGGGACTAGCCGAGCGGGTGATTCGCGGCAAGAGGCGCCTGAATGGGGCAGCCTCTTGCGCAATACGAACCGGATGCCAGCAACATCACTCGGTTACATCCCGCTTCTATGACAATGGATCGGATTTGCCTTTCGCCGTGGTTTTCCACCATTGTGCGGCGGAACGCCTTTTTCCCGTCCAGTTCGTCACGGAAGGGTGACGGCGCAACAAATTGAAAAATCTTCAGCACACTCTCAGGGAACCGCGATGACGATCAGACGCTCGACACTCAACAAACTCGCTTTTTCGACCTTGCTGCTGACGCTGCCGCTGAATGCGGCCCTCGCGCAAGATGCGGCGGTCGCCGAACGGCTGAAGGCGGCTCTCGCCGCGCAGGGCGTCGACATCTCCTGGACCGGGGTGACGGGCGATGCCTCCAGCATGGTGCTGCAGGGCGTGGCCCTCAAACCGGCGGCCGAAAAGGAAGCGCTCAAGATCGGCGACATCAAGCTCGAAGGCGTGACCGAAGCCAATGGCGGTTATGAAATCGAAACCGTCTCGACTTCGGCATTCCAGCACAGCGAAAACGGCGTCACGCTCGACCTCAGCCCCTTCATCATCCACGACATGACGGTTCCGGCCGACGGCGCCACAGGCCCGCTCGGTTCAATGATGATGTATGAATCGGCCGAGCTCGACAACATGACGGTCAAGGTCGCCGACAAGACCGCCTTCTCGATGGACGGGCTCGCCATCGAAATCACCCCGCCAGCCGACGGCAAGGCGATGGTGTTTTCCGGCACCACGGAAAAGTTCAATGCCGACCTGACGCTGGTCGAGGACCCGAAGTCCAAGGACGTGATCAACGCGCTCGGCTACCAGAACATCACCGGAAACCTTGCCATGGAGGGCACCTGGCAGCCTGCGGACGGCAAGATGGAGCTGTCGAAATACGACATCTCCGTCGACAATGCCGGAACGCTCGGCATGACCTTCGGTTTCGGCGGCTACACGCTCGACGTCATCAAGTCGTTACAGGAGATGCAGAAGAAGATGGCGGCGCAGCCCGAAGGCGCCGACAATTCGGCGCAAGGCATGGCCATGCTTGGCGTTTTGCAGCAGCTTTCGTTCAACAGCGCTTCGATCCGCTTTGACGACGATTCTCTGACCAACAAGGTGCTGGACTATGTCGGCAAGCAGCAAGGCATGTCCGGCAAGGACGTCGCCAACCAGGCCAAGGCGGTCGTGCCTTTCGGCATGGCGCAGCTCAACAATCCGGAATTGACGGCGCAGGTGTCGGCTGCGGTCGGCAAATATCTCGACGATCCGCAGAGCATTGAGATCCTGGCCGAGCCGCCGGCAGCGGTGCCGTTCGCGCTGATCATGGCAGGCGCCATGTCCAACCCGGCGGACCTGACGAAGACGCTTGGCGTGACGGTCAAGGCGAACGAAGACTGATTGGGGCGGGGGCCTCGGAGCGTCAGCGCCGCCCCTCACTGCCCTGCCGGGCATTTCTCCCCGGATAGTGACGGGGAAAAAGACACCGTCACAAATGATTTCGCCAACTGGCAGCGTTGCAAGACGGGTGCCAACGTCGCGGCCATCTGTCCTTCTCCCCGTCACTATACGGGGAGAAGGTGCCGTCAGGCGGATGAGGGCAGCGCAAAACGACAGCGTTTAGAGTCGGTTGCGGGAGGTTTTTAACCCTCTTTCTTGGTCACTGCGACGCGCAGCGACAATTCGCGAAGCTGTTGCGGGCTGGCTTCCGACGGCGCGCTCATCAACAGATCATAGGCCTGCTGGTTCATCGGGAACATCGTCACTTCACGAAGGTTCCTGGCACCGACCAGCAGCATGACGACGCGGTCGATGCCGGCCGCCATGCCGCCATGCGGCGGTGCGCCGTACTGGAAGGCGCGGTAGAGGCCGCCGAAGCGCTCCTCGACCGTCTCGCGATTGAGCCCGACAGTCTCGAATGCCTTGACCATGGTTTCCGGCAGATGGTTGCGGATGCCTCCGCTAGCGATCTCGAAACCATTGCAGACCATGTCATACTGGAACGCTTTGATGCCGAGCAGATCCTCACCGTTGAGCGCATCGATGCCGCCCTGCGGCATCGAGAACGGGTTGTGGGCGAAATCGATTTTTTTCTCGTCTTCGTTCCATTCGAAGAAGGGAAAGTCGACGATCCAGCATAGTTCGAAACGGTCGCGATCGACCAGGTTCAGCTCCTCGCCGGCGCGGGTGCGTGCCGCGCCCGCGAACGAGACGAACTTTTTCGGGTCGCCGGCGACGAAGAAGGCGGCGTCACCATCGGCAAGCCCGAGTTGGAGGCGGATTGACTCGGTGCGCTCCTCGCCGATGTTCTTGGCGAGCGGACCGGCGCCTTCGAGCTTCTCGCCCTCCTTGCGCCAGAAGATGTAGCCGAGGCCCGGCTGGCCTTCGCCTTGCGCCCAGGAATTCATCCGGTCGCAGAAAGCGCGTGAACCGCCGGTCCTGGCCGGAATGGCCCAGACCTCGGCCTTCGGGTCGTTGGCAAGGATGTTGGCGAACACCTTGAAGCCGGACTCGCGGAAATGTTCGGAGACCGCCTGCATCTCGATCGGGTTGCGCAGGTCCGGCTTGTCGGTGCCGTATTTGCGCATGGCGACGTCATAGGCGATGCGCGGAAACTCCTGCGTCACCGGCTTGCCGGCGGCAAAGGACTCGAACACGCCCCGCATCACCGGCTCCATGGTCGCCAGAATGTCGTCCTGCTCGACGAAGCTCATTTCCAGGTCGAGTTGGTAGAATTCGCCCGGCAGCCGGTCGGCGCGCGGGTCCTCGTCGCGGAAGCAAGGCGCTATCTGGAAGTAACGGTCGAAGCCCGACACCATGATCAATTGCTTGTATATCTGCGGCGCCTGCGGCAGCGCGTAAAAGGTGCCGGGATGGATACGTGACGGCACCAGGAAATCACGCGCGCCTTCGGGCGACGAAGCGGTCAGGATCGGCGTCGAGAATTCGGTGAAGCCGACCTCGCCCATGCGCTTGCGCATCTCGGCAATGATCTTCGTGCGCGCCACGATGTTCTTGTGCAGCGTGTCGCGGCGCAAATCGAGGAAGCGGTATTTGAGACGGATGTCCTCGGGATAGTCCGGCTCGCCGAACACCGGCAGCGGCAGTTCCTTGGCCGCCGACAGCACTTCGATCTCGCGCGCGAAAACCTCGATTTCGCCGGTCGGCAAATTGGCGTTCGCGGTCTCGGCCAGACGAGCCTTGACCTCGCCGTCGACGCGGACGACCCATTCGCCGCGCACGGTCTCGGCAATCTTGAAAGCCGGCGAATCCGGGTCGGCGACGATCTGCGTCAGGCCATAGTGGTCGCGCAAATCAATGAACAGCAGGCCGCCATGATCGCGTACGCGATGCACCCAGCCCGAAAGGCGAACGGAAGAGCCGACGTCGCTTTTCCTCAACTGGGCACAGGTATGGCTGCGGTAACGATGCATTGTCATGGATAAGTCCGGATGTCTGATTGCGGCCAAGGCATGATGGCCCGGCCCGAAAATTTGCGCGAAAAGCACATGAGAGGCCGCCTTTGTCAAGGCAGGCGTCGCCCGGGCAGCATCTTGATTCGAACTTCGGCATTCGTCCGTGGCTGTGTGAAAACTCCGCACCACAGTCAAAGTGTAGAATTTCCTCCGCCTGATCGTGATCAGCGTGGCCGAGCCGTGTACAATGGCCGTCACATTGGCGGGAGGACTACCATGCGCATTCGCACATTGACTGTCCTGGTGATGCTGCTTGTCGGCACCTGCGCATTTGCACACGCACAGACAAAGCCGATGTCCATCGAGGTGTTTCCTTTCGAATTGGAAGACAAGAGCGCTGGCGCAGGCATAATTCCGCCGGATGAACATGATAGGCGCTATCTGTCCGAGTCGGCACAAATGGCGAAGGACATGCTCTCCCAGTCAGGGCGCTTTACAGTGCTTGATGTGCCAGCCGGGGATGAGCAGGCGGTGGCGCCGCACGGATTGCGCAATTGCGGCGGCTGTGAAAGCAAGATCGCCAAAGAGCACGGCGCGTCTCTTGCCTTGCTGGGCGTCGTAACGCGCGTCAGCCGAACAGAGCATACGATGTTCATTCGCATCCTCGACGCTGATACCGGGCAACCTGTTTCGCAGGGGTTTACCGACCTGCGCATGGGTGCGAATTACGCGTGGCCCCGCTCCGTCAAATGGCTGATGAAAAACAGAATTCTTCGGTAGGGTGGCAAGCCACCCGAGTGCGCCATCGGCAGCGCGAAAGATTCCCAGCTAAAATCAAACTGATACGTTGATAGCCGGCGCTGGCCTGCTAACCGCCGGCAATTGCCGCTGGCATTGGCGTGGGCGATGGTTCAAGAAGGACCAACGACAGGCCCTCCTTCATGTCCTCCATGCGCCCGCTGATCCCGCTCCTTATTGCCGCCGGCATCCTGCTCGGCGGCAACGGCCTGCAGAGCACCTTGATCGCATTGCGCGGGGCGCAGGAGGGGTTTTCGGCCTCGACCATCGGCCTGATGGGGACGTTCTATTTCGCCGGGTTCCTGCTCGGCTGCCTCGCCGTCACCCACATCATGAAGGCCGTCGGCCATGTCCGCGCGTTTTCCGCGCTGGCGGCGATCGCTTCGGCCGGGACATTGCTTTTGGTGCTGGTCGTCGACCCGGTCATGTGGTGCGCGTTGCGTCTCGCCGGCGGCTTCTGCTTCGCCGGCCTGTTCACCATCATGGAAGCCTGGCTCAATTCCGGAGCCGCCAACAAGGACCGCGCGCGGGTGCTGGCCATCTACCGGATGGTCGACATCGGTTCGGTCACCGGCGCACAGTTCCTGATCCCGATCGTCGGCGCCAGCGGTTTCGCCATCTTCGCCGTCATGTCGATCATGATCACGCTCTCGCTGGTACCGGTGTCGCTTGGCGATCGCTCCAACCCGACCCCGCCCGAAGACGTCAAGCTCGATCTCGCCCGCGTCTGGCGGATCTCGCCGCTCGGCTGCTTCGGCTGCATTGCCGTCGGCGTCACCAACAGCGCTTTTCGCACATTGTCGCCGGTCTATGCCGAACAGATCGGCATGTCGGTCACCGACGTCGTCACCTTCGTCAGCGTCGGAATATTCGGCGGCGCCATCATCCAGTATCCGCTCGGCTATCTGTCCGACCGCTGGGACCGGCGTTCGGTGCTGCTGATAACGACGTGCTGCGCGCTGCTGGCGTCGCTGGCGCTGGTGTTCTGGGCGCGCAGCGATCCGTCCCTCAACTTCGTGATCGTCTTCATCTTCGGCTGCTTCGCCATGCCGCTCTATTCGCTGTCGGCGGCGCACTCCAACGACCGCGCCGACAAGGGCGAGTTCGTGCTGATCAACGCGGCGCTGATGCTGTTCTATTCCTTCGGCGCCATTGGCGGGCCGTTCGCCGCCTCAACGGCGATGCAGTATTTCGGGCCAAGCGCGCTGTTCGTGTTCACCGCCACCGTCTACGCCATCTTCGTCGTGGTCATCCTGTACCGGATGCAGGTGCGATCGGGCGTGCCGGCCGGCCATCGCAGCCGTTTCATCGGACTTTTGCGCACATCGACGGTGTTCGCCCGGCTGGCCAAGCGCAACGATGATTCCGACGGGCCTGCCAGGCAATGATGACGGCCCGCCAGGTCTTGAAACCCGGACAGCGGCTTGACGAAAGCCCGCGCGGCTGAAATTGAAGGAGACCTTACACTTTGCCAAAAGCGATTTGATGCACGTCATCACCACCCAAAAAGAACTCGAGACCGCTCTCGCCGCGTTCGAAAAGTCGGATTTCGTCACCGTCGACACCGAATTCATTCGGGAGACGACCTTTTGGCCGATTCTCTGCCTGATCCAGATGGCAGCACCCGGGGTGACGGCGCTGATCGACCCGCTGTCATCCGATATCGACCTGAAGCCGTTCTTCAGGCTGATGGCCAACGAGGCGGTCGTCAAAGTCTTCCATGCGGCGCGCCAGGACATCGAAATCATCGTTCATCTCGGCGATCTGGTGCCGCATCCTGTGTTCGACACCCAGGTGGCGGCGATGGTTTGCGGCTTCGGCGACAGCGTCTCCTATGACCAACTCGTCCAGAAGGTCACCGGCGCCCGGCTCGACAAGTCCTCACGTTTCACCGACTGGCGCCACCGGCCGCTTTCCGAAAAACAGCTCGACTACGCGCTTGCCGACGTCACCCATCTGATCGAGGTCTACCAGCACCTCAGCGCCGAGCTGGTGCGGGAAAACCGCGCCCACTGGCTGAACGAGGAGATGGACGTGCTGACCGCCCGCGAAACCTACGATCCGCATCCGGAGGACGCCTGGAAGCGGCTGAAGATGCGGCTGCGCAAGCCGCAGGAACTGGCGATCGTGCAAGCGGTGGCGGCATGGCGCGAGCGTGAGGCGCGCGAACGCGACGTGCCGCGCGGCCGGGTGCTCAAGGACGACGCCATCTATGAGGTGGCGCAGCAGGCGCCGCGCGATGCGGCAGCACTCGGCAAGCTGCGCACCACGCCGAAAGGCTGGGAACGCTCGGCGACGGCAACGGCGCTGCTTGGCGCGGTCAACAGCGCGCTTGCCTTGCCCAGGGAAGAGATGCCGAAGCTGCCGAAGAGTTTTCAGCCGCCCGAAGGCTCCAATGCCGCCGCGGAACTGCTGAAAGTGCTGTTGCGGATCGTCGCCGAAAAGGAGGGCGTCGCTTCGAAGGTGCTGGCCTCGAGCGACGACATCGACCGCATCGCCGCCGAGGGCGAGGACGCCGACGTGCCGGCCTTGCAAGGCTGGCGACGCGCCGTGTTCGGCGAGGCGGCGCTCAAACTGGTGCGCGGCGAGCTCGCCATCAAGTTCGACAAGCGCAAGATCGCGCTGTTCGATTTGTAGCGTCTGCGACGTCCTTCTCCCCTTGCGGAGAAGGTGGATCGGCGCGTTAGCGCCGAGACGGATGAGGGGTTCTGGAAGAGACGCCGCGTTAAAATATTGAATGATTTTAAAGATTTAATGGCCGCGATCCTTCCAACACCCCTGCCATGAAAGTAACTTCAAACTCTGTTTCATTTCAATCGGATAGCGGCTTGGGCCAGGGGCTCGATTTCAAAGCCGATATATCAGAGAAAGCGCCCGCGTACCTTTCATCTACGATGGCGCCCGGCGCCGGGCGATGTGTCTCATCCGACCGAGTTGAGCCTGTCCTCGGGCTTGCCAAAGGCATGACCCGTGGGCTCGGCCACCTTCTCCCACAAAGGGGAGAAGGGCAGTCAGCGCTGTTTCTGAGCGGCCAGGTGAAATACCGCGATGACGATCACGGGTATCGCCAGAAGCGCGAATTTGATGACGATCAGCGCCGAGGCGAAGGACAGCGAGTCCGGATTGGCCGACAGGAAATCGGAGAGCATGCGGGCCACCGCGATGTTCTGCGCATAATCGGCAAGCGTGTAGGGCAGCACCAGGACAAGCGCGAACAGCGACTGAAGCTGGGCCGACAGAGCCCGGAAGTTCTTCAGCCGCCGCCCGGCGGCAAGGATCAGGCTGACCAATGTCAGCGACAGCAGCGCCGGAAATAGCAGGTCGAAGGTCAGGTAATGCCAGACCAGGATGATCTCGCTGCCGCGACGCCCGAGTGCCGTCAGCCAGGCCATGCCCTCGTCCGGGGTGAACCCGGCAAAGCGCAAATCGAGCGACGGCAGGCCGCCGCTCAGCTGGCGGAAATAGAGGAACTCCATCGCCGTCATGGCGACGAAAACCCCCGCGCAGACAAAACAGAGCGCGGCAGCGTGGCGCGACAGCCGCAGCATCATTGCCGTCAGGCTTCGTGCGAACTGGTTAGGCTCCGCCGGGGTAATTCGGGCTTTCGCGGGTGATCGTGACGTCATGGGCGTGGCTTTCACGAAGTCCGGCGTTGGATATGCGTACAAACGTGGCGCGGTCGCGGAAATCGGCAAGGTCGCGCCCGCCGACATAACCCATAGCGGCTTTCAGGCCGCCGGCAAGCTGGTGCAGCACGCCGGACACAGGTCCTTTGTAAGGCACCTGGCCTTCGATGCCTTCCGGCACCAGTTTCAGCGTGTCGCGAACCTCGGCCTGGAAATAGCGGTCGGCGGAGCCACGCGCCATGGCGCCGACCGAGCCCATGCCGCGATAGGCTTTGAACGAGCGGCCCTGATGCAGATAGACTTCGCCCGGGCTCTCGTCGGTGCCGGCCAGCAGCGACCCGATCATGGCGGCACTGGCGCCGGCGGCGAGCGCCTTGGCGAGATCGCCGGAATATTTGATGCCGCCATCGGCGATGACCGAGACGCCCGATTTCTGCGCCGTCTCGACCGCCGACATGATCGCGGAAAGCTGCGGCATGCCGACGCCGGCAACGATGCGGGTGGTGCAGATGGAACCCGGCCCGATGCCGACCTTGACGGCATCGGCGCCGGCATCGATCAGCGCCAGCGTGCCTTCTGAAGTGGCGACGTTGCCGGCCAGGATGCGGACCGAATTGGACAGTTTCTTGGCCCGCGTCACCGCATCGAGCACGCGTTGCGAGTGACCATGCGCGGTGTCGATCACCAAAAGGTCGACGCCGGCATCGATGAGCCGCTCGGCGCGCTCAAAACCGTCATCGCCGACGCTGGTGGCGGCCGCCGCGCGCAAGCGCCCCTGCACGTCCTTGGTGGCGTGCGGGTTGAGCTGCGACTTCTCGATGTCCTTGACGGTGATCAATCCGACGCAATTGCCGCCGCTATCGACCACGACCAGCTTTTCGATGCGGTGCTGGTGCAGGAGCCGCTTGGCCTCGTCCTGATCGACATTTTCCTTGACCGTGATCAGGTTCTCACGGGTCATCAACTCGTAGACTTTCTGGCCCGGGTCGGAAGCGAAGCGCACGTCGCGGTTGGTCAGTATGCCGACCAGCCGTCCGACCGTGTGCCCGCCAGCGCCGCCATTCTCGACCACCGGAATGCCCGAGATGCTGTAGTTGCGCATCAGCCCCAGGGCGTCGGCGAGCGTCGCATCGGGGCCGATGGTGACGGGGTTCACCACCATGCCGGATTCGAATTTTTTGACTTGCCGCACCTGCTCGGCCTGTTCGGCAGGCGAGAAATTGCGGTGGATGACGCCGATGCCGCCGGCCTGGGCCATGGCGATGGCAAGACGCGCCTCGGTGACGGTATCCATGGCGGCGGACAGGATCGGCACGTTGAGGTCGATGTCGCCGGCAATGCGGGTGCCGATATCGGTTTCGCCGGGCATGACCTCGGAATGACCCGGCTGCAGCAACACATCGTCAAAGGTCAGCGCCAATGCGCCCGTGGACGTTTCGATAATCTTTGCCATGGCCAGCCCTCGGAATGCATGAAAAGCGCTGGACCGGATGGACAGCGCCGACTCGTCTTCTTCCCTTTCAGGATTGGCGCTGGCTCGTAACACGTCCCGTCGCCGTTGAAAAGCCGATTGCTTGTGCACGACAGGGCCGCGAACTCAGCTTAATGCCTTTCGCGGTGACGGATGGCGACCGGCATTCACTGCTGGTGATTGGCGAAAGCCGAAGCGGCCGCCTCGCCGACGGCGCTGCTCCGGAGTTTTGCTGGGCATGCCCGCTGCCAGGTCGCTCAAATGTGACAGCAAGTTAAGGCGACATCCAACGCAACCCGTGGTAACCGCCCTGCCTGTCGGCTTGCCCGGTCGGCAACAATCGAATCCGGACGCGCTCCATGAACCGCACCATTCCGCTTATCCTGGCGGTCGCCCTTTTCATGGAAAACATGGATTCGACCGTTATCGCAACGTCGCTGCCGGCGATCGCCGTCGACCTCCAGACCAGCCCGGTGGCGCTCAAGCTGGCGCTGACCGCCTATCTGGTGTCGCTGGCGGTGTTCATTCCGATCAGCGGCTGGATGGCCGATCATTTTGGCGCCAAGACCGTGTTTCGCGCCGCGATTGCCGTGTTCATCGTCGGATCGGTCGCTTGCGCGGTGTCGAATTCGCTGCCGGCCTTCGTCGTCTCACGCTTCCTGCAAGGCATTGGCGGCGCCATGATGACGCCGGTGGGACGGCTGGTGCTGGTGCGCGCCACGCCGAAGAGCGAGCTCGTCGCCGCGATGTCGTGGCTGACCGTTCCGGCATTGGTCGGGCCGCTCGTCGGGCCGCCGGTCGGCGGTTTCATCACCACCTATTTCAGCTGGCACTGGATCTTCCTGATCAATGTGCCGATCGGGCTGATCGGCATCTGGCTGGCCACGCGCTTCCTGCCGGAGACCGAAGCGGCGCCAACGCCGCCGCTCGATTTCATCGGCTTCGTGCTGAGCGGCCTGGCGGCATCGGGCATCGTTTTCGGCCTGTCGGTGGTCAGCCTGCCGGCCTTGCCGCCGATTGCCGGCTTCCTCACCGTGGCTGTCGGGCTGGTTTCTGCCGTGCTTTACCTCCTGCATGCGCGCCGCGCCAAAAATCCGCTGCTGGCGCTCGAACTGTTCCGCAACCAGGTGTTCCGCGCCTCGGTCCTCGGCGGCGGGCTGTTCCGCATCGGCATCGGCGCCGTACCCTTCCTTTTGCCGCTGATGTTCCAGATCGGCTTCGGGCTGACGCCGTTGTGATTTTGCCGATGTATACGAGAGTTTGCGTCAAGCTGGAGCACCCCTCATCCCACCGAGCTTCGCTCGGCCACCTTCTCCCACAAGGGGAGAAGGAAAGGACGCTAACCCTTAAAATCCTTCGCCAGCAGATAAAGCTCCACCGACTCGTCGCGCGAGGCCGGCGGTTTGACGTGGTGGACCGAGCGGAAATTCTGCTTGAGCCTGGCGAGCAATTCGTTCTCGGCGCCGCCCTGGAAAGTCTTGGCGAGGAAATGGCCGCCCGGCTTCAGCACCGAGAGGGCGAAATCGGCGGCCACCTCGCACAGATACATGGTGCGGATGTGATCGGTCCGGCGATGGCCGGTGGTGGGTGCGGCCATGTCGGACAAAACGATGTCCGGTTGGCCGCCGAGCGTTTCGGCGAGCTTTTGCGGCGCCTGCGGGTCGAGAAAATCCATCAACAGCACCGGCGCGCCGGGCACCGCGTCCATTTCCAGATAGTCGATGCCGACGACATGCGGGTGTTCGGCCGTCGATTTCGTGCGCGCGGCGGCGACCTGGCACCAGCCGCCGGGTGCCGCGCCAAGGTCGATGACTTTCATGCCGGGCTTGAGCAGATGGTGCTTGTCGTCGATCTCGATCAGCTTGTAGGCCGCGCGCGAGCGGTAGCCGTCGGCCTTGGAACGCTGGACATAGGGGTCGTTGATGTGGCGCTGCAGCCAGCGGCGCGACGATTCCTTCAGGCCGCTTTTTTTCTTGATCCGCGTCTTCAGCACGCGAATGCCGGCAGAGCCTGGTTTTTCCGGTTTCCTGGTCATTGCCTGACTTCTTGTTTGAGCATGATATTTTCCGAAAACCGGTTGCCACTTTTCGCTGACGCGGTTCTGCGGTTCGGGATCATGCATTCTGGTCTGAGCATGATCTTTTCCGAAAACCGGCTGCCACTTTTCGGGATCATGCTCTGCCCCGCCCATTGTTGCGCCAGACACCGTCGTCGGCCATCAATTCGCTCAATATGCCCTCGCGCAGGCCGCGGTCGGCGACGCGCAGCCGCTCCGACGGCCACACCGCGCGGATCGCTTCCAGGATGGCGCAGCCGGCCAGCACCAGATCGGCGCGATCGGCGCCGATGCAAGGATTGGCGACGCGCTGCTGAAAATCCCAGCCGACCAGTTTTTCGACCATGCGGTCGACGCTGTCGCGATCCATCCACAGCCCGTCGACGCGGCGGCGGTCGTACCGGTCCAGGTCGAGGTGGACGCCGGCCAGCGTCGTCACCGTGCCCGAGGTGCCGAGCAAGTGGAATTTCGGGCTGGCGAGCACATGGCTCAGCCGGTCGCGCCCGTCGAAGGCGTGCAGGCGCACAGCCACATCCTCGACCATGGCGGCAAAGATCTCACGGGTGACGGCGCGGCCGCCGAAGCGCTCGGCCAGCGAGACGACGCCGACCGGCAGCGACGTCCAGGAGACGATGTGGTTGGCGAGCCTCGGCGAGCGGTGGCCGGTGAGATCGATCAGCGCGATTTCCGAGGAGCCGCCGCCGATATCGAACAGGACGACGCCTTGCGTGTCGCGGTCGACCAGCGAGCCGCAGCCCGACACCGCCAGCCGCGCCTCGGTCTGGCGGTCGATGATCTCGAGTTTCAACCCCGCCTCGCGCTCGACGCGGTCGAGGAACTCGGCGCCGTTGGCGGCCGTGCGGCAGGCTTCGGTGGCGATCAGCCGGGCCTTCCTGATCTTGCGGTTGCGCAATTTGTCACCGCAGATCTTCAGCGCCTCGACCGCACGGTCCATCGCCGGCTGCCCGAGCCGGCCATTGGCGGTGAGGCCCTCGCCCAGCCTGACGATGCGCGAGAAAGCGTCGATGACGCGGAACTGGCCGTGGCGCGTCGGCACCGCCACCAGCAGCCGGCAATTGTTGGTGCCGAGATCGAGTGCCGCAAACACCGGCAGTTCCTGCAGCGGCGGGCGGCGAGCAGCCGGCTCCGGCCGGCCTGGCGCAACCGACGGCAAGGCCGCGACGATCGCCGCGGGCGGGCGGCTGGCCGGAGCGCTGACAGCAGCAGACGCCACTCCGGCCGCAGCGAGGCGAGCGTCGTCGCGCGCAAAAACCTTGCGGCCGCGCCGGCGTTTGCGCCGCTTCCTGGTCTTGGCCTTCTGGCCATTCTGATGCTGGGACGCGTCGCCTGCCTGTCCGTGACCGGACCAAGGCTGCACCGGGCGGCCATTGTGCCGGCCGGCGGGTGGGCTTGCCTGACCCGAAGGCGGCGGCGAAGCCCTGGACACGCCCACTTCCGGCGCGCCGGCGCCGGTGTCGTGGTCTTCCACTTCAGTTCCTTCCGCGCCGCGCGAACCGGAGACCGGACGCAGCAGGCGCTTTCACGTGTTCTAAGTTGCCGCCAGACTAGCAGCGCCGGGCCGGATCACCAAGAGCGCAGGGGTCGAATTTGTCGCTGGCATTGTCTCGCCGCTCCGCTCGTCCCGATGATGGCGGGACAGCGCCCCCCTCTGTCCTGCCCTCTTTGCCAAAACTTGGCCTCTCCCCCCACTTGGGGGAGATCGGCCGTCACCGCCGCTTTCGCCAATCCCTACCGTCGCAGAAACGGGCGGAGCGCCAAAACTGCCAATCTCCCTCCTTGTGGGGGAGATGTCCGGCAGGACAGAGGGGGGCGCGAAGGATCGCCAGCCTTTCCTTCTCCCGCAGCAACGCGCCTTCGCAGTTGAATAGCCGGCTTCGATAAGGCATTTCTGAAATGGCGGGGATGAAACATTCGAAATCGCGGGCAGAGTTCCTGACGCGAACCGAACGGGCAACGGGGCTGCAACGCATGATCGTCACGCCATGAACTGGAGGCGTTATTTCTGGCCGGTCGTCGGCGTTGCGGCGGTCGTCTTCTCGCTATGGCTGCTGCTGCACGAACTGCGTGGCATCTCGCTCGACGACGTCTGGGACGGCATCGTCGCCATCCCTGCCCGCGGCTGGGTGCTCGCCGCTTTGAGCTCAGTCATCGCCTATGCGTCGCTGGCCGGCTACGATCATATCGCGCTCCTGCATATCGGCAAGAAAGTGTCGTGGCTGTTCGTCACCCTGTGCTCCTTCACCACCTACGCGCTGTCGCACAATATCGGCGGCTCGGTTTTTTCAGGCGCGGTGATCCGCTACCGCGCTTACGGAACCAGGGGGCTGACCGGACAGGACGTCGGCATTCTGGTGGCGATCTGCTGGATCACCTTCGTGCTGTCGACGGTGTTGGTTTCAGGCATCGTGCTAGTGCTCGCACCGGAGATCGTCGACCGTTTTTCCGGCACGCCGCATCATCGGCTTTCGCAGGCGGCGGGGCTCGCGATGCTGCTCGTGGTGGCGGCCTATGTCTTCGGCAGCTGGCTGCATCTCAGGCCGCTGAAGATCGGAAGGTTCCAGGTCCATTATCCGGCTCTGCCGATCGTCGCGCGGCAATTGCTGATCGGCCCGATCGAGCTGCTGGCGGCGGCGGCGATCATCTTCTTCGCCCTGCCCGAAGCTGGCAATCCCGGATACCTCGTCGTGCTCGGCGTCTTCCTGATGTCGTTCTCGGTCGCCCAGATCTCGCATGCGCCGGGCGGGCTCGGCGTGTTCGAGGTCGTCTTCCTGACCGGCCTGTCGCATATGGACCCGGTCGGCGTGCTGGCAGCACTGCTGGTGTTCCGGCTGTTCTACCTGATCATCCCGCTGGTGATGGCGCTCGGCGTCGTGCTGTATTTCGAGCACTCGCAGCTCGGGCGAAGGGAGAATTGAGGGGCGGCTTTGAACCACGCCCTTATGAAACGTGCCGATTGAAATGCCTTCGGCAGGCTTGACTATTTTCCGACGGCGGCTACAAGGCACGCGCGGCGCCATCGTCGCCCTGCCGCGTGGTTTTCAACAGCCGCGCCTGCTGGGGAATAGGTTAACGGTAGACCCACGGACTCTGACTCCGTTAGTCCTGGTTCGAATCCAGGTTCCCCAGCCAACAGTTTCCGCAATTAAATCAGCCCCTTATGCAGAACAATCGCGACCGAAACGTGTTGCATGGGTTTTCCTGCCCTGTAGCGCGCAAACCCTTGCATTCCGGGCATGTCCCGCCCCGTCCCTTTCTGTCCATGCAACACGATTGCAACACGGATCAGCCAATTTGTTCCCGCCATGTTCCTAGAGAGCGCGCCTTCGCCGGTGCCAATTGCGGTGCCCATTTTTTTCCTGCGACTGTCGGCAGGTCCGTGCGACAATCCCGCCGGGGAATCAACGCGGGATTTCTTACATGACGAAACTGAGCACTCTAAAACGCCGATGATGGACAGCGATAGCGCGGCTGCATTAGTTTACCACGATCTCAAAACGTCTCAGCGCGCGACTTTCCAGGTTGCCGCCGAGTGAGGTCGTTGGTTGACCGCGTCGCTGGTGCTAGTCCATTCTGGTGCGCTGTTCGGCATGTTTTCGTTGCTGAACAATCCAGCCAGCCAACCTGCGACGCTGGAAGCACTCAAAGCCCCGGTCTGGTGCTTCGTGGCTGGCCTTCTGCTGGCGCTGGCATAGGGTTTCTTCGCTTGGATCAACTGGTCGATGCACTCGTTCAATTACGCGTCCTCGGCACGATACGATATGCTATGGACGCTGAGAAGTGGATCGATCCTCCACCCTTCCAAAGGGCGTTGGACATCACGAACTGGGGCAGCATCGCTTGCGGTTTGCTTTCTGCCCTATCCATTGCGGCGGGCGCGGCTTTGATCCTGCATGGGGACATCTAGCTGCAATATTCGGAATTTGATCCCGCCCATATACCGCCACCGTGAGGGCAGCGGAGTCTCTGGGCTCATTTGGGCGTGTTAGAACCAGCGCTCCCGGCGCTGGTCGCCGGCCACAAGAACAAGGCCCAACAGCAAGCCTACAGCCGCGCCCAGCATGAAGGCGGACGATAGCGTGCCAGGATTTTCTTGAACGACACCGGAAGCAGTAGACGCCCTTTTGCGAAGTGCTTGCGTTGTCCGAGACACGCTATCGGCCGCGCCCTCATACCAACCAGTAGCTTCCTCGACCACCTCTTCAGCGTGCTCCGCGAGCGTCCGATTGATCTTGTTGATCTCGCGTTTCAGTTGCGCAACTTGCTTCTCCAAGGCCTCCTGCGCTTCGCGCTGCGTCTCCGTCGGCTTTGCGTCTTCGTTTGGGTCGTCGGCCATTGTGATGATCTCCCTTTTGGGTGGGGGCTCAACGGCCGCCGCCGCGTATGGTTCCTCAGCGACAAAAAGCCCGCCACCTTGAAGGCAGCGGGCTAGCAGCGGCAGAGTTTGCCGCCCGTCAGTGACGCTCTGCCGGTGCTTCGAGAAACTCCATGAAGTTCTCAACCACCTTGTCGATCGGCATTGACCGCGCATTGCATCCGCGAAGAATGGCGGGCGGCGATCTTGACAATTTTGAAGCTGGGAAGCGGGCGCCGTATGACCGCACTCTGCTTGACCTTCAGGCAGCGCTCGAATGGGCCGGCGTCGAGTTCATCCCCGAGAACGGCGGCGGCGCCGGTGTGAGGTTGCGGAAATGAAGACCAGGCGGCGCAAAAGATTTTGGGATCGAGCGAGAATGCGCCGGCTCTCCTCCATGACGGATCGCATCTCCGCAATCGTGGCCCGCGTGGCATCAACCTGCAACCGCGACCTCTCTACGTCCACGTTATCGATTTGCCACGGGTCCATTGCCGTAACTCACTGCGACTAGCGTTTTCGAGGCGACTAGCGTTTTCGAGTTAGAAATCGGGCTTCCCGCATAAGTGACGGCCAGTCGGACCCCAGAAGAGCGATAAGCTCGCGAGCCTGCTCTTCGGTTATATTCGCCTCTTTAACCAAGCGCTGAACGACAGAGTCGTCAGGGGCCCCGCTGGGTGTTCTGTCCCTATCGTCAGCCATCGGAAAAAATCCTTAGGTAGCATAACGCGACCATTTGGACTGAGTTCCTCCACAATGACTTCCGCGATCACGGGATTACTCGGATCTCCCCAAGCTCGGTAGTATCAAGGCGGCGGACGCCAATCCGCTAGGCCGGCGCCCGACAAGGCAATCTACCCCAACGCCCCCCCAAGTGGCGCCGGCCACTTTCAGCCCCCTCGTTCGAAAGTTGGCTTCCAGTCGCGATTGCGCGCCCGCTGCTGGCCTTCGTAGAAGAACACCTGCCGTCGATCACCACCGGCAGCCTTGCAATTTGAGCAGATAAAGAGCCCGACCAGGTCGTCATGCATCGAGCCGTGGTCACGGCCGAGCCTGTCAATCAGCGCCTGGATATCCAGCTTCATCGATTTGCAGCACATCGGGTGTCCGCAATTGACATAGATGGTTTCGCGGGCGGCCAGGGTGTCGGCGAGGGTCTTTTTGGGCATGGCGATCTCCGTTGAAGGGCTCGCCGCAACGGGGAGGAATATAATCCTGAAAACGAGGGCGTCGGCAATAGGGGACGCCCACTCTTTGACATTGGGTTGATATTAGCTCAGGGGCCTCATTTCTTTCGGCCGGACTCTTTGCGACCTTCTCGCTATCGTGTGCGGCAACGGCGCGGCGTCTTGAAGTATCCGCTTCATCGGCTCGTTGCGTTTTTCGTCAGTGTGAGCACGATAATGGAACGTCCAAAATCCGTATCGGAGATGATCGAGCGCTACGACAGCGATTTTTACGAGCCGATAGGGCGCTTGATAATGCAGTTTGGATTTCTGGAATTCCATATCGATCGTTGGCTGTCCGCGCTTGGCGCCGACCAACCGAAGCTGCGGAAAGCGAACAACTTGAATAACAAAATCACTCTGTATGGTCAGATCATCGACCAACACACCACCGAACCGAATGACCTTGCCGAGCGCGATCGCCTCGTCCAGCAGATGCGCGAACTCAACACGTTTCGCAATCGTGTCGTTCATGGTCCGTGGAGCGTATACCTCGGAGAAAAGAAGGCTTGGCAGAAACTCTCAGTCAACCGGCAAAATGCAACACACCAATTCTTTGAGGTGACTGCCGATGAAATCCGGGTGGCTGCTAGCGACCTCGCGAAAATCCAGGTAGAGGCGTCTCACTTTGCCTTTGGCTTTCTAGTACCCAAAAAGGCATAGCAACGAGCGTGGCAGGCGACAAAAGACTAACGGCTGGGTAGCTCTGGCTACTTGCGCACGATCCATTCCAGCAAGTCAGGATCGACGTCATCGCTCCCGGTAAAGTCGCTGATCAAAAGCGCGGCAACCGACCGCCATTTGTCTTCAGGGATCTTCTCTTCGATCACGGTTTTTATGAAGGCGCTGCGCAGGATATCGCAGTCAAAAACCGATACCTGGGCGCCTGCCTGGGGTTTCGCCATCTCAGCCCTCCTGCCTCTTGGGCGGAAGCACTGCCATCTCCCAAGCGTCCGCAATGCCTCTATTCGGTACGGACGACGTTGGGATTGTACGCTTTATTGCGAATTTCGCGAGTCCGGCCTCGCTCAATCTGGCGCGGCCTTCAATCCTCTTCCCGGAAATCCTGCAGCGATGCGTGCCGAAGATCCTCCTCGCACCTTAGATGCTTCACGCGGGCCTTGATGCCCCGGCTTGACCCAGTGCGTTGCCGGCCGCTTTGGCATATCCTTGGGCGGTGGCCCGGCATGTTCCTGCACGCGCTTCCACAACCGCTCCCGCATCTCGCGGTTGACGCTCACGAACGCACTGCCGACATATTTCCGGGTGCCTGGCTCAGCCATCAGAGCAAACGCCGGCTTGCCCCTCTCGCGTTCGACGCCGAGAAGTTCAAACTCGCTTTCGGTGAAGGATTTTGTCTTCAGCCAATTGGTGGTCGGGCCGCTGCGATATTTGCTGTCTCGGCGCTTCGATACCATCCCCTCCAGGCCGGCCGCGTCGATCAGATGATAGATCGCGTTGACTTCGCCTGGCATCGTCTCGCTGAACTGGATGCGGCTGTCAGACCCTATAAGCCCGGCCAGGATTTCCCGCCGATCCTCAAGTGCCATGTCGCGCAAGTCGTGGCCGTTAAGATGCAGCAGATCGAACGCGACGAAATAGAGGTCGTGCTGGCGCCTCGTGATTGCCTTGCGCAGCGGCAAAATCCGAAAGGCCAGCGTCATTCAAGACGACGACTTCGCCGTCGATGATGGCGTTCTGTACGTTGAGACCTTTGGCTGCCTCGACCAGGTCGCGGTACTTCGATGTCCAGTCTAGGCCGCGGCGGGTGAAGATCCGAGCGCCGCCGGCGTCGATGATGATTTGGGAGCGGTAGCCATCGAATTTGGCTTCATGCATCCAGTCGTCGCCTTGGGGCGGCTTGGCGACCAAGGTAGGCATCATCGGAGGAATGAACTCAAGCCGGCCGGGCCCGGCACTCACTGGTTTACGCACGAATTCGAGTTTAGGTCCGTCCGATCTGGCGGCTAGGGGAACGGAACGTGACCATTTTACTAAATTAGTAATGATGCATGAAACGGCATATTATTCGTCCCAGCCGGCGGACACGGCCCATACCCCCGCCGGTTAGGCCCGACGGTCGGTTGCCTACCCCGCAGCGGCTGTCGGGCCGTCCCTATCACAGTTCGGGACGATCAACGTGGGCCGAGATAGAACCAACAACCCCGCAACCGGATCAAGGGCAAGCGCCACGGGCCGCCTGCGAAGGACGAAGCAGAGCATTTCGAGTTCTGCCCCGTGTGTGGCCAAACGTTCGACAAGCGAAACCTTGGCGAGGTGCTGCATCATTATCTCCCCGACCATGAGCCGTTGAAGCTCGATGGATAGGTGAGTTGGCTTTCGCATACGGCTGGGGTCATCCAGAATTGTTGGCGGTCCCGACCAGGCGGTACCGGAATCGATTGCGGATGCGCTCGTTGAAGAAGCGGCCCTTGGCGAATGCGGCTCGGAACTCGGCGAAGGTCTCCGGCGGCACATCCTCAAACTGGTAGCATTTGCCGCTGGCCACGAACCACACCGAGAGGGTCCTACGATCCGGATCGTATTCCGTTTTGCTTATCGAGGTGGACGGCATGACGTTCACGCCTTGGTTCGGCGCGGAATTGTGGCCCCGTTGGTTCCCAGCACGGCAATTTAAAGGTCGGCCAGATGACCCATGCAGCTAGGGGGTTTCGTCCCGACCAGCCTTACCAATCGCCTCAAGCAATGAAGCTAGAGTTGGCGGCAGTTCTGGTTCGACCTCCAGCCCAAGCAGCTTATGTACGTTACGACGATTGTCTTCGGTGCCGATCAATTCGCGAACGGCATCGGCAAGGGTCTTATGGCCCGCTGCGTCACGCTTTGCCATGTCTGCATGTCCCAACCCCGCCCGAGCCGCAACTCGCAGGTCACGGAATGGTTCCGTCAAGGGTCAGGAATGTTTGGGACCTAGTGGTCAAAATCCAACGCTTGGTACCCATACCGGCGATTGCCAGAGTGTCCCTGTGTCGGGGTGGAGAGCGGACGTTTCTAGCGGTATTGTTTCCGCATGCTGATGCTCGCTGCTGTGCTCGATCTTGCCTTCGCCGCCTTCCATCTAGGATTTTGGCGGCTTTTCGGATGGCCGGCCCGGCTGAAGGGTTCGGGCAACCTAAACGCAGCAATCACTCAAACTCTGAATGTCATGCTGACGTTCACCTTTGTGTCTTACGGCGCAACATTGCTTTGGCTTTGGTACCGGGGGCTAATTTGGCCGCCACTTCTGTTTTTCGGAGCCGCTTTCTGGGCCATTCGCCTGGCTGCACAGTTCGCGCTCTTCGATATGCGGCATTGGCAATCCAAGCTGATCTCGACAGTCTTCGCCGTCTCGGCTTCTGCCCATGCCCTCGCAGGGTTATAGGAGGCAGAACAGTAAATGTCGGCTTCTGGTCGCTTTCGGAACTCCGGGTACCAAGCGTTAAATTTTGACCAACAGGGCCACGCATGTCGACCATCAATCTTAATCAGATTGTTGTGTCCGCTCTGCCAACGCAAAAGCCTGCAAGTTCCTCGATTTGCCAATGGCTTGGTCAGCGTTCGCAATGATCGAGAAGAACGCAGCGCGAGCGATGTCCTTTTTTGACGCGTCCGGATGCTCCTTTTTTGCAGCCTTTAGGAGCTGTTTTGGTGTCATCTCTGGCGTCACTACCCGCATCAGCGTATCGCTAATCGCCTGCAATTCGGTCGGGTTCATAAGAGCATCCTCAATAATGGCCTGCTGGCTTAGTCTTATCTAAAGGTGTCTTCTCTGTGTCGTAGCGCTGGGGCAATCGGACCAACAACGAAGGCACGGGCTTGTCCTCATCCGGCGATACGGCGCCTTGTTGGCAACCCGAACCATTGTCCCCAGATCGCGTTCCTCCAGAAAGAGAAAAGCCCGCCGCACCCTTTCGGCACGGCGGGCGGTCCTCCCAGTCGCTTACGTCATTCGATGATCTTGATGATCTTGCGTGTGCCTGGGTCAACGACAACGGTCCGGTTG
>NZ_JBVVPV010000044.1:0-54651 GCF_055811735.1 Mesorhizobium sp. WSM4850 | reverse complement strand
GCGCCCCCCTCTGTCCTGCCGGACATCTCCCCCACAAGGGGGGAGATTCGCTGTTTCAGCGCCCCGCTCATTCCTGCGGCGTTGGAGATTAGCGAAAACCGGCGTGACGGCCGATCTCCCCCCAAGTGGGGGAGATGTCCGGCAGGACAGAGGGGGGCGCGAAGGATCGCTACGGTTTTCATCCTGCATCCTGCAACGCTCGAAATGGCGCATCCGTTAGCGTGACAATATCGCCCGCATATGCTCGAGGATCATCGCGACGCCCTTTTGCCCCAGTTCCGTCGAGGCCTCAGGGGCGGTCGCCGTATACCATCCCGTATTGTCGGCGAAGTGGCCGGCGTCCACCGCTTCTGGGCACAGCGCCAGCATCAGCGACGTCTCGCCGATGCCGGCATGATCGAAGGGATACTGGCCGTCCGTCACCGTCGGCATCAGCGGATGCACTTGTATCCAGTTGAAGAAATTGCCGCCCTCGGCGTGCTCGGCATAGTAGCCGGCCATCGTCTCTGACGCCCACCAGCCCTCGCCGCGCTCCTTCTCCAGAAAACGGAAGATCGCCTGGCGGCCAGCGGTCTTGAAGGCGAGATCGGTCGGCATGCCGGCAACAAAGTTCTCGGTCTGGTGGTGGATGATGGCGTGGATGTTGCGAAAACCGATGCGCAGCAGGCTGTAGAACAGTTCCTCCGCGAACGGCGCCAGCGCCCTGCCGCCGACCTGAACCGAGCCATTGCCCTCTGGCGGCGCCACCGCGTAGCTCGCCGCGCCATAGTAGAAGGCTGGCAGGATGGCGATGTTGGCTTCCTTTTCGAACAGCTCCAGCATCTTGACCACCGCCAGCGTATCCATGCCGACGGCCATGTGCTCACCATGGTATTCGAGCACGCCGAGCGGGAGCACGACCGGCCAGTTCTCGGCGATCGCCTTGCGGATCTGGTGCGGCAGCATCAGCTCGTAGCGCATGACGCCTACTCCATGTTGGTGTGGCGGGCGGCGTCGATACGGCTTTCGCCGATCCGAGCCAGCACCGTGCCAAGTTCGTCGAGTGCAATCCTGAACAGATCTGTGCCGGCATGACAGACCCACCAGCTTGCTGCCCTCAAAAACCCATCTGGATTGTTTGGTCACATCTTCCCCGAACAGCTTCTTTTGCTCATGCTATCACCGTGAAAGTTCGTGTCCAACGGCTCGGAGTGCTTTTGCAGCGCCTCAGGCATGATAGTCTCGGGACATACGGAAATGAGGAAACGGCAGCATATGAAGACACGGCATTTCGACCGCATCGGCAATGGCGGCATCGCGTTCACGGAACTTGGCTTCGGCACGGCGCCGCTCGGCAATCTTTATCGCGCCGTCTCCGATGAGGATGCCAACGCCACCCTGGACGCTGCATGGCGGGTCGGCTGCCGCTACTACGACACCGCACCGCTCTACGGGCTTGGCCTGTCGGAAACGCGGCTCAATCCGTTCCTGCGCTCGAAAAAGCGCGACGACTATGTGCTGTCGAGCAAGGTCGGCCGCATCATGCGCGCCTGCCCGCCGGACCAGCGCACCGGCATCGGCAAGTTCTTCGACACGCCGTCGCGCCGCGAGGTCTACGACTACAGCTATGACGGGGTCATGCGCTCCTTCGAAGCCTCGCTGGAACGCCTCGGCGTCGACCGCATCGACATCCTTTTCGTGCATGACGTCGACGTCTTCACGCATGGCAGCAAGGAGGCCGCGGACCAGCGCATCGAGGAGTTCATGCGCGCGGGCTATTACGGGCTGCTGTCCCTGCGTGACCAGGGCATCATCAAGGCGTTCGGCGGCGGCATCAACGAATGGCAGGTTGCCCAGACGCTCGCCGAGCGCGGCGACTTCGACCTGTTCCTGCTTGCCGGGCGCTATACGCTGCTGGAGCAGGAGGCGCTGCAATCCTTCCTGCCGCTATGCCAGAAGCGCGGCATCGGCATCGTTCTCGGCGGGCCGTATAATTCCGGCATCCTGGCAACCGGTCCGAAGCCCGGCGCCTACTACGATTATACCGAGGCGCCGCAGGACATCATCGATCGCGTCACGCGCATCGAGGCTGTCTGCAAGCGCCACGGTGTGCGCCTGATCGAGGCGGCACTGCAATTTCCGCTGCTGCACCCTTCGGTCGTGTCGGTGATCCCCGGCGGCCAGCGGCCGAGCGAGGTCGAAAGCAATCGGTCGCTGTTCGACGCGAAGCTGCCATCGGCACTCTGGGCCGATCTCAAGCAGGAAGGGCTGATGCGCGCCGATGCACCGACGGCATAGAGCCCGCCAAAGTGGGCGCGAAAGAAAAGCCGGGCATGCCCGGCTTTTCTGGTCTCTGAAAAGGGTACGAAGGCGCTTAGTTGACTGCGTCCTTGAGGCCCTTGCCGGCTGAAAACTTCGGCACGGTGCGCGCCGGAATCTGCACTTCGGCGCCGGTCTGCGGATTGCGGCCGGTCGAGGCAGCGCGTTTTGACACGGTGAAATTTCCGAAGCCGACAAGCCGGACATCGCCGCCCTTCTTCAGTTCGCCGGTGATGACGGAGAACACCGCATCGACCGCCGACTGCGCGTCACCCTTCGAAATACTCGCGGCGTCGGCGACAGCGGACACCAGTTCGTTCTTGTTCATAAAAATTCCCTTCCATGAGAAACCGGAACGTACGACTCATCCGGCAGGAAAGGGACTTTAGAAAGAAGCGCTTCCGCAACCAAGTCGAAAAGCGTCAAAAGAGTCGAAAAAACCCCGGAATTCCGGGGTTTTTCACATGAAAGAGCCGGGCTCTGGGCCCGGCTCTCCGTTGTGCATTGCAACTTTAGCACGTGCTAATGAGCTAGCGACTTGCTGGCGTCGTCTCCGGCATCCACCGCAGCCGGCGCATTGACCGGCTCGACCCACTCGATCGCCTCCGGCATACGCACCAGCGCATGGCGCAAGACTTCACCGACCCGCCCGACCGGAACGATCTCCATACCGTTCTTCACGTTGTCCGGAATCTCCGCCAGATCCTTGGCGTTGTCTTCCGGGATCAGCACCTTCTTGATGCCGCCGCGCAGTGCTGCAAGCAGCTTCTCCTTGAGCCCGCCGATCGGCAGCACTCTGCCGCGCAGCGTGATCTCGCCGGTCATCGCCACGTCGGCCCTGACCGGGATGCCGGTCAGCACCGAGACGATCGCCGTCGCCATCGCCACGCCCGCCGACGGTCCGTCCTTGGGCGTCGCGCCTTCGGGCACGTGGACGTGGATGTCGCGCTTGTCGAACAGCGGCGGCTCGACGCCGAAATCGAGAGCCCGCGAGCGGACATAGGAGGCCGCCGCCGAGATCGATTCCTTCATCACGTCGCGCAGATTGCCGGTCACCGTCATGCGGCCCTTGCCGGGCATCATGACGCCTTCGATCGTCAGCAGCTCGCCGCCGACTTCCGTCCAGGCGAGCCCGGTGACAACGCCGACCTGATCGTCGGCCTCGACCTGACCGAAGCGGAAGCGCGGAACACCAAGGTAATCGGCGAGATTGTCCGCCGTGATGTCGACCGTCTTCTTCTTCGTCTTCAGGATCTCGGTCACCGCCTTGCGGCCGAGCTTCATCAGCTCGCGCTCCAGGCTCCTGACGCCCGCTTCACGGGTGTAGGTCTGGATGATGCCGCGGATCGCGTCCTCGCCGACGGAGAACTCCTTCGGCTGCAGCGCGTGATCGCGGATCACCTTGGGCATCAGGTGGCGCTTGGCGATCTCGATCTTCTCGTCCTCGGTGTAGCCGGCGATACGGATGATCTCCATGCGGTCCATCAAGGGCGCAGGGATGTTCAACGTGTTCGCCGTCGTCACGAACATCACGCTCGACAGGTCGTATTCGACCTCGAGATAGTGGTCCATGAACGTCGAGTTCTGCTCGGGATCGAGCACCTCGAGCAACGCCGACGACGGATCGCCGCGGAAATCCTGGCCCATCTTGTCGATCTCGTCGAGCAGGAAGAGCGGGTTGGATTTCTTCGCCTTCTTCATCGACTGGATGACCTTGCCGGGCATCGAGCCGATATAGGTGCGCCGGTGACCGCGGATCTCGGCCTCGTCGCGCACGCCGCCCAGCGCCATGCGGATGAACTCGCGGCCGGTCGCCTTGGCGATCGATTTGCCGAGCGAGGTCTTGCCGACGCCGGGAGGCCCGACGAGGCACAGGATCGGCCCCTTCAGCTTCTTCTGGCGGCTCTGCACGGCGAGATATTCGACGATGCGGTCCTTGACCTTGTCGAGGCCGAAATGGTCGGTGTCGAGCACGTTCTGCGCGAAGCCCAGATCCTGCTTGACCTTGGAGTTCTTGCCCCACGGTATCGACAGGATCCAGTCGAGATAGTTGCGTACGACGGTCGATTCAGCCGACATCGGCGACATCGTCCGCAGCTTCTTCAGTTCGGCTTCCGCCTTTTCGCGGGCCTCTTTGGAGAGCTTGGTCTTCTTGATGCGCGCCTCGATCTCGGCGGCCTCGTCGCGGCCGTCCTCGCCCTCGCCGAGCTCCTTCTGGATCGCCTTCATCTGCTCGTTGAGGTAGTATTCGCGCTGCGTCTTCTCCATCTGGCGCTTGACGCGCGAGCGGATGCGCTTCTCGACCTGCAGGACGGAGATCTCGGCTTCCATGAAGCCCATCGCCTTTTCCAGCCGCTCCTTGACCGAAAGCGTGGCCAGCATCTCCTGCTTCTCGGGGATCTTGATGGCAAGATGCGAGGCAACCGTATCGGCGAGCTTGGAATAGTCGTCGATCTGGCTGGCGGCACCCACCACTTCGGGCGAGATCTTCTTGTTCAGCTTGACGTAGTTCTCGAAGTCGGTGACGACGGAACGGGCCAGCGCCTCGACCTCGACCTCTTCCTCATCCGGTTCGACCAGTGCTGCGGCGCGGGCCTCGTGGAAGTCGGGACGGTCGGTGAACGAAACGATTTTCGCGCGCGAGGCGCCTTCGACCAGCACCTTGACGGTGCCGTCCGGCAGCTTCAGCAACTGCAGCACATTGGCGAGCGTGCCGATGTCGAAGATCGCATCGGACTCGGGATCGTCATCAGCGGCATTCATCTGGGTCGCAAGCAGGATCTGCTTTTCCTGACCCATCACCTCTTCCAGCGCCTTGATCGACTTTTCACGCCCGACAAAGAGCGGAACGATCATGTGCGGGAACACCACGATGTCGCGCAGTGGGAGGACTGCGAAGACGCCGTCGCTGGGAGCCTTGGATATTTTGGCCATTGTCCAACCTTTCATGTCGCGACCGCCAATCGGCCAACCGCGATTCTCATATTAACGACCGGGGATGGTTCCGCCTACCACCGTTTGTGACGGGAGTTTTACAGCACAGAATTCGGCGCCACGGCCTTCTTCCGTTAGTTGGAGGCACGCGAGGCAAAGATCAAGGGTCGACACGAAACCGTTCATCCAATCCGTCATAATCCGTTCATCATAGCCTGCCCATCCCTAAACGGCAAAACGGCGCCTTGCGGCGCCGTTTGAAGAACTCCACTACAGGACTGACGTCAGGCGCTGACGTTGCCCTTCTTTTCGTTCTGCTCGGAATAGATGTAGAGCGGCCTGGCGTTGCCGGACACCACCTCTTCCGAAATAACCACTTCGCGCACGCCCTCCAGCGCCGGCAGCTCGAACATCGTGTCGAGCAGGATCGCCTCCATGATCGAGCGCAGGCCGCGCGCGCCGGTCTTGCGTTCGATGGCACGCTTGGCGATCGCCGACAGCGCATTCTCGTGGAAGGTCAAGTCGACATTCTCCATCTCGAACAGCCGCTGGTACTGCTTGACCAGCGCGTTCTTCGGCTCGGTCAGGATCTGGATCAGCGCCGGCTCGTCGAGGTCCTCCAGCGTTGCCAGGACCGGCAGACGGCCGACGAACTCGGGAATGAGGCCGAACTTCAACAGATCTTCCGGCTCGACCAGACGGAAAACGTCGCCGGTGCGGCGATCCTCGGGCGACGCGACGGTGGCGCCGAAGCCGATCGAGGTCTTGCGGCCGCGATCCGAGATGATCTTGTCCAGCCCGGCGAAGGCGCCACCGCAGATGAACAGGATGTTGGCGGTGTCGACCTGGAGGAATTCCTGCTGCGGATGCTTCCTGCCGCCCTGCGGCGGTACGGAAGCGACCGTGCCTTCCATGATCTTCAACAGCGCCTGCTGGACGCCCTCGCCCGACACGTCACGGGTGATCGAGGGATTGTCCGACTTGCGCGAAATCTTGTCGATCTCGTCGATGTAGACGATGCCGCGCTGGGCGCGCTCGACATTGTAGTCGGCCGACTGCAACAGCTTGAGGATGATGTTCTCGACGTCCTCGCCGACATAGCCGGCCTCGGTCAGCGTCGTCGCATCGGCCATGGTGAACGGCACGTCGATGATGCGGGCCAGCGTCTGCGCGAGCAGCGTCTTGCCGCAGCCGGTCGGGCCGATCAGCAAAATGTTGGACTTCGCCAGTTCGACGTCGTTGTTCTTGCCGGCATGCGCGAGGCGCTTGTAGTGGTTGTGGACGGCCACCGACAGCACGCGCTTGGCGTAGGGCTGGCCGATGACGTAGTCGTCGAGAACCTTGAGGATCTCCTGCGGGGTCGGCACGCCCTCCCGCGACTTCACCATCGAGGTCTTGTTCTCCTCGCGGATGATGTCCATGCAGAGCTCGACACATTCGTCGCAGATGAACACCGTCGGGCCGGCGATCAGCTTGCGTACTTCGTGCTGGCTTTTCCCGCAAAACGAGCAATAAAGCGTGTTCTTGGAATCACCGCCGCTGTTGCCGACCTTGCTCATTTTCATGTCCTTTCATAGCCGCCCGCCGATGGTCTGGTTGAAAGGGCGCATAACTCAATCTATCGCGGGAAATCGCCGCCGCCAGTTGTCCGGCTCCCGCAACGCATTCCATACGAAACACATATCAGAAAACGTCGCAATGATTCGCATTAACCCCGCACAAAGCTAAGCCGTCGAAAATCAACATAGGCTTAACGTAGGCAATCGCTCCCGTCGAGGGAACAGCCAATTGTGGCCGAAATGCCGCAAGCGGCATCAAAAGCGTGTTTTCCCGCCATCCAGCTGCCACCGGGCTTATGTGGCAAGACCCTCGATCGGCTCACGCGACGAAATGACCTTGTCGATGAGGCCGAATTCCCTGGCCTCGTCGGAGGTCATGAAATGGTCGCGGTCGAGCGTCCTTTCAATCTCGTCGTAGCTCTTGCCGGTGTGTTTGACATAGACCTCGTTGAGGCGGCGCTTCAGCTTGATGATGTCCTGGGCGTGGCGCTCGATGTCGGAAGCCTGGCCCTGAAAACCACCGGAAGGCTGGTGGACCATGATGCGGGCGTTCGGCGTGGCGAAGCGCATGCCCTTTTCGCCGGCGGTGAGAAGCAGCGAGCCCATCGAGGCGGCTTGGCCGATGCACAGCGTCGCCACCGCCGGCTTGATGAACTGCATGGTGTCGTAGATCGCCATGCCCGAGGTGACGACGCCGCCGGGCGAATTGATGTAGAGGTTGATTTCCTTCTTCGGATTCTCCGCTTCGAGGAACAGGAGCTGCGCGCAGACCAGCGTCGCCATGCCGTCCTCGACCGGACCGGTGATGAAAATGATGCGCTCTTTCAGGAGGCGCGAGAAAATGTCGTAGGCCCGCTCGCCGCGATTGGTCTGCTCGACCACCATCGGAACGAGGTTCATGTAGGTTTCGACGGGGTTCTTCATGGACTATCCCTTATTGAAGATGGGATTCCGGCGCCGGGAGATGAGCAAGTCGGGCAGAATCGGTTCTGGATCGTTACCCTGTAAATAGGATGTCGGCTCACCCTAGCGCAAGGCCGCCCCTCCTAGCCATCCGGTTAAGTCGAATCAAGCTTTCTGCACAGAATTCGCCCGAAGCTGCGCCGGCTGCTGTTGAAGCGGTGTGGCTGCGCTGCCGAGTAGCACTTTCTTAACCGCGTCGCTTAACGAAATGCGCCGAAACCGCTTTCCCGGGACACGGCTTCCCCTACAATTCAACGTTGAGCTTGCGTGGAAAGTTCAAACTGGGGGGAGTGCAATGATCGGGAAAACTGCTTCCTCGGCCATCGCCAGCCTCGCCGTCCTCGCCATGGTGTCCGAAACGGCTGCCGGCGGGCGCGCCGTCGAATGCTACGAGCAGGTCAACAGGCCGGCCGTCTACGAGACGGTCTACGAAAACGTGCTCGTCAGCCCGGCCGGTCAGCAGGTGGAATCCGTTCCGGCGATCTACGGGACGCGCGAGCGGGTGGTGCAGATCGCGCCGGCGCGTGTCAGCTACGAGATCGTGCCTGCCATCACCCGCACCATCTACCGCACGGTGAAGGTCGATGGCGGCTACTCCTGGGAATGGCGCGTCATCAACGGCCGCAAGGTGCTGTGCAAGGTCAGGCACAAGGCGCGCTATCAACGGGTGGCCGAGACCGTGGTGGTGCAGCCTGAGCGCCAGCGGCGCGTCCTCAGTCCCGCCGAGTACGAGAGCGTCGCCGAGGAGGTTCTGGTGCAGCCGGAGCAGCGGCGGATCGTCAATTTTCCCGCCACCTACCAGACAGTGGCGCGCCGGGTTCTGGTCCGTGAGGGCTCGTCACGCTGGCGGCAGGTGCGAATTCCGCGGCACTGCCGGTTCTAGGCTTCCGCCCGCAGCCACGCTTTCAAGCCGCCGACATCGCCATTGCCGACGGTCGCTGCGACACGCCTGCCGACCGCCGCGCCGAACTTGTAGCCGTGGCCGGAGCAGGCCGAGACGACAAGGCATTTGCCCTTCTCATGCGCCAGGAACTTTTCGTCGGCGGTGAAGGTGTAGGCACAGGTGACGACCTCGGTGACCTTGTATTCTTCGACACGGGCGATCGGCGGCGAAAACAGGTCGCGGATCGCCTCGCCCTCGCCCGCCACCGGCTGGCGGTTCCAGTCGGCATCGCTGGTCGGCACCCTGTGCAGCCCTGAGCCGAATTTCATGCCGGCGCCGCCGGACGGCGGGATCACGTAGCCGTCGACGGCGCCGCCGACATCGAGGATGACCGGGGCCGAATGCCACGCCGCTTTCAGATCGGCCGGCGGTTCGACATAGGCGAGCGCGGTGCGCCAGGTCTTCAGCTCGCCGCCCAGCTCCGGAAACAGTTTCAGCACCCAGGCGCCAGCGGTGACGACGATGCGGTCGGCCTGCATCGTCTCGCCGCTTTCAAGCACGAGGCGGCCAGCCTCGGCGTCGACCTCCGTCACCTTGCTGTTTTCGTAGACGTTGGCGCCGATTCTCCGCAGCCATTCGGCGAGGCGGGAGGCAATCTTGCGACAATGCAGCGCACCACCTTCCGGCGAAAAATACGCGTAGCGGAACGAGCCGGGCTGCAGGAAGCGCCAGCGCTTGGCCGCGGCGTCCGGCTCGAACAGTTCGATCGGGTAGTTCCCGGCTTCCATGCCCTCGCGATATTCCTCGGCTTCGTCTCCCGGCTCGCGCGAAATGCAGATGAAGCCGCGCGGGTCGAGATGGTTCTCGCCGAGATCGGCCCACATCTCGTCCCAGGCCGCATAGGCTTCGGTGATCAGCCGGCCATAACCCGAGGCTGCGCCATAGGCGCGGCGGATGATGCGGTGATGGTCGCCCGAGGCGGCAAGCGGATTGGGAATCGGTCCCTGCTCGACAATCGAGACCCGGTGCCCGGCCTTGACCAGCGACCAGGCCGTCGACAGCCCTGCAATGCCTGCGCCAACCACGATCACATTCATCAAGTCAGTCTTTCCGCAGCCGCGCCGGCTGGCTCAATGCGCTTTTGTGCATGTCGTTGTCGATTCACACCCTCGGGTCAGGCCCAAGGGCATGCTTTTGGGCGACACGCATCAGATTGCCGGGCGCCAACATACGGTCTGGCATCAAGCTGGCAAGCCTTGGAGCGCCGCGCGTCGTTCGACGCGCAAAGGACGCTCCAAAACTTGAATCTGCGCATGATCCTTTCCGAAAACCGATTCCGGTTTTCGGGGTCATGCGTTAATTGTCTGGCATGACCAAATTGAAGCCGACCTATCTTGCCTTCGATTCCTCGACCCGCCATGTGCGACTGGACCCACACGAGGCGGCTTTCTTCCAGAACCCCTACGCGGCTTATGCCTTCATGCATGGCGCATCGAATGTCTTCTTCTGGGAAGAGTTCGGCTTCTGGTGCTTTGGCGGCTTCGACGACGTCAGTCGGCTGCTGCGCGACCGCCGCTTCGGCCGCCACAACCCGGCCGGCATCCCTGACAGAAGCGCCGTCGGCGAGGATCGCAGCCATCTCGGCAGCTTCGACGGCATCGAGGCCAATTCGATGCTGGAGCTGGAACCGCCCGTTCACACCAGGCTCAGAACGCTGGTCACCCGCGCCTTCGTCTCGCGCCAGGTCGAGCGGCTGAAGCCGCGCGTCGAGGCGCTGGCCAACGAGCTGATCGACCGTTTCGAACCGGGCCAGGTCGACCTGCTGCCAGCCTTCGCATCGCCTTTGCCGATCACCATCATTGCCGAAATGCTCGGCGTGCCGGTCGAGATGGGACCGCAACTCCTCGACTGGTCGCATCGGATGGTCGCCATGTACATGCACGGCCGCACCCGCCAAACGGAAGAGACGGCCAATCGCGCAGCACATGATTTTTCGGATTTCCTGCGCGGCCATGTTGCCGAGCGGCGCAAAAAACCCGGCGACGATCTGTTGTCGCTGCTGATCTCGGCGCAAGACGATGGCCAAAGACTCTCTGAGGACGAGCTGGTGTCCTCGGCGATCCTGCTGCTCAATGCCGGCCACGAGGCGACCGTCCACCAGACCGGCAATGCGGTGCGCGCGATTCTCGCGCAAGGCGGCGACCCGCGCCGCTTCTTCACCTCGCCGCAAACGACCACCGCCACGGTCGAGGAATGCCTGCGCTTCGACGCGCCGCTGCACATGTTCACGCGTTATGCCTATGAAGAGATCGAGGTCGGTCCCGGTATCATCGTGCGGCCGGGCCAGACGATCGGCCTGCTGCTCGGCATGGCCAATCACGACCCGGCGGCCTTTGCCGAACCCTTCGCCTTCCGGCCGGATCGCGCCGACCAGAAGAACGTCTCGTTCGGCGCCGGCATCCATTTCTGCATCGGCGCGCCGCTCGCCCGGCTCGAATTGCAGGTATCGCTGAAAACCTTGTTCGACCGGCGACCGCGGCTGCATCTGGCCGAACAGCAGCGTTTTCGCGACAGCTATCATTTCCACGGGCTGGAAAGACTCGTCGTGCACACCGGGCAATGATCAAAGCTTGATCACATACTCCTTGCGTGTCGTTTCAAGCACTTCCCAGCTTCCCTTAAAGCCTGGCCTGAGCACGAAACTATCGCCTGCCCTGACGGTACGCGCCTCGCCGCCTTCCTCCGATATCACCGAGACGCCGGAAAGAATGTGGCAAAACTCCCACTCGTCGTATTCGATGCGCCATTTGCCCGGCGTCGCCTCCCAGATGCCGGCATAGAGGCCACCGTCGCGTTCCTCGACATTCCAGGTGCGGAACTTTGGATCGCCTGAAATCAGGCGATCCGGCGCCGGCGCGCCAGGTTCCGGCTCGACGCTTTCAATATCGACGGAGAGGAAATTCGGCGCGGTCATGGAAACTCCTTGCAGCAGGGGTCAGACGTTGGCGAGAGCCTGTTCCAGATCGGCGACGATGTCGTTGACATCCTCGATGCCGACCGACAGCCTGACCGTATCCGGCCCAGCGCCCGCAGCGACCTTCTGCTCGTCGGACAGTTGCCGATGCGTGGTCGATGCCGGATGGATAACCAGCGACTTGGTGTCGCCGACATTGGCGAGGTGCGAGAACAGTTCGAGCGCCTCGACGAATTTGATGCCCGCCGCATAGCCGCCCTTCAGGCCGAAGGTGAACACGGCACCGGCGCCAAGCGGCGAGTACTTCTTCTGCAGCGCATTGTTGTTGTCGCTGAGCAGGCCGGGATAGGACACCCAGGCGATTTTTGGGTGGTTGGACAGCCACGCGGCGACGGTGACCGCATTGTCGCAATGGCGCTGCATCCTGAGCGGCAGGGTTTCCAGGCCGGTCAGGATCAAGAACGCATTGAAGGGCGAGATCGCCGGGCCCATGTCGCGCAGGCCGAGCACGCGCGCGGCAATGGCGAAAGCGAAATTGCCAAATGTTTCGTGCAGGACGAGGCCGCCATATTCGGGGCGCGGCTCAGACAGCATCGGATATTTGCCGGATTTCGACCAGTCGAAGGTGCCGCCGTCAACAATGGCGCCGCCGATGGAATTGCCGTGGCCGCCGATGAACTTGGTCAGCGAATGCACGACAATGTCGGCGCCATGCTCGATCGGCCGCACCAGATAGGGCGAGGCCAGCGTGTTATCGACGATCAGCGGCAGGCCATGCTTGCGGGCGACGTCGCCGATCTTTTCGATGTCGACGAAGACACCGCCCGGATTGGCCAGGCTCTCGATGAAGATCGCCTTGGTCCTTTCGTCGATCTGGCTTTCGAAGGTCGAGATGTCGTTGGTGTCGGCCCAGCGCACCTGCCAGCCGAAATTCTTGAAGGCGTGGCCGAACTGGTTGATCGAGCCGCCGTAAAGCCTTGTCGCGGCGACGAAATTGTCGCCGGGCTGCATCAGGCTGTGGAACACGAGCACCTGCGCGGCATGGCCCGACGCGACGGCCAAACCCGCGGTGCCGCCTTCGAGTGCCGCGATACGCTCTTCCAGCACCGCCTGCGTCGGGTTCATGATCCGGGTGTAGATGTTGCCGAAGGCTTTTAGCCCGAACAGCGAAGCGGCATGGTCGGCATCATCGAAGACAAAGGAGGTCGTCTGGTAAATCGGCGTGGCACGCGCGCCGGTCGCCGGATCGGGCTTGGCGCCGGCATGGACGGCGAGCGTGTTGAAACCGGGCGTGCGGGTCATGGATTACCTCCCCTGGGTGCTGGTAGTGGTGAATGGTGAATGGTGAATGGTGAATGGTGAAGGCAAGGTCGGCCAGCCCCATCCTGATTGCAAGCGGCTCATATGCCGCTGTGGCCGCCTTCCGGAAAAATCCTTCTATTCACCATTCACTATTCACCATTCACCACCTACTTCCGGCGGACGCCAAAACTCTGGAATCCCGGCCGCATCAGCGGCTTCTTCGACGACAGCACGCCTGAGTTGACACCGGTCCAGCCGATCTCGCCCGACAGCTTGCCATATTCGATTTTTGGGCAGCGGTTCATCACCACCTTGATGCCGGCGGCCTCGGCGCGTGCGGCTGCCTCGTCATGGCGCACGCCAAGCTGCATCCAGATGACTTTCGGCAACGGATCGAGCCGCAAGACCTCGTCGACGACGCCCGGCACCGCCGCCGAGCCGCGAAACACGTCGACCATGTCGATCGGCTCGGGAATATCGGCGAGCCTGGCGTAGGTCATCCGGCCAAGGATTTCCTTGCCGGCCTGGCCGGGGTTGATCGGGAACACCGAAAACCCCTTGCCCAGCAGGTATTTCAGCACGAAATAGCTCGGCCGCACATCGTTGGCGGACGCACCGACCATGGCGATGGTCTTCACCGAATTGAGGATGCCGGCGATATAGGCATTGTCGTAGGCGTCATGGTTCATGCGGCGTCCTCATACAGAGCTTCGGCAAGAAAACCATCCGGACCGTAGCAGAAACTGCGCATCATGCGGAAATGGTCGGTATCGTGGAAAGCCGTGGGAAACGCGGTCAACCCGGCAGCGAGATGCTGCCGTCTTCCGCGATCGGAAAAGCCGGATTATGCGCCACTTCCCAGATATGCCCTTCGGTGTCGGCGAAATAGCCATACCAGCCGCCCCAGAAGGCGCGGCCGGCCGGCTTGACGATCCGGCCGCCGGCCTTCTCGGCCATCGTCAGCACGTCATCGACCTCCGCGTCGGAGCGCGTGTTGTAGGCGAGGTAGATCGCCGACGGCGCCCTACCGAACGTAACGCCTGAATCGGCTTCGGCGCTTTCGCGCGGGAACAGCCCGAGAATGACGCCGCCCATCTGGAAGAAGGCGACGCCCTCGGTGATCCCGGCATGGCGGGTCAGGCCCATCGCCTCGTAGAAGCGCGTGGCGCGCTCGAGATCATCGACGGCAATGGTGATGATGGAGATGCGAGGCTCCATGTCTATTCTCCGTCCCTATTCCTCCGTCCATTCCGGCTTGCGCTTGCCGATGAAGGCGCCGATGCCCTCTTCCGCGTCGCGCGCCAGCATGTTCTCGACCATGACGCGGCCGGTATAGGCATAGGCGTCGGCCAGCCCCATTTCGGCCTGCGCGTAAAAGGCTTCCTTGCCGGTCTTGACGACCAAGGCCGATTTTGCAGCAATGGTTTGCGCGTATTTGGTGACAATCTGATTGAGATATTCGCGCGGCACGACGCGGTTGATCAGGCCGAATTCCTTGGCCGTCGCCGCATCGATGGTCTCGCCGGTCAAAAGCATCTCCATCGCCTGCTTGCGCGAAACGTTGCGCGACAGCGCCACCATCGGCGTCGAGCAGAACAGCCCGATATTGACGCCCGGCGTGCAGAAGGTCGCCTCGTGCGAGGCGATCGCCAGATCGCAGCTCGCGACCAGTTGTGCCCCGGCCGCCGTCGCCAGGCCATCGACCTCGGCGATCACCGGCCTGGGATGGCGCACGATCGCCTGCATCAGTGCCCCGCAGGCGGAAAACGTCTCCTCGAAGAACGCCTTGCCGCGATCGGCATCGGTGCGGCGCGCGGTCATTTCCTTGAGGTCGTGTCCGGCGCAGAACATTTTTCCGGCGGCCGCCAGGATGATGACGCGGACGGATCTGTCTGTTCTGGCGCGGTCGAGTTCCGCCGTCAGTGCCGCCATCACCGCCAGCGACAGCGCATTGGCCGGCGGATTGGCGAGCGTCAGGCGGAGCACGCCCTTGTCCAGCCTCGTGACGACAGGACCTTCGGCAACAGCCGGCTTGATGGCGACGATTTCAGCCATTTTCAAACCTCTTCCCATGTCTCCACCCTCATCATTGGCCAGCGGCATCGGATTCGCGGGCCATGGAACAAAAGAACTAGCACGCTGCCGATTGAAGAACAGGCTTAAGGCGTGTTTTCTCAGGCCACGGCACATACAGGAAACCGCCTATGCCTGCCCAAAACAATCTCAAGCCGGTGCTGACCGCGGCGCAGGTCAATGCGCTGATGGAGACCGTCTATCCGCAGCTCAACGACCAGTTCACCTTCTACGAAGCGATCGAGGTGTTTGCGGGCGGCTGCACGGTACGCCTGAATGCCGACGAGCGGCATTTGCGCCCCGGTGGAACCGTGTCGGGCCCGTCGCTGTTCACGCTGGCCGACATAGGGGGCTATGTCTGCGTGCTTTCGCATGCCGGGCCGGACGCGCTTTCGGTCACCACCAATCTCACCATCAATTTTGTCCGCAAGGCCGAGGCCGGACCGATCGATGGTCATTGCCGCATCCTGAAGCTTGGCAAGAGCCTGATGGTGTTCGAAATCGACATCGTCGCCGGACCGGACGGACACACGGTAGCGCACGCCACGGGAACCTATTCAATCCCGCCGAAGCGGTTTGATCATGTGGTAAAATAATACCTTTATCTCAAACCTTTGTTTTTACTGTGTTTTCTCCGCCCTGTTGGTTTTCATCAGCCTTGACGTGATACCTCCCCCTCGCTTATAAGCCCTCACGGAACAGCGGCCCGCAAAGGCCGCCGTTTTGTTATTGGCGGCGGGCGAGCGCCCGGCGCCAATTCAAGCAACAAGAAACGCCTTCCCTTTTCGTTCGTGAATGGGGGAAGGTCCGAACCGAAAGCAACAAATCCATGACAACCTTTTCGCAGAAGCCTGCGGATGTGGTGAAGAAGTGGGTGCTGATCGACGCCGAGGGTCTCGTCGTCGGCCGTCTCGCCACTGTCATCGCCAATCATCTTCGCGGCAAACACAAGCCCACCTTCACCCCGCATGTCGACGACGGCGACAACGTCATCGTCATCAATGCCGACAAGGTGGTGTTCACCGGCAAGAAATTCACCGACAAGGTCTATTACTGGCACACCGGCCACCCCGGCGGCATCAAGGAGCGCACCGCGCGCCAACTGCTCGAGGGCCGTTTCCCCGAGCGTGTTGTCGAGAAGGCCGTCGAACGCATGATCCCGCGTGGTCCGCTCGGCCGTCGCCAAATGAAGAATCTCCGCGTCTATGCAGGCACGGAACATCCGCATGTCGCCCAGCAGCCCGTCACGCTCGACGTGCCCAAGCTGAACGCCAAGAACAAGAAGGTTTCGTAAAATGGCTGAGCTTTCCTCGCTCGCAGAACTCGGAACTGCCACCGGCAACACCAACACGCAGCCGGCTGCACCCGTCCATGTCCAGAAGCTCGACAAGTCGGGCCGCGCCTATGCCACCGGCAAGCGCAAGAACGCCATCGCGCGTGTCTGGGTGAAGCCCGGCTCCGGCAAGATCGTCGTCAACGACAAGGTGTTCGCCGAATATTTCGCGCGCCCGGTCCTGCAGATGATCCTCAACCAGCCGATCATCGCGGCCAACCGCGCCGGCCAGTACGATATCGTCGCCACCGTCATCGGCGGCGGCCTTTCCGGCCAGGCCGGTGCCGTGCGCCACGGCATCTCCAAGGCGCTGACCTATTACGAGCCGGCGCTGCGCGGCGTGCTCAAGAAGGGCGGCTTCCTGACCCGCGACAGCCGCGTCGTCGAGCGCAAGAAGTACGGCAAGGCGAAGGCCCGCCGCTCGTTCCAGTTCTCGAAGCGCTAAGCACCGCGCAGCTTCAGACATTCGAAAAAGCCGCCTCCGGGCGGCCTTTTCTTTTGGTGAACCTGGCCGAAATTTAGGAACGATCGGCCGGTACCTTGATGAAGTCGATAAACGCCCGCAACGGCGCCGGCACGAGACGCCGGCCGGGATAATAGAGGAACGGCCCGGGAAAGCTCTGCCACCAAGGTTCGAGGACGGGTTCCAGCGCACCGCTCTCAAAGTAAGGGCGAAGCCAATCCTCGAACAGGCTGACAATGCCGGTACCGGCGATGGCTGCATCGACGGCGAGATCGGCCGCTCCGCCCAGGGTTACGAGAAGCGGCCCCGTCGGATCGACCCGCACCACCTCGCCGTCGCGCTCGAATTCCCATGGCGGCATCGCCCCGCTGGCGAAGCGGCCGCGCAGGCAGGCGTGACCGAGCAGGTCGCGCGGGTGTTGCGGCCGGCCATGGCGATCAAGGTAGGCAGGGCTGGCGGCGGTGGCAAAGCACTGCAGGCGCGGTCCGATCGGCACCGCGATCATGTCCTGTTCCAGCCGCTCGTCGTAACGGATCCCGGCATCGCAGCCTGCCGCCCCGACAAAGCTCTCCTCGGCGATCACCTCCAGCCGGATGCCGGGATAGGCAGCGAGAAACCCCGGAACGATGCCGGGGCAGCACCAGCCGCGCTGCGCTGACCGGCACATTGAGCCGCAACGTACCTGCCGGCCTGTCGCGGAAGCCATTCACAACGTCGAGGGCCGATTCCACCTCGGTCAAGGCTGGGCCGAGCCGAGCCAGCAAGCTCGCGCCCGCTTCGGTCAGCACGACGCTGCGGGTCGTCCTGTTGAGCAGCCTGACACCGAGCTGCGTCTCGAGGCGGCGCACCGCCTCGCTCAAACCCGACGCACTGCCGCCGCTGGCGCGGGCGCCATCGCGAAAACCCTTGGCCCGCGCTACCGCCACGAAAGCGTTGAGGTCTCCGAGGTCGATCTTCATTGTTCGACATTCCGTACAGCCCGTGCGGAATGTACCCAATTATCGTGAGATCGGACAGCGCCTATCTCAACCTCAACTGAACGGAGATAGACCATGTCCAGCATTGACCTTTCCGGCACGTTCACTCTCGGCGACCGCACCGTGAAGCGGCTCGGCTACGGCGCCATGCAGCTCGCAGGACCCGGCGTCTTTGGTCCGCCCAAGAACCATGGCGCGGCATTGGCCGTGCTGCGCGAAGCTGTTGCGCGCGGGGTCAATCACATAGACACCAGCGATTTCTACGGCCCGCACGTCACCAATCTACTCATCCGTGAAGCGCTCGCGCCCTATTCCGACGATCTGACGATCGTCACCAAGATCGGTGCCCGTCGCGGCGCGGATGGCTCGTGGCTCCCGGCCTTCTCGCCCGAAGCGCTGACGGAGGCGGTGCACGACAATCTGCGCAATCTCGGGCTCGACGTGCTGGACGTGGTCAATCTCAGGATCATGTTCGACGCGCATGGCCCCGCCGAAGGCTCGATCGAGGCGCCGTTCACTGTGCTGGCCGAGCTTCAGCGACAGGGCCTGGTGCGTCATATCGGGCTCAGCAATGTCACGCCGGCACAGATCGAAGAGGCGCAACGGATCGCCAGGATCGTCTGCGTGCAGAACCAATATAATCTGGCGCACCGGGGCGATGATGTCTTGATCGACAAACTCGCCCGCGACGGTATCGCTTATGTGCCGTTCTTTCCGCTCGGCGGATTCAACCCGCTGCAGTCGTCTACCCTGTCCGGCGTCGCTCAGCGCCTGGGCACCACGCCGATGCAGGTCGCGCTCGCCTGGCTGCTCGGTCGCGCGCCCAATATCCTGCTTATCCCCGGCACGTCATCCGTTGCGCATTTGCGGGAGAACCTCGCCGCAGCCGAACTCGATCTGCCGGAGGACGCCGTCAGGGAGCTGGACGGCATGGCGATGGCTGCATGAGGATTGGCGAAAGCGGCAACGAGCCAATCTCGCCCTGATCGACAGGGCTGGCGGGACAGCGCCTCCCTCTGACAGAGGGGGGCGCTGTCCTGGGCGCTGTCCCTCCGCGATCAAAGGTTCTGCACCGCAGCAGCGCTCCGAGGTAACGGCATGGATCCCAGGGTCTGCGCCGCGTCGCTTCGCTCCTTGCTCCGCCCTAGGATGACGAACTCGTGGTGGCTTATACTAATCCCCAGCGTCAGCAATGGTGGCTGCAGGCCGGCCGGCAGCGCGACCGCCGGTCAAAGAACCAAATCCCTGTGCTGAGGAACTAATTGATGCTCGCCGTGTTCGCCGGCCGCGCCTCATCCGAATAAGGCACGCGGTAGCCGTTTGCCGCCAGCCAGTCGATCGCCGCTTTCGGCTCGTCGGTCTGGATGATGGTGGCGCCGCGCTCGGCCCAGAAGCCGTAGGTCTCGCGCGGCAGGCTGGCGAACACCGCCAGTTCATCGCCACGACCGCCGGCAAGGAAGCCGCCCGGCTTGTTGACGATGGCGTAGGTATTGGCCCAGATGTGCCAGTCGCCCCTTATCGCCGCGGCGCGCATGCGCGGGCTGAACAGCGGACCGCCGGTCTCGGTCAGCGTCTCCGCGCCGTCCCGCCAGTTGATCATCTCGACCGCGCGCGGCGAAAAGGCGCCGCTGACCTTCTCGGCAAAACCGGCGTCGCGAACCGCGTCGTCGGCAATGATCGGCATGAATTGGAAACCGCTGCCGATCGCGCCCATGGCGGCCTTGACAGTGGTGATCCTGGCCGGGTTCCACAGGTTCTCCTTGACGATCACCTGTTCGGCCATGCCAAGGTCACGCGCCACCGCGATCATGCCGGCCAGGCTGTCGACGTCGAGCTTGTTGTCGATGTTGACGAGGATTCTGTCCCTGGTCGCCATCAGCATCTCGCGCAGCGTCGAAACCGGCTCGTCGGTGACGGCGCCGGTGCCTTCGATCACCAGCCTGCAGGTTTTGAGTTCGGCCAGCGTGCGCTTGACCACCTCGCCCGTGCAGTTCGTCGTGCGGTCGAGCCAGCTGTCATGCATGACGACGAACTGGCCGTCCTTCGAGCGCCTGACATCGACCTCGACGATTTCGGCGCCAAGCGCGATCGATGCCTCGAGGGCGGCGATCGAGTTCTCCGCAAACAGCGTCTTGCGGGCCTGCAGGCTGCCGGCGCGGTGTGCCGCCACCATGACATGGTCGCGCCACTGGTTGGCGTGTTCGAAACGGTTGAGAATCTGCCTGGCGCGTGTTTCGCCAGCCAATGCCGAGCCAGTGAACAGCACCGAGGCGGCGGCAAGCACAAGTTTCAGCCAGGTCGTTCGCATGAGAATCGCTCCTACCGGATGCAAACCCGGATAAGCGACGCGCGTGACAGCCCAGTGAACGAAGCCGGCTTCGCAAATGCCGGAAAGTGAGGTCAATGCCGGCTGAAGCGGCTGTTCTTCAATCTCGACTTGCCGAGATCGATGCCGCCGTCCTGGCGGTCGGTGGCCGGCTTGGCGTGCTGAAATCTGCTGCGTTCCCCGGCTGACAACCATCCCGCGTAAGGACGGCTGGCTACTGTCGGTTGTATTCATGCATATCTACGCAAGTTCCGGGTTGGCCATGCGGGCTCATCTAGCAAGCAAGAAGTTGTGACCGAGTTCGAACGGCCATGGCCCTCGGAAGGGGTCGCATTTCCTGGAATTATATCCAATAAGGTGGCGCTCGACGCACAGGAGATCGCTTCATGCCGAACACCAACATCGACCACGCCTTCACCGCCCGGGCCAGGACGGGTGCGTCCTTCGAGCCGACCTATGCCGGCGCGCTGTCGTTCATGCGACGCAAATACTCGAAGGACGTGAAGGGCGCGGACGCGGTGGTGTGGGGCATCCCATTCGACGCCGCCGTCACCAACCGGCCGGGCGCGCGTTTCGGACCGCAGGCGATTCGCCGCGCCTCGACCATTCTCGACAACGACCCGCAATACCCATTTTCGCGCGATCTGTTCGAATATCTCGCCGTGGTCGACTATGGCGATTGCCTGCTCGACAGCGGAAACCACCAGAAGACGCCGGGGACGATCGAGCGCGAGGCGGCAAAGATCCTGAAATCCGGCGCCTTCCTGCTATCGCTCGGCGGCGACCATTTCGTCACCTGGCCGCTGCTCAAGGCGCATGCCGCCATCCACGGTCCGCTGGCCCTGGTGCAGTTCGATGCCCACCAGGACACCTGGCCGGACGACGGCAAGCGCATCGATCACGGCTCCTTCGTCGGCCGTGCGGTCAAGGAGGGGATTATCGATCCCGACCGTTCGATCCAGATCGGCATCCGCACCCATGCGCCTGACACCTTCGGCATCAAGATCCTGTACGGCCACGAAATCGAGGACATGCGCGCGTCCGATATCGCCTATGCCATCGTCGACCGCACCGGCGGCAAGAAGGCCTACGTCACCTTCGACATCGATTGCCTCGACCCGGCCTTCGCGCCCGGCACCGGCACACCGGTCGCCGGCGGGCCGTCCTCGGCAAAGATCCTGTCGGTGCTGCGCCAGATCAATCAGCTCGATATCGTCGGCGCTGATGTCGTTGAGGTTGCGCCGGCCTATGATCACGCCGATATAACGGCAATTGCCGGGTCGACGGTGGCCATGCACTATCTCGGGCTGCTGGCGGAACGAAAGGCCCGGCTCGAAGAGCTGAACAACGGCAATCACATTGTTGCCGGATTGAACCAGGCAAGTGGCATATAGTTTCCAAGTATCAGGGAATTCAGGCAGGCAAATGAAACCGAAAATCTTCATCGACGGCGAGCACGGCACCACCGGTCTCCAGATCTGGGCGCTGCTTGCCGAGCGCGGCGACCTGGAGATCATCTCGATTCCGACCGAGCGCCGCAAGGAACCGGCAGCCAGAGCCGAGTTCCTCAACGCCTCCGATGTCGCGATCCTGTGCCTGCCGGACGCCGCCGCGAAAGAAAGCGTCTCGCTGATCAGCAACGACACGACGAGGGTTATCGACGCCTCGACCGCGCATCGCGTGGCAGAAGGTTGGGAATATGGTTTTGCCGAAATGGACAAGGCTCAGGCGCGCAAGATCGCTTCGGCGAAGCGCGTCACCAATCCAGGCTGCTGGCCGCAAGGGCCGATCGCGACGCTGAGGCCGCTGGTCGCGGCCGGGCTGTTGCCGCCGGATTTTCCGGTCACCGTCAACGGTATTACGGGCTATTCGGGCGGCGGCCGGCCGATGATCGAGGACTATGTCGCCAAGGGCGAGGAAGCGTCGGAATTCCTGCCCTACGGGCTGACCCTGCAGCACAAGCATGTGCCGGAGCTCAGGACCTATGCGAAGCTGTCGCATGATCCGATCATGCAGCCGGCGGTCGGCAATTTCGCGCAAGGCATGATCACGGTGGTGCCGCTGCAGCTCGGCGGCCTCGACTATGTGCCGACCGGCGCCGAGCTTCATTCGGCGATCGCCGACCATTTCGCCGCCATCGATGGCGGCGTGGTCGAGGTGGCGCCCTATGCGCATCTCGAGCGCGTGCCGGAGATCGATCCCGAAGTCTACAACGGCACCAACCGGATGATGCTCCATGTCTTCGCCAACGACGACAGGGCCCAGGCGCTGCTGTTCGCCGTCTACGACAATCTCGGCAAGGGCGCCTCGGGTGCTGCCGTGCAGAACATGGATCTGATGCTCGGCCTCAAGCACTGAATGGACGCTCCGGCATTCCCCGGCCGCTGGAAGGTCAGCGCGCCAGAACTGATTGCCGAGACGTTCAGCAGCCGCATCTGGAAGGTTGTTCGCGAGGACGGTTCGCCGGCGATCGTCAAGGCTCTCAAGGCTTTCGACGACGTCGAAGACGAGTTGCGCGGCGAGCATTTCCTCGCCTGGCGGCGCGGCGAAGGCGCGGTACGGCTGCTCGGCCGCGACGGCCACTGCATGCTGCTCGAATATGCCGGTGAAACCTTGCTGTCACAGGTTCTCGCCGAGCAGGGCGACAACGCCGCTACAGCAATCGCGGCCGAAGTGATGGCAAGACTGTTCTCGCCATCCGACCACCCTGCCCCACCAGACCTTCAGCCGCTGCGGGTGCGGTTTTCCAGTCTGTTCAACAAGGCGAAGATCGATCGCGACGCCGGCGAAAAGAGCTTTTACGTCGAAGCGGCTGCGACCGCGGAACGGCTGTTGGCCAATCCTGTCGAGGTTTGCCGCTGCATGGCGACCTGCATCACGACAACATCATGCTGGGAGCGCGCGGCTGGCTGGCGATCGACCCGAAGGGCGTTCTCGGCGATCCCGGCTTCGACGCGGCGAACATGTTCTACAATCCGCTCGACCGCGACGACCTTTGCCGTGATCCCCGGCGGATTGCCGACATGGCCGAGATTTTCGCCAGAACGCTCGGCCAGACGCCGCCAGCCATCCTGGATTATGCCATCGCCTATGGCTGCCTGTCGGCGTCATGGCATCATGAAGACGGCAATGCGATCGACGAAAGCCGCGAATTGTCCATTGCCACGGCGATCAAGACGGTGCGGCTCAGCCTCTGACCGCGATCTGGTTGGGCATGGGATAAGCGCCCTTGGTGCCGCGCCAATGCGCTGCGGCAAAGCCCAGCAGGACAAGCGCGAAAGCCTGATGCATCAGCGCCATGTGCAGCGGCACCTGCATCAGCAGCGTGCCGATGCCGATCAGGGCCTGCAGCAGCACCAGCACAAACAGCAGCGTCGCGCGGCGCGCATGGGTGGTGCCGGGCTGGCGCCGGTGCGTGGCAATCATGTGCCAAAGTGCTGCGACTGACATCGCGCAGGCGCCGAGCCGGTGGATGAACTGGACCGTCTTCGGGCTCTCGAAGAAGTTGCGCCATGCCGGCTCGAGGATCAACAGGTCGCCGGGGATGAGCTTGCCGTCCATCAGCGGCCAGGTGTTGTAGCTCAGGCCGGCATCGAGCCCAGCGACCAGCCCGCCGAGATAGATCTGGATCAGCGCCAGCAGCACCAGAAAGCCGGCCAGACGCTGGGTCGAGCGGTCGGCCGCGGGCTCGGAATGCGGGGCCAACCCCCGCGCGACCACCATGGTCGCGGTGAAGATCAGCGCCGCCAGCGTCAGATGCGTCGCCAGCCGGTACTGGCTGACGGAGACGCGGTCGACCAGCCCGGACGCCACCATCCACCAGCCGATCGCGCCCTGCAGGCCGCCGAGAAGAAGAATGCCCAATAATTTCGGACCAAGACCGCGTTCGATGCGGCGCGTCGCCCAGAAAAACACCAGCGGCACGGCGAAAACCACGCCGACACCGCGCGCCAGGATCCGGTGCAACCATTCCCACCAGAAGATCGACTTGAACGCTTCGAGGCTCATGCCCCTGTTGAGCTCGGCATATTGCGGGATCTGCTGGTAGCGCTGGAATTCCTCCTGCCATTCGGCGTCGTTGAGCGGCGGGATGATGCCGTGGATTGGCTTCCATTCGGTGATCGAAAGCCCGGATTCGGTGAGCCTGGTGGCGCCGCCGACCAGCACCAGCACAAACAGCACCAGGAGCACGACGTAGAGCCAGCCGCGCACCAGCGCCCGGTTACGCAGGTCGCGGTCGCGGGCCACGAAAGGCGCGGCAGCTGATATGGCAGCCATGGTATTGTCCCGGCAGGTTGCAGTCGCGGATTGGTGAACCATCGCAATCCAACTGGCAAGACCGGACAGCGCGGCACGCCGTCGCGCCGCTTCTTGGCTGTTGCGTGCCTCTTCCGTTGGGCCTAAGCGATAGGGATCAACCGGATCGCGAAATGCCCATTCGCCTGAAAAAGCTGATCGGAACAATCCTGCTGGTGGCGCTGGTCATCGTCTATGCGCTGGTCGCATCGATCGTGGCGGTTGCGCAACTGGCGGAATCGGGACCGTTGGCGCATTTCCTGTTCTTCCTGCTCAGCGGCATGCTCTGGGTGCTGCCGGCCATGGGCATCATCAAATGGCTGATCCTGGAGCCGCCGCGGCCTAAAAACTGAGGTTGCTCGCCGCCGCGGTGAAAGCCTGACGCCCGCGGCAGCTCAGCGTGGTTTTCTGCCTTCCGGGTCGCCGATCGGAACGCACAGGCAGCGCCATTTCGCGACATTCATGACCCTTCTCAAAAGTCGATGACGGGAGAACAGGTGTGAGGCAGGATCTGCCCAATGCGGACCTTCGCGATCAGTCTTGCCAAAGCTCCTGCTTGCGTTCTTTAAAGCCGAGCACACGTTTGCTATCGGTCCACCGTGCGACCTCGCCCTCCATTCCATCCGGGTCCTTGAAGGTCACTAGACGGACAGCGCCGAAATCTGTAACGGTCCCATCCGAAGCGCCAGCCTTCACTAGACGTCGCCTGACTTCCTGCAAGCGCTCTTCATCGTCTACCTTCAGCGCGAGATGATCTATGTGACCTCTCTTGCCCATCTGCATCGACCCATCTTCATACCCCGTTGGTTCCGGCATTTGGAACGGATGAAGGGCAAAGCCACCTCCAACGTCGATAAGTGAGTGACGAAGAGTGCCGCCACCGGGACCGGGCTCGGACAGGTCGAACTTCGTTTCCGCGTCGAAGATTTCTCCATAGAAGCGAATGAAACGGTCCATGTCGTGTGTGAACAGCGTCAGATGGTGCGCACCAACGGTTACAGGCATGCCGAACCTCCCTTGCCGATAATATGACGAGCATACCATTTCGCATTGAACCGGGCGACCTGCAGCCGCGATACATCTCCAATGCGAACGGGCTCCGCAAAGAGGCTGTTCGATGCATGGGCTGGATTTTCCGCGTTCCACCCGGCTGAGACGTTGAACGCTCTTTGCCTGCGCGGCTTAGGCGAATGCCTTGGCCGGCTCGGTAGCGCCATTTGCGGACGTCGCTCAATCGCGGATCAGGTCTGCTTAGGACGCCGTTCGATGCCTGTGGCCGCGAGGGACTCATCAAGATCGGGCGAGGACAGGAAGTTCAGCAACTGTCTAGCGGCGTTTGTGTTCGTGGCGGCACTTATGGCGAGGTCGAAGTCGATGTGGCTCTGGAGTTGCGCAGGGAAAGGACCAATGAGAATAACGTCAGGGGCGGCAGCGAGGATGGAGGTTACCGGAACAACTGCCAACTCGGCTTCGCCACGAGCCACGCTGGTCGCCGTCTGCCCTCCCAATATAGGCACTAGTTTTGGCTTCACCTCAGCCGCCAGTCCCAGCCGTTCGAGCAGGCCGGTGAAGTAGCCGCCGCTGGTTCCGTCGCTAGCGTAGGCGATCGACTTGGCATTCTTCAGGGCGTGCTCGAACGCTTCGATGGAGTCGACGCGGAACGCACGGCCGCCCGCCTTTGCCGCCACGCCCATGCTGATCCGGCCAAATGGCACCTGGCTCTCCGCCAGCACGCATCCGGTTGCAGTCAGGTCCCGAACTAGCTTCGGATTGGTGATGACCAAGTCGAAGGGCTGTCCTCGTTCGATCTGAACCTTCACCGTCGGGTTGAGTTCCCACTTGCTCACTACGCTGAGCCCAGTCGCCGTTTCGAACGACGCGATGATAGGGAGGACTGCCGGCCGGACCGCAATGGCTCCAAAGACCTGGATCTCATCGCCCATTAACGCGCCCCTTCTGCGCTGGATGCTCTCTCACCATATACGGAATGTCCGCAACGGGTCACGACGTTCCCTTGACCTCCCATCAGGGATGGTCCGCAAAGGGTTTGCGGTCCACCGGAGTGTCTCACCACTAGATGGTGACGAGCATCTTTCCGGCGTTGGCCAGCGGCGTCGTCACGCCCGACAGCATCGTGCGGATATGGGCAACGCTCTGATAGCGACCGTTGACCGAAATACGCGGCAGCGCGTGCAGGAAACCGGCATGTTCGGCGCGCAGCACGCCGTGGCGTGTCGTCACCGCCGAGACATAGCCGGCGTCGCGGGCAAAGCCGACTTCGCGGTCACCAACGGCGCTGGCATAGCCATAGGGATAGGCGAAATGGCGCGGCGCCTTGCCAAGCTCGGCCTGCAATATGCCCCTGACGTCATCGACCTCGTGCCGAGCATCGGCTTCGAAAAGCCGCTTCAGATTGCGATGATTGACGGTGTGGGCGCCGATCGTCACCAGCGGATGCCCTGCCATGGCGCGGATCTCGTCCCAGTTCATCAACAGGCTCTGGCGCGCGCCCAACTCGATACCGTTCGACCGCGCCAATTCGCGCAGCACCGCGCGCTGGTCCTCCTCGCGGACCTCCAGCGTCAGATAATCGTGCAGGCGCGCAAAGGCCTGGATTTTCTTGCCCGGGGTCGAGCAGTCGATCGTCACCGGACCGTTCGGTGTCGTCAAAACCAGCCGGTTGCGCGCGCTGACGATGTCCTCGACCACCTCCCACCATAGATCGGCGGCGCCGTTTATCAGCCCCGGCGCAACATAGATGGTGATCGGCGCGCCGTGCTTTTCCAGCACCGGCAGCGCCTCGGTCATGTTGTCGCGATAGGCGTCGTCGGCGGTGATCGCCGCGAACTGGCCACCCTTGCTGCCGGCCTTGATGCGCTCGATCGCCTCGTCCAGGGTGACGAATGCATAGTCGTGCGCCTTCATGTCGGCGATGACAGCGTCGAGGAACTCAGGCGCGATATTGAGATGCCGGTTGACGCTATCAGGCTTTTCCGGCGTGGCGGTTACCCGATGCAGCATCAGGATGGCGCCGATGCCGCCGACGAACGGCTTGGCCAGCGGGGCAAGACCGGTATAGCGCACGACGTTGAGCGCCAGCTTCCGGATCGCCTCGCCCCCGTCGATCATTCATTCACCTTTTGCGCCTAGGCTCATCCAAGCACGGAATGCGCCTATGCGCGCCCCCAATCGCGGTGAATACGCCCTAAAGGATTGAGGTATGGTTGACGCCACCGCGTCATTTGACGGCAATCGGCTCGAGGCCATGCAGGCGGCGCCGCGCGCGGTGCCTGCGGATCATGCCGGCCTGTCGGTGTCGGTCGCCGACGGTGCGGCACTTGCGGCCTATGCCGAGTTCTGCGGTTCGGCGCTGTTCGCGCCGGCGCAGAGCCCGGCCTGGATCCTGAACTGGGCCAGACATGCCGAAGCGGACACCGTCTTGGCGACGCTGAGCGCTGACGGCCGGCCGGTTTTTTGGTTGGCGCTGGAAGTCACCAGCAGCGGTCGGTTACGCGTCGCCCGTTTCATGGGCGGCCGCCATGCCAACGGCAATTTCGCCGCCGCCGACCCGTCCTGGCTGACCAAGGCGGCGGATGCTGCTTCTATCCGCCCGATGCTGGCGGCGATCGCCAGGGCGCGGCCGGACATCGACCTCGTCTCGCTGGAACGGCTGCTGCCCGATCTCGACCGCGTTGCCAATCCGCTTCTATCCCTCCCGCATTTTCCCAGCCCCAACCTGTCGCTGGCCGTCGACCTGGCGGGAGGTTTTGATGCGCTGCTCTCGCGCGCGAGCGGCAAGCGCAGGCGCAAGAGGCACCGCTCGCAGGCGCGCAAGTTTGGGGCCGTCGGCAGCCACCGCCGCATCGAGGCCCGGACGGCGGACGAGGTGAACAGGCTGCTCGATGCGTTTTTCGAGATGAAGGAGTTCCGCTTCCGCAAGATGGGCATAGCCAACGTCTTCGGCGAGCCACAGGTTCGTGCTTTCTTCCGCGCGTTGTTCGTCGAAGCGCTGTCCGACGACACGCCGTCCTTCGTGCTGCATGGGCTCGAAGTCGCCGGCAAGCTTCGCGCCGTCACCGGCTCGAGCCGCTCGGGAAAACGCCTGATCTGCGAATTCGGAGCGATCGCCGACGACGACCTCGCCCATGCCAGCCCCGGCGACTTCCTGTTCTTCGACAACATCGAGGAAGCCTGCGAGAAGGGGTTCGATGTCTATGATTTCTCGGTCGGCGACGAACCCTACAAGCGGCTGTGGTGCGATATCGAGACCCGGCATTTCGAGGTCCTGATTCCGCTGACGACAAAAGGCCGCGCGCTGGTGTTTGTCCTGCGGCAGGGCGCGCGCCTGAAAGCCTTCGTCAAGAACAGCCCGACGATCTGGAAGCTGACCAAGATGCTGCGCCGCAAGACGGCCGGACAGGCTGTGCCAGCAGCGGGCGAAGACGACAGCTGAACGCTGCCGAGATTCCGGGACGTAAGTGATTTAGCTCCCCTATTACCGCCACGGCTGCAAACTCTGGTCGCCGACATAAGGGTATCGCAGACGGCGTTCAAATCGCGCAGCACGTCGTCGTTCCAGAAGCGCAGCAAACGAAAGCCCCTCGCCTTCAATTCGGCGTCTCGCTCCCGATCATAGTTTGAATCCGCATGCTGGCTGCCGTCGATCTCGACGATCAGCCTGGCCTCGGCGCAAACGAAATCGGCGATGAATCTGCCGATAGGAACCTGACGCCGGAATTTGATGCGGTCGAGCCTGCGTCCGCGCAGCTCGTGCCACAGGCGGTCTTCCGCCTCTGTTGACTCGCGGCGCATCGAGCGGGCGAAACGACGTTTGGTCGGGGCGACGGGCTGATGCGGCATCGGGCGAGATTACCCGGCGTTGGCGCTCCGTCCAGCACCATCGTCACGCAAATCGCTGACGTTCGCGATTGGCTCCCCCTTCTCCCCTTGTGGGAGAAGGGGGCCGAGCGAAGCTCGGTCGGATGAGGGTGTTCCAGCTTGGCACCAACAGCGATCCGGCCAACACCCCTCAACCGTCTCGGCGCTGCGCGCCGATCCACCTTCTCCCACAAGGGGAGAAGGCAAGAGCGCGCTATTGCCGCCACTGCTGCAAACTCCGGTCGCCGACGTAAGCGATTTGGCTCCCCCTTCTCCCCCTTGTGGGAGAAGGTGGCCGAGCGAAGCTCGGTCGGATGAGGGGTGCTCCAGCTTGGCATCGGCCGCACTCCGTCCAACACCCCTCAACCGTCTTGGCGCTGCGCGCCAATCCACCTTCTCCCACAAGGGGAGAAGGGAAGAGCGCGCTATTGCCGCCACTGCTGCAAACTCTGGTCGACAACGTTCAAGAGAATTATCGAACCGTCAGGCGGCGGAGCGCCGTCCGGGTAACGGCGTCCCTGGCGTCTGATGGCCGACCGGCGTCACCAGTGTCAGGTCGGGATAGCCGCTCTCGATCAATTCGACCGCGGCCTGCGCCACCTCGTCGTTCGGCTCCAGCAGCGACAGGAAGACTTCTGTGCCCTCGCCGACAAGGCGGCTGATGCCTTGCGCGTCGGTGGGTCCGCATTCGACCACGACCAGATCGTAGGCGGTGGTCAGCGACTGCATGATGATCGGCAGCCGGTCGGCGGCGCGCATGGCGCGAACCGGATCGGCGTTGCCGACGGGAATGACGTGGCAGTCCGAATAGAGATCGGCATGGATCACGTCGCTGAACTGCGCTTCGGAGGCGAGCAGATCGGTGATGCCCGGGAAAAGCCTGCTGTCCAGCGTCGGTCGCGAGGCGGCGCCAGAAGCGGTGAGATCGAGCAGGAGCACGCGCAGGCCGGTGTCGGAAACCTCACGCGCCACCAGCACCGCCGAGGCGGCCGCCTCGTCGCCTTCCGGCGACACGAATATGGCGCGTGCCGCACCGCTTGTGATCAGTTTCTCCACCGCCTTGTCGATTTCGACCTCGCCAAGGCTGCGGCGCGCCGGCCCGACGTCGTCACCAGTTGCCGGGCCAGTTGCTGGCGGCGCGGCAGCCGCTTGCGGCTCTGCCTGGACTTCCGCAGTCCGATCCCCAAGGTCTTCGATATCGGCCGGTTCCTGATTGGGTGGGTCGTGATCGGGCGGTTCGTGATCGGATGGTTCGTGATTGGGCGGTTCGCGGGCAACCGGCATCGCGACCTGTTCGATCCGCTCGAAGCGGGCGCCGGCGGCCGGCCGCATGGCGCGCCCCGAAAACAGCTCTTGCAGAAGCGTCACGATCGCCATGACCAGCAGCGAGCCGACGAAGGCCGCACCGATGATCGGCAGGATTTTTGGATAATAGGGTTGGGACGGCGCCACCGCGCGGGAAAAGACACGGGCGTCGACCGGCGGATAGTTGCTGTCCTTGCGCGAGGACGCCTCACGATAACGGGTCAGGTAGGATTCGAGCAGCTGGCGCTGGGCGGTCGCTTCGCGCTGCAGCGCGTCCAGTTCGACCTGCTGGTCGCCGGCGCGCGCCGATGCGGCCTTCAGCGTGTTGACGTCGGCGACAAGCTGGTTTTCGCGGGCCTGGGCGGTCTGCGCCTGCGTCATCAGCCCTGTCATGATCTTTTCCGCCTCGTTGCGGATCTGGCGGTCGAGATCGGCAAGCTGCGACCTCAGCGCCCGGATACGCGGATGATTGTCGAGCAAGGAGGTGGAAAGGTCGGCGATGTCGGTCTTGAGCTCGACCTGCCGCTCGCGCAGCCGCTGGATCAGTCCGGACGACAGCACCTCCGGTACCGCATCCAGCGAGCCGCCATTCTGCAGCGCCCTGCGCACGCTGTCGGCAGTCGCTGCCGCCGAGGCGCGATTGGCCCGCACCCGCGACAATTCGCTGGACAGTTCGGAAAGCTGTTGCGTGGCGAGCACCGAATTGTTGCCGCCCATCAAAAGATCGGACTGGGCGCGGTAGCTTGCCACCTTGGCCTCGGCATCCTTCACCCGCTTCGACAGGTCGGCGATCTCCGGCGCAAGCCAGTCGGTTGCGGCGGAATTCGATTCGATATTGGCATTGCCCTGGACGGAGATGTAGGCGTCGGCGATGGCGTTCGGGATTGCGGCGGCGAGCCGGGGATCTTCCGAGGAGAATTCGATGACGATAACGCGAGATTTTTCAACGCGATAGACGTTGAGCTTCTCACGCATCTTCGTCAGCACGCGTTCTTCCGGCGGAATCTCGTTGGGGTCGCTCTTCAGGCCGGCGACGACAAGCAGACGGCTCAACGCCGGCATATCCGCCGTCTCGTCGAACTCGGGCAGCCGCGACAAATCAAGCTTCTGCGCCACCTGCTTGAGGATGTCGGTCGAGGAAATGACCTCGACCTGGCTGGTCACGCCTTCCTCGTCGAGTATAGGCTTGTCGTTGTCATTGGTGCCGTCGGGGCGCGTGTAGACCGATTCGCGCGTTTCGATCAAAAGCCGGGTTTCGGCCCGGTAATGCGGCGTGGTGAGCCAGGTGAGCGCGAACGCCAGGCCGGTTACGACAAGCGCGACGACAAGAATGCGCAGCCAATTCCTCGCAAGGCTGGCGAAGAGCTGCCTGAGATCGACGTCGACATCTGCGGCCGCGGATTGAACGGACATGCATCCTGCTCCGGTATTTTAGTCAGTATACACCGTAAACAAATATGGTAACTCAGCCGTTAATATTGCGGTAAGCAACCTGTCAGGTTTTACGCGCACGCGGCAGCTAAAAGCACCGGAACCGGCCGCCTGTTGTCGGTTGCCGTCGCTTCGGCCGCCCGCCTTTACCGGCCATTAACCCTAACCGGATGATAACGGGCCTCGATCTCCAGCGTTTGCCGCGGTGCAGCGGCGGCCAGTCGAAGGTACATGTACGGTCATGAAAAGCACTGCTCCCCTGTTCCGTGCGCTGCTCGCCGTGTCATTGCTTGCCGGTTGCTCCAGCTACCGGCCGGCGCCGGCCGCCTTTCATAAAATGCTCGATCAGCCCTATCGCCTCGGCGCCGGCGACCGGGTCCGCGTCACCGTGTTCGAGCAGGAAGGATTGACCAACGTCTACAGTGTCGACCAATCCGGCTATCTGTCCATCCCGCTCGTCGGCGCCGTGCCGGCGCGCGGCCACACCGCACAGCAACTCGAAGGCGAGATCGCCGACAAACTACGCCAGGGTTATCTCCGTGATCCGGACGTTTCGGTCGAGATAGACCGCTACCGGCCGATCTTCATCATGGGCGAAGTCGGTGCTGCGGGCCAGTACTCCTATGTTCCCGGCCTGACCGTGCAAAAGGCGATTGCCATCGCCGGCGGTTTCAGCCCGCGTGCCAACCAGGGAAGCGTCGACATCACCCGCGACATCAACGGCAAGGTCATGACCGGTCGCATTGCCACCTCTGACCCGCTTCTGCCCGGCGACACGGTCTATGTTCGCGAACGCCTGTTCTAGACCACGTGGCGGACACACTCAGGATCGTCCACTGCTTTCGCTCACCTGTCGGGGGGATTTTTCGTCACGTGCGCGACCTGACCGAGGCGCAGGTCGCCGCCGGGCATGCCGTCGGCATCGTCTGCGATTCGACGACGGGCGGCGACTTCGAGGAACATCTGTTCGAACAGATGAAGGGCATAATGGCGCTCGGCATCCATCGCACGCCGATGCAGCGGCATGTCGGACCGGGCGACCTCGCCTCGGCCTGGCGCACATTTGGGATCATCAAGGAATTGCGGCCGGACGTGCTCCACGGGCACGGCGCCAAGGGTGGCGCCTATGCCCGCCTGTTCGGCTCATTGTTGCGGGTATCAAGGTTTCGCGTAGCCCGCCTTTATTCGCCGCACGGCGGCTCTCTTCACTATGACGAGACCACCGGCACGGGGAAGCTGTTCTTCGCGCTCGAGCGGTTCATGGCGCGCTTCACCGACTATCTTCTGTTTGTCTCCGACTATGAAAGGCGGACCTATCGCAGGAAGGTCGGCGAACCGCCGATCCCGAACAACCTTGTCTACAATGGACTGAGCGCCGCCGAGTTCGAGCCGGTGCGAACCGAACCGAATGCGGCCGATGCCCTCTATATCGGCATGATGCGCGACCTCAAGGGACCGGACATCTTCATCGATGCGCTGGTTCTCGCCGGAACGCGGCTCGGCCGCCCGGTGAATGCGGTGATGGTCGGCGACGGCGACGACCTGCCGCGCTACCATGCGCAAGTGAAGCGGCTCGGGCTCGAAGGGCATATGCGCTTCCTGCCGCCGATGCCGGCGCGCAAGGCCTTCGAGTTGGCCGAACTGGTTGTCGTGCCCTCGCGCGCGGAAGCCATGCCCTACATCGTGCTGGAGACGCTCGCCGCCGGCAAATCGATGATCGCCACCGGCGTCGGCGGCATCCCGGAAATTCTTGGCGCCGGCTCCCCTGCCCTGATCCGGCCCGATCCGCGCGAGCTTGCCGACAAGATGAGCTCGGCGCTGGCCGACCCCGATGCCTATGGCAGGCTGATGCCCGATACCGCCGACCTCAAGGCGCGATTCGGCGCCGACGTGATGGCCGCCGCGATCGAGACGGCCTATTTCGCGGCGCTCAAGCGCTAACCCGAAATGGGCGCTAACCCCAAAACGGCGCTGACTTCAAAGCTTCCCCAAAACCTATTTGTTGTTTCAAGGGTTTCTTAGCTCTATTTCGCTATTCACTTGCGTGAAGCTTTGCGGATGCATCATGAGCGACTTCGATCCCAAACGCCGCTTTTCGAAAGACGCGGTGCGCAATTTCAACGGCCCGGCCGGTGACGATAGCCCCGGCGGCATGAACGACGTCGCCCGTCAGGTGGCGTCGCAATACCGGCGCGACACCATGTCACCGATCATGGTCAGCGGCGTCTTGCGGATGGTCGAATTCGCACTGCTGTTCCTGTCGGGCCTCTGCATCTATTTTTACTATGTCGGCTTCTTCAACCATCTCGCCTGGCAATATCCGCTGGCGATCGCCGCCGCTTCGTCGCTCGCCGTGGTGCTGCTCGATGTCACCGACTGCTACCAGATCGTCTCGTTTATGCGGCCGCTCGCCAATTTCGGCCGACTGCTGATGGTCTGGGCCGGCACCTTCGCCCTGATGGCGCTGACGGCATTCGCCGTGAAGATGTCGCAAGATTATTCGCGCCTGGTTTTCGGCACCTGGTTCGTCGTCGGCTTCATGCTGATCTTCGGCCTAAGGCTGCTGATGTCGAAGCTGATCCGGCGCTGGGCGCGCGACGGGCGCATGGAGCGCCGCGCCGTCATCGTGGGCGGCGGCACGACGGCGGAAGTCCTGATCCGCTCCGTCGAAAAGCAGCCCTACAACGACATCCGCATCTGCGGCATCTTCGACGACCGCGGCGACAAGCGCTCGCCGCCCATCGTCGCCGGCTATCCAAAACTCGGGACCGTTTCCGAGCTCATCGAGTTCGCCCGCATCGCCCGTATCGACATGCTGATCGTATCGCTGCCGCTGACCGCCGAAACGCGCGTCCTGCAGCTTTTGAAGAAGCTGTGGGTACTGCCTGTCGACATCCGGCTCTCGGCGCATTCGAACGCGCTGCAATTCCGGCCGCGCGCCTATTCCTACATCGGCTCGGTGCCGATGCTCGACATCTTCGACAGGCCGATCAACGACTGGGATTCGGTCGCCAAGCGCGCCTTCGACATCGTCTTCTCGATCATCGGCATCATCGTGTTCTCGCCGGTCATGCTGGCGACCGCGATCGCCATCAAGCTCGACAGCAAGGGACCGGTGCTGTTCCACCAGAAGCGGCATGGCTTCAACAACGAGATCATCGAGGTCTACAAGTTCCGTTCGATGTACACCGACAAGGCCGACCCGACGGCCAAGCAGACGGTGACCAGGAACGACCCGCGCGTCACCCGCGTCGGCCGCTTCATCCGCAAGACCTCGATCGACGAGTTGCCGCAGTTCTTCAATTCGCTTTTCGGTTCGCTGTCGCTGGTTGGCCCGCGCCCGCACGCCATTGCCGCCCAGTCGCACAACCTTCTCTACAATGAGGTGGTCGACGGCTATTTCGCACGCCACAAGGTCAAACCCGGCGTCACCGGCTGGGCGCAGATCAATGGCTGGCGCGGCGAGATGGATACCAACGAGAAGATCCGCATGCGGACGGAATACGACCTCTATTATATCGAGAACTGGTCGCTGCTGTTCGATCTGAGGATCCTGTTCCTGACACCGATCCGGCTGCTCAATACGGAAAATGCCTATTGAGCGCAGTCGCGCATGAACTGTCGCCGGCCGCGGTCAACGCCAAGCTGATCGCGCTGATTGCGTCGGGCGCGGTTTTCCTCGGCGTCTTCCTGTCCGGCTTCGTCATCGCCGAGCCGGCGCCATATGACCTCTATATGGTCGCGCTGATGGCGGTGTGGGCCCTGTTCGGCCTGCGCATATCGCGCGCGGCGGCGCCGCTGCTGGTGCTGCTGGTGGTCATGAAAATCGGCGGCATGATCGCGATGACCCAGATGTCGGATATTGCCGGCACCCCGCTCTATCTCGCCGTGTCGCTGTTCCTGGCGCTTACCGCGGTGTTCTTCGCCTCGGTGACATCGGTCCAGCCAAATCTCTACCGGGTGATCTTCCGGGCCTATGTGATGTCGGCGGTGCTGACCTCGCTGCTCGGGATCGCCGGCTATTTCCATGCCTTCCCGGGGGCGGAGATCTTCACCAGATACGACCGCGCCACCGGCGCCTTCCAGGATCCGAACGTGTTCGGGCCGTTCCTGGTGCTGCCCGGCATCTACCTGCTCCATCTCCTGCTGACCGGCCCCGTCTCACGCATGCCGTTGCTGGCGATGCCGCTGCTGATCATCACCGCCGGGATTTTCTTCTCATTCTCGCGCGGCGCCTGGGGCATGTTCGGCGTTTCGGCGATCCTGCTCACCGGCGCCCTGTTCCTGCAGAGCGCCAGCGGAAAATTCCGGCTGCGTGTCGTCGTCATGACCATCGCCGCCATTTCGCTGCTGGTCATCGCGATGCTCGTCATCCTGCAGCTGCCGGGCGTCTCGGAAATGTTCTCCAGCCGCGCCCAGCTGGAACAGAGCTACGATACCGCCCGCCTCGGCCGTTTCGCCCGCTATATCTTCGGTTTCCAGATGGCGCTGGAGCATCCGCTCGGCATCGGCCCGCTCGTCTTCGGGACGATTTTCGGCGAGGACACGCACAACATCTGGCTGAAAATGCTGCTGGACTATGGCTGGCTCGGCTTCGTCTCGTTCCTGACGCTGACCTGCTGGACGATGGCAGCCGGCTTCCGCATTCTCCTGCGCGACAGGCCGTGGCAGCCCTACCTTCTGTGCGCCTATGTCGCCTTCATCGGCAATATCGCGCTGGGCACCTTCATCGACATCGATCACTGGCGCCACGTCTATCTGCTGCTCGGGCTGATCTGGGGCGCGATCGCTCTCGAATATCGCCATCAGCGGCAGTTGCGGCCGCCGGCGCTGTGTTCGCCGACGGCTGGAGCATGATGGATTTCTGGGGCAGTCTAAGCCCCTTGAAAATGGTCGGAGTCCAGCACGTGGGCGTAGCGAGTGGTGGTCTTAGCCATTGCCGTCGAATATGGCGGGAACTCGCTGCAGGGCTGGCGATGGGCATAGGCATAGCCGTCGGCATGGCGCTGGCCGGGCGTTGCGCAATCTAACGTATAGCCGGCAACGCCATCACTACGACCGCGGCAACGGCCGTATCCGGGGGCGAAACGTTGATCGTCATCTAAGCACCCCACCAACGATGGCTGCACACAGCAAAAACACGAGCGTGGCACACGCGATGAACATACCTCTTCGCGTTCGCCACCTTGGCGGCTCAGCCGGCACAAGCCTGAACCGCTGAGCATGCTCCGTTGCGATTTTCAGTAGGGCTGCAGCCGTTTCGCGCGGCGTCCACCCCTTCGCTTCCGAGGCAGTCACCAAGGCTGCAAATGCGGCTTCCAAGGCCACTTCACAGTTGACGTCCAGATCTGGGCTACCCTTTGGCAAGATGGGTGGTTGCACGGCTTGGGACATGCACACAAAGCGGCTCGCGGATGAAAGGGTCCCGCGTTTCGAGCCCTTCACTTTCGAAGGTCGGCTTCCAGGTGCGATTCCGCTCTCGCTGCTGGCCTTTGTCGTCGGGAATGAACGTGAAGAACACCGGGCGACGGTCGCGGCCTTCGGCCTTGCATTTGAGCAGCCAAACAGCCCGACCAGATCCTGATGCATCGATCCGCGATCTGATCCGAGCCTGTCGATCAGCGCTTGGCCGCCGATCGTCGGCCCGTTCACGCCGCGATTCGGGCGGCATGGCCCCAGACTGGCACGGCCCAGAAAAGGAAAGGGCCCAGAAAGGCCCCAATTTCTCGTTTTCGCGGCTCAGCTAGTTTCCCCGGATTTCAAATAAGCCTTAGGGTTCTAAGGGCTTATTTGGTCGGAGTGGCCGGATTCGAACCGACGACCCCTTGACCCCCAGTCAAGTGCGCTACCGGGCTGCGCTACACTCCGGACCGGTCGCGATGTATCGTGATAACCCGGTTCGGGTCAACCGAATTCGGCGGCCGTCGCGCCGATGCCCCGCATGGTGGATTTGAAGTTCCTGCTCTGGTGGATGTCGTCAGCATTCAGGAACTTCAAATCCAGAACACAGCTCACTTGTCTGGCTTGATCCTCTGGCGTCGCTGCTATGAGACGGGTCTTGGATTTTCCACGGAATGTGTCAGCGCGGCCGTATCGATCAGCGCGCTTTCCGGGAGCCGGAGCGCAGAGGCTATTCGCCTGAGCTTCGACACATCGGCATTCCTGCCGTTCTCGATGTCCGCGATCTCATCGACCGACAGTCCGCAGGTCAGAGACAGCTCTTCCATGCTGTATCCCCTGGTTTCTCGGATGGCCTTGAGGGCGCTGTGGTCGGGCGCAGCTTCGGTCGCCGACAGTTCGGAAAAAGCTTCGCTTGTTGCTATTTGGGGCATTTGGCAACTCCGTGGATTTAAAGAGTTTGATCAAATCAAGAAGTTGCCTGAGACGGCGCAGAGAATGCCCTCTCGATGGTGATTTGCCAAGCGCCAAAAACGCCGTCACGGCATCGTGATTCCGATCGGCGCAGCCCGGCACAGGCCTCGGCGGCACCGGCACAGGACCGTCATCTCGATCGGGGTCTTTGACCTGGCCGATCGCCGAATTGTTCGACGGTTCTGAGCCGCTCCCTTGTCAAGCGGCTGTCGCTGGCCCGTCAGCGGTTTTGAGCGGATCGAACCTCAGCGGCAGGAGGACGCTGAACGCGCCAGGGGCCGCGAATTTTCTTGAACCGACGCGTGAACCTTTTCTCTCCGGGCCGCACCAACACGGCATGGACGCCACAAAGGCGGTCCCAACTGGAAGGACGCCCTGACGGCGATCCTCGATCAAGAGAAGGAAATGCTCAAATGACCAACATCTCGAACTTCAAGCGCCTGTCGCTCGCCGCTGCCATCGTCGTCTCGGCCTTCGGCTCGATTTCACTGCCGGGCTCGGCCTTCGCCAACGGCACGCATCCGAGCGGCGGCGGCGCGGTTTGCAAGGGCGCGGGTCACTGCCTCGTGCTGCAGCTCGACTGCAAGGGTACTTATACGGACGCCACCGACTCCAACGGCACCGTCTACGGCAAATGCAGCCAGACCGCGCAGGTCAGCCCGAAGAACAAGCTCAAGCTCGCGCGCTGATCGACCTTTTGGTCAACGAAAATGGCGGCCGTCCGCGCCGCCATTTTCTTGTCTCAACGTGCCGATCTCGATCTCGTTCGCGACGGTTTCTGCTGACGGCTGAGGAACAGGCTGGCGACGAGCCCGACCACAACCAGACCGACTGCGGCCGCTGTCGCGGGATGATCGCGGGCTGTCTTCTCTATCACCCTGCCATGCTTCCTGATCGCAGGCAGAGCGTCACTGAAACGCTCGGCGAGGTCCGAGTAATAGTCCGACGCGGTGTCACGCCCGTCCTCGTAATAGGCGCTGCCGCGCCTGGAAACGGCTTTCCTCAACGCCGCCAATTCCCTGGAGAGGGCTGCGACCTGTTTTTCAAGATCGATGTCGGAGAGGGTCGAAAATGATACCATGACAGGCTTCCTTCTTTTGCGAAGGAACGCACGATCGCAAAACCGGTTCCGGTTTTTGCCGCGACCGATCGGGCCCAGAGCGCGTCGCGTCAGAAGCGATTCATGCGACCCGCGTGACGTTCTATGCAGTCGCTATCCCGGGGCCATGCGCTAGCGCACCTGATCGAGCAGGCGCTTGCATTCCAGAAGATCGAACAGCGCCTCCTGCAGCAAAGCGCGATTGTCGCGCGAGAGTTTCGACGTGCCCGGCTGCACCGGGCCTTCTTCCTCGGTCTTGCCCAGGCCGAAAAAGCGCCGGCTGGGTTTCACCTTGGGCTCGCCGACCAGCATCTCGTCATCGGCGCCGCGCGGCTGGGCCGCCGGCGTCAACGGCACCGCATCGGCCTGCCGGCGCTGCGAGATCGCCTCGACGGCCGCCATGTCGCCATTGCCGATGGCGACCAGGAAATGATTGCCGTTCTCGCGCAACAGCTTCTGCACACCCTTGATCGTGTATCCCTGATCGTAGAGCATGTGGCGGATGCCCTTGATCAGTTCGACATCCTGCGGCCGGTAGTAGCGGCGGCCACCGCCGCGCTTCATCGGCTTGATCTGGTTGAAGCGCGTTTCCCAAAAACGCAGCACATGCTGCGGCAGGTCGAGATCTTCTGCGACCTCGCTGATGGTGCGGAAAGCGTCGGGGCTCTTGTCCATGGGCGAAATCCTCACGCTGGAGCATGGTCCCGAAAAGTGGGAAACGGTTTTCGGCCAGGATCATGCTCAACAAAGAGTCATTCCGATCCGGCTTGTCCTGCCGAATCGAGCCTTATTTCAGCGGTTTATGAAACAATATTCAAGCCCGGCGTCAAAGCAGTCGACCGTTTTCAACCGGGCTTTGAAGCGCAGGCGCTATTTGCTGCCCTTGGCCTTGCTGATCTGGTGCGCGCGCAGGATGCGGTTCTTCAGCACATTCGACGATTTGAAGGTCATCACGCGGCGCGGCAGGATCGGCACTTCCTCGCCGGTTTTGGGGTTGCGCCCGATGCGCTCGTTCTTGGAGCGGACATGGAAGGTTGCGAACGACGACAACTTCACCGTCTCGCCGCGAACGATCGCCTCACAGATCTCGTCCAGAACCGCTTCGACGAGCTCGGCCGATTCAGTACGCGACAGGCCAACCTTGCGATAAACGGCTTCAGCAAGATCGGCGCGCGTAAGTGTCTTTCCCCCCATGCGAACCGTCCCCATCAGCTCAAAAAACATAACTCTATATAAGCAAAGATAGAGCCTAAGTAATTGATCCGGCAAGGTCAAGGACCGAACCGGTCCGTTCGGCACTTACCAGCGAACCAAGACCGCGCCCCAGGTGAAGCCGCCGCCCATCGCTTCGATCAGCACCAGATCACCCTTCTTGATGCGGCCGTCGGCGACCGCCACCGACAGCGCCAGCGGCACCGAAGCAGCCGAGGTGTTACCGTGCAAATCGACGGTAACCACCACCTTTTGTTCCGCTATCCCGAGCTTCCTGGCGGAAGCGTCGATAATCCGCTTGTTGGCCTGATGCGGCACGAACCAGTCGAGATCTTCAGCGGTGATCCCGGCAGCTGAGAACGTCGCTTCGATGACGTCGGTGATCATGCCGACCGCGTGCTTGAACACTTCGCGGCCTTCCATCCTGAGATGGCCCACCGTTCCGGTGGTCGACGCTCCACCGTCGACGAACAGCTTGTCCTTGTGAGCCCCGTCGGAGCGCAGGCTGGCCGCCAGCACGCCGTGGTCGGCAATGCCGCCCGCCCCCTCGCCTGCTTCCAGCACCATCGCGCCGGCGCCGTCGCCAAACAGCACGCAGGTCGAGCGATCGCTCCAGTCGAGGATGCGCGAAAAGGTTTCGGAGCCGATCACCAGCACGCGTTTGGCGAGGCCGCCGCGGATATAGAGGTCGGCCGTCGTCACCGCGTAGACGAAGCCCGAGCACACCGCCTGCATGTCGAAGGCGAAGCCGTGATGCATGCCGAGCCGGTTCTGGATGTCGACGGCGGTCGCCGGAAAGGTGTTGTTGGGAGTCGAGGTCGCCAGCACGATCAGGTCGATATCGGCCGGCGTCAGGCCGGCATTGTCGAGGGCTGCGCGCGCCGCCGCCTCGCCGAGCGAAGCCGTCGTCTCGTCGTCGGCCGCGATATGGCGCTGGCGGATGCCGGTGCGCTGGGCAATCCATGCGTCTGACGTCTCGACCATGCCTTCGAAATCGGCATTCTTCATGATGCGGCGGGGCAGCGCGGAGCCTGTGCCGCGCACGACTGATCTGATCAAGGCTCTTTCCTACTCCTCTGCGTCGGCAACGACGTCGGATTTCCTGGATGTCTGGGCATGCGGATTGCGCGCATGGAACAGATCAAGATCGGCTTCGATGCGATCGAGCAGATTGTTGCGCACCATGTCGTAGCCAAGCTCGATCGCCGCCGCGAAGCCGTCCGAATCGGCGCCGCCATGGCTTTTCACCACGACGCCGTTCAGACCCAGGAAAACCCCGCCGTTGGAGCGGCCGACATCCATCTTTTCGCGCAGGCGATCGAAGGCGCCCTTGGCGAATACATAGCCGATCCTGGCCATCAGCGTGCGGTCCATCGCGGCGCGCAGGTAACCGGCGATCTGCCGTACCGTGCCTTCCGCCGTTTTCAGCGCGATGTTGCCGGCAAATCCTTCGGTGACGACCACGTCGACCGTGCCCTTGCCGATGTCGTCGCCCTCGACGAAACCATGGTAGTTCATCGAGGCCATGTTGGCCTCGCGCAACATGCGGCCCGCCTCCTTGACCTCTTCCTGGCCCTTGATCTCCTCGACGCCGACATTGAGCAGACCGACGCTCGGCCGTTCGATGCCGAAAACCGAGCGCGCCATGCCAGTGCCCAGAATGGCAAAATCAACCAGTTGATGCGCATCCGCGCCGATGGTGGCGCCGACGTCCAGCACCACGCTTTCCCCACGCAATGTCGGCCACAGCGCCGCGATCGCCGGACGGTCGATGGTCGCCATGGTGCGGAGGCAGAATCTCGACATCGCCATCAGCGCGCCGGTGTTGCCGGCCGAGATGCAGGCGTCGGCAGTGCCTGCCTTGACCGCCTCGACCGCTTTCCACATCGACGACTTCCAGCGGCCATGGCGCAGCGCCTGGCTCGGCTTGTCGTCCATCCGGACTGCTATCTCGCAGTGGATGAACTCGCTCACTTCCGCCAGCTTGGGCAGCTTTGCGAGTTCGGGGCGCACTGCCTCCTCGCGACCATAGATGACGAAGCGGATGTCGGGACGCCGGGTCGCGACCGTCATGAGCGCCGGGATGACCACGCTTGGTCCGTGATCGCCACCCATGGCATCGATGGAAATCCTGATCACGCGGTGTTCATCTCACAGTTTGCTTGAGCGAGCGCCTGGCGCTGGCAACGGGTTTGGGGCTCGCGAAGGTTCGGCGAAAATAGCGTTTTTGGGCTGCCGCACAACCGGCTTTCTCTGATTGGGTCGGGTTTTCAGGATTTCCCCAGCAGGGAACGCAGCTTTTGCTGAAATTCGCTTTCCGCAGTCCCGGCATCGTCGGCAGCCTCCATCGAAACGCCTTGCTTGCGCGGATAGGGATCGATCGCCAGTCCAAAGAACTGTTCGGCGAGCGCCCCGACATCGATTGAATTGCCGGAAAATGTTTCCGGGCTGTCCGGCCCTTCGGCATCGAGCATTATCTCGCCACCGCCCTCAAAACCCTGCCGCCCGAGCTTCGACTGCTCCGGCAGGAACAGTGCGTCGACCGCCTCGTCAATATGCGCCTCGATCGGGTCCAGGGTGACGATGCAGGCCTGGGTGATATCGGCCTCGACGCGGCCGCTGACCTTGACGCCGTTGCGCTTCCATGGCGCCACCAGCAGTTCGGCGCGATAGTTCTCGACCGACAGCAACTCGTGCTCGCCTGCCAGCGCGGCGCGCTGCGCGGCGTCGGCCTCGATCAGCACCGGCAGTCCCTTTTGCGGCAGCCGGGCGACGTTGGCCACGAAGTACACGGGGCTCTGGCGATCGGGGCTCTGAGAATCGGCGTGTTTCATATTTTCCTTTAAATAGGCTTGTTTTCTTAAATAGGTTTGGCCGCGGGGAATGCCACAGTGCCGGAAACAATCGATTCGGTCGGCTGTTCCGCGAGTCGCCTGGAGACATCGGCGACGTAGCCGGCCAGATGCGTCACCTGCGGCCAGGTGCCGGCATCGGGCCTGACATTGCGGGCAAGCGCCGCGACGAGTACGTCTTGGTCTTTTCGTTCCAGCGCATCGTCATAGGCGGCGGTGCGGCCATAAAACATCTTCGCCAGTTTCTTCATGCGCTTCGGCACGCCGACGTCGCCGATGCCGAGTTCGCGCAGCGAATGCTCGACATCCATGAAGAACTCGTCGATCAACACCTGCGCGACCTCCCCGGCAACACCACCCTCGCCGCGCAGCCGGTGCTGGAACAGGAACATGTGCAGCGACAGCATCTCGAAGCGGCCAAGCGGCGTGTCCGGGACATCCCAGTCGGAATAAAACACGGTTTGCCGCGCCGCTGCCACGATTTGTGCGTAAAGCGCCTCGGTGATAGCGCGGTTGGCGTGACGTTCGCGACCAAAAAGGCGTTGGAACATTGAGGGTGGTCTCCCGGGGACCGTTTGTTTGAATTGGCCTTGTTGCATCGGCGAGCAAGCTGGTTTACCGGTTTTGCGGCCCAGCGCAAGTTGCGGCCAGCTAATGGAGTTGTAGTTGCGCGCGCTGAAAATCAAGTCGACTTTTCTGCCCAGGTCCGCTTTTCCGAGATCCGCCGGCGCGATCTCGCTGCTGGTGGTCGCTTCGGCGCTTTGCGGCTGCAACTCGTCGAAGATGATCGGTGATCTCAATCCGAGCGAGACGCTGACGCAGGGCTACGTCATCGACCAGCAGGCAATCGACCTGGTGCCGGTCGGCTCGAGCCGCGAACAGGTGCTTCTGGCGCTCGGCACCCCGTCGACCAAGGCGACTTTCGACAACGAGGCCTTCTACTACATCTCACAGACGCGCAAGCGTTACGTCGCCTTCGACAAGCCGAGGCTGGTCGACCAGAAGGTGCTGGCCGTCTATTTCGGCGAGGACGGGCGCGTTACCCAGATCGCCAATTACGGCCTGAAGGACGGCAAGGTGTTCGACTTCATCTCGCGGACCACGCCGACCGGCGGCAAGGACCAGAACTTCCTCAGCCAGATCATGGGCGGCGCCAGCAAGCTGGCGCCCGGCCTCCCCGGCGGCGGCGGCGGCGCCTCGCCCGGCACCTGATCAATCCCGGCAGAATCGGCTTCTCATCCTTTTTTTGCTTCCCTTCTTTTAACTTCGAGGGGAAGCAGCAACATCTCAGGCGACCGAAAACCCGCGGGAGCGATCCTGCGGGTTTTTGTCTTGGGCCAGAAAGCCATTGTCGCAGGCTGCGGGCCGCAGACGACTTGAACGCGAGCTTTTGGAACTGTCACGGGCGTCAATTCCCTGATGCTGGACGTCCAAAATAGACGAACCCGCGGGATCGCTCCCGCGGGTTCGGTTGTGGATCTCGGCCGCGGAAGGCCAAGCCGCCTCAGCCGTGCGCGAGCACGGCCAGCAGCAGCAGGGCGACGATGTTGGTGATCTTGATCGCCGGGTTGACTGCCGGACCGGCGGTGTCCTTGTAGGGATCGCCGACCGTATCGCCGGTGACCGAGGCCTTGTGCGCCTCGGAGCCCTTGAGATGCTTGACGCCGTCCTTGTCGGTAAAGCCATCCTCGAACGATTTTTTTGCATTGTCCCAGGCGCCGCCGCCAGAGGTCATCGAGATGGCGACGAACAGGCCGTTGACGATGACGCCGAGCAGCGAGGCGCCAAGTGCTGCAAAGGCGGACGCCTTCGAGCCCGAGATCAGCAGCACGCCGAAATAGACGACCAGCGGCGCCAGCACCGGCAGCAGCGACGGAATGATCATTTCCCGGATCGCCGCCTTGGTCAGAAGATCGACCGCACGCGCATAGTTCGGCTTCGAGGTGCCGGCCATGATGCCCGGATCCTCGCGGAACTGCTTGCGCACCTCCTCGACGATGGCGCCCGCCGCACGGCCGACAGCCGTCATGGCGATGCCGCCGAACAGATACGGAATCAGGCCGCCGAAGATCAGACCGGCAACGACGTAAGGGTTGGAGAGGTCGAAAGAGACGTCGCCCATGCCCTGGAAGTAAGGGTATTTGTCGCCATTGGCGGCAAAGAACTTCAGGTCGTTGGAGTAAGCCGCAAACAGCACCAGCGCGCCGAGACCGGCCGAACCGATGGCGTAACCTTTGGTCACCGCCTTGGTGGTGTTGCCGACGGCATCAAGCGCATCGGTCGACTGGCGCACTTCCTTGGGCAAGCCGGCCATTTCGGCAATGCCGCCGGCATTGTCGGTGACCGGGCCGAAGGCGTCGAGCGCAACGATCATGCCGGCAAGACCGAGCATCGTGGTGACTGCGATCGCCGTGCCGTAGAGGCCGGCGAGCTGGTAGGTCGATATGATGCCGCCGACGATGACGATCGCAGGAAGTGCCGTCGATTCCAGCGAGACCGCAAGGCCCTGGATGACGTTGGTGCCGTGACCGGTGACCGAGGCCTGGGCGATGGAGTTCACCGGGCGCTTGTCGGTGCCGGTGTAGTATTCGGTGATCACCACGATGAGGCCGGTCACCAGAAGTCCGATCAGGCCGCAGATGAACAGGTTGGTGCCGGTGATGGCCATGCCGGCGACCGTGCCGATTTCGCCCCAGCCCAGGGTTGCCGAGGTGGCGATGCCGAGGCCGACGATCGACAGCAGGCCCGTGACGATCAGGCCCTTATAGAGCGCGCCCATGATCGAGCCGTTGGAGCCGAGCTTGACGAAGAAGGTGCCGACGATGGAGGTCAGGATGCAGGCGCCGCAGATGGCCAGCGGATAGAGCATCGTGGCGCTGAGAACGGCGGTGCCGCCGAAGAAGATGGCGGCGAGGACCATGGTGGCGACCACGGTCACCGCATAGGTCTCGAACAGGTCGGCGGCCATGCCGGCGCAGTCGCCGACATTGTCGCCGACATTATCGGCGATGGTGGCCGGGTTGCGCGGATCGTCTTCGGGAATGCCGGCTTCGACCTTGCCGACGAGATCGCCGCCGACGTCAGCGCCCTTGGTGAAGATGCCGCCGCCGAGACGGGCGAAGATCGAGATCAGCGAGGCGCCGAAGCCGAGCGAAACCAGCGAGTCGATGACGACGCGGTCGTTGGGCTGGAGGCCCATGAATTGGGTGAGGATCAGATAATAGATCGAGACGCCGAGCAGGGCCAGGCCAGCGACCAGCATGCCGGTGATGGCGCCCGACTTGAAAGCGATCTCGAGGCCGGCTGCGAGGCTGTTGGAAGCCGCCTGCGCGGTGCGCACATTGGCGCGCACCGAGACGTGCATGCCGATGAAGCCGGCGGCGCCCGACAGAACGGCGCCGATCAGGAAGCCGATGGCGGCGGTGATTGAAAGCAGCCACCAGGCGAGCAGCAGGACCACGACGCCGACGATGGCGATGGTGGTGTACTGGCGCGCCAGATAGGCCTGCGCGCCTTCGCGGATGGCCGCGGAAATTTCCTGCATGCGTGCATTGCCCTGATCGGCCGCGAGGACCGATTTTGTCGCCCAGATGGCGTAAAGGACTGAAAGCAGACCGCAGGCGATGACAGCTAAAATTATGGTCATTGCCGGATTTTCCTCGATTGATGACCCAAAAGAACCCCTCCCTGGGCCGTTGAGACGGGGAGCGGATTCCGCGCGCCGAATCCGCTCCCCTCCCATCGGCTTATGCGAAACAGGGCTGCGAACGTCAAGATATTGTTCGGTTTTTGCCCGGCTTTCGCCCAAAAGCCCCGGCTTTCGCCCAAAAGCAATGGCGGCAACACGCTCGCAAGTGCCGCCACCCGATCAGATCGATTGAAATCGGCTGGCGGTTGTCAGCCTTTGCGCAGGTCGCAGTCCAGCCTGACGGCGAAGATCAGCACCGCCAGCATGGTCATGTAGAACATGAAAGCCTTCTGCTGGCCGTTGCAGACGTTGGACTGCCACACCCGTCGAGAGCCTGATCAGGCAGGCAGAACTTGCAGATAGACAGCGCTCATGCAGCTTTGCAAATATCGGCGGGGCAGCCTATCTTCAGGGTGGACTTGGAGATGACCGATGAAGTTCAAGGCGATCATTCACGAAGCCGAAGAAGGTGGCTACTGGGCCGAAGTGCCGGCAATTCCCGGCTGCGCGACCCAGGGTGAAACCTTGGACGAACTTGTCGAGAACTTGCGTGAAGCAATCGAAGGCTGCCTCTCGGTAGAGCCGCTATCTTTCACTTCAGAACCCGGCCGGGTCATGGAAATCGCTGTTTGAAGTCCATTTCCGGCAAGGAGCTTGCGCGTGCCATCGAGCGGCAGGACGAAGGCTTTTGCGTGTTGCCGGCAGTCATCACATCTACGGCAAGGAAGGCAGCATCGCGCGCCTTTCGATCCCGATTCACGGCAACAGGCCGCTCAAAACAGGACTCTTGCGACATCTCTTGGCGCTGGCCGAGATGAGCGAAGGCGATGTCTGAGTTTTGCTAATTACGCCGTCTCCTGCCTCATGCGGCGTGCGGTGTAGCGCTCGATCGCCGACAGCCCGTCATAGATCAGCACGGCAAGCGCGGCGACGATCAGCCCGCCCTGCAGGACGAAGGCGAGATTGTTGGACAACAGGCCGGCGATGATCACCTCGCCGAGCGTCCTGGCCGCCACGGTCGAGCCGATCGTCGCGGTGGCGAGGCTGATGACCACCGAAAGCCGGATACCGCCGAGAATGATCGGCGCGCTGAGCGGCAGCTCGACCTTGACCAGCCTTTGCCAGCCGGTCATGCCGGCGCCGCGCGCCGCCTCGACCACATTGGCCGGCAGCGTCGTCAGCCCGGTCAGCGCGTTCTCGAAGATCGGCAGCAGGCCGTAGAGAAACAGCGCGATCAGTGTCGGCTTCTCGCCAAAGCCGACGGCCGGCACGGCCAGCGCCAGCACCGCCACCGGCGGAAAGGTCTGGCCGATATTGACCAGGCTGCGCGACAGCGGCAGGAATTCGACGCCGGCCGGCCGGGTGACCAGGATGGCGAGCGCCACGGCAACGATGGTTGCCGCCACCGTCGCGATCAGCACGGTCCTCAGGTGCAGCAGCGTCAGCGTCAACAGGCTGCCCTGATTGTAGATTGCCGGCGCGTTGCTCTCGGTCAGCGGCTTCAGCAGCGGCTCGAACCAACCCGGATTGGTCACGAACGCAATGAGCAGCACCACCAGGGCAAGCCTGAGCAGTGACGGAAGCCAGGCTTTTACACCGGCCTCTTTCATGCCGGCCTCGCCGCGCGTTTCACCAGCCCATCCACAGTCACGCGGCCGAGCGGCTTGCCGTCGGCGCCTGTCACCGGCAGCGCCGGGCGTCCCGACCACAACAGTTCGGCCAGCGCATCGCGCTGGCTGGCGTCGGCGGGGATCGCCTCGCCTTCGGCGGTGCCCGTCTCCACGGCGTCGCGCACGCGGCCGAGCGACAGCAGCCTGAACGGTTTTTCGCTGGCGCCGACCAGGGTCTCGACGAAGGCGCTGGCCGGCTTCGCCAGGATCTCGGCGGGCCTGGCATATTGCACCAGCTTGCCGGCATCCATCACCGCGATCCTGTCGCCCATATGCACCGCCTCTTCCATGTCGTGGGTGACGAGGATGATGGTGGTGCCGAAGCGCTTCTGGATCGCCAGAAGGTCCTCCTGCGCCTTGTTGCGGAGGATCGGGTCGAGCGCGCCGAACGGCTCGTCCATCAACAGCACATTCGGCTCCGCGGCAAGCGCCCTGGCGACGCCGACGCGCTGCTGCTGGCCGCCGGAGAGTTCGTGCGGATAGCGTGGCCCGAACGCCTGGGGATCGAGCTGGTAGAGCGTCATCAACTCGTCGACACGGCGCTTGATGCGGGCGGCGTCCCAGCCGAGCAGCACCGGCACGGTGGCGATGTTCTGTGCCACGGTGCGATGCGGAAACAGCCCATGGCCCTGAATGGCGTAACCGATGCTGCGGCGCAGCTCGTAGCCGGGCAGCGAGCGGTTGTCGGCGCCGTCGAGCCTGATCACGCCGGCGGTCGGCTCGACCAGCCGGTTGATCATGCGCAGCAGCGTCGTCTTGCCGGAGCCGGAGGTGCCGACAATGACGGCGATGGTGCGCGGCTCGATCACCATCGACACGTCGTCGACGACGGTCGTCGCGTCATAGCGCTTGGTAATGCCTTCGATCTCGATCATGCCGGTTGTGCCTCGCGTCGCCGGGTGGAGGTCATTTCGATCAATGCGTCGAGAATGATGGCGGCAGCAAAGGCCAGCGCCACCGTCGGCACGGCGCCGAGCAGCACCAGGTCCATCGCCGTCTGGCCAACGCCCTGGAACACGAACACGCCGAAACCGCCGCCGCCGATCAGCGCGGCAATGGTAGCAAGGCCGATGTTCTGGACCAGCACGATGCGGATGCCGGTGAGGATCACCGGGAAGGCCAGTGGAAATTCGACGCCGAACAGGCGCTGGCGCTCGGTCATGCCCATGCCGCGTGCGGCATCGTTGGCGGCGCGCGGCACGCCGGCAAGACCGACCACGGTGTTGGCCACAACCGGCAGCAGCGAATAGAGGAACAGGGCGACGAAGGCGGGCGCGGTGCCGATGCCGCGAATGCCGAGGGAGGCCGCGCCGGGCACATGCGTGGCGACCCAGCCGAGCGGCGCGATCAACAGGCCGAACAGCGCGATCGAGGGAATGGTCTGGATGATGTTCAGCACGTTGAGCACGCCGGTCCGCAATTTTTCGACGCGGTGGCAGAGGATGCCAAGCGGCAAGCCTGCTATCACCGCCGCCGCCAGCGAGCCCAGCGCCAGCGTCACATGCTTGGAGCCTTCGGCCCAAAAACTGTCGGCACGGTTGGCGTATTCCTTGAGAATCGACAGACTGTTCCAGCTGCCCGAGACCAGCAGCAGGCCGATCGCCGCTGCCGCGACGACGAGCACGCCGATCCGCGCCGATGGCGACAGGTTCAGCCTCGTCAGCCCATCGGCGAGCAACAGCGTAAAGGCGAAGATGAGCAGCCAGAAACCCGAAGCCGGCGAGATGCGGGCAAAGCTGTTGCCCTCAGGCGTCAGGAAGCTGCCGGCGACGCCGATCAGCAGCGCCAGTGCGGCAAGCGCGACCACGCTGGCGGCCAGGCGCGGTACCAGCGGCGTTTTCAGCAAGGCGACGACCGCCGCAACGACGACGACTGCAAGCAGCAGCGGCCCCAACGTCGGCGGCAGCGCTTCAAGAATCGAGCGCGCCTCGCCCGGCACGATGCGATTGGCGCGCAAGGTGGCAAAGGGCGCGGCGAAGGCGGCATAGGCAACGATCGCGGCGATGACCACGCCGAGCTTGTCGAAGCGGGTGGTCATGGCGCGCCTCGCACCGGCGTCATTTCAAACGGGCTGACTACTTCAAAAACCCGTTCTTCTTCAAAAAGTCTTCGGCGACGCCTTTGACCGGCTCGCCGCCGACCTGAACGCGGCCGTTCAGTTCCTGCAGGGTGACGAGGTCGAGCTTGGCGAAGACCGGATTCAGCAGCGTCTCGATTTCGGGATGCTCCTTCAGCACCGCCTCGCGGATGATCGGCGCCGGCTGGTAGACCGGCTGCACGCCCTTGTCGTCTTCGAGCACGACCAGGCCGGACGGCGCGATGCCGCCGTCGGTGCCGTAGACCATGGCGGCGTTGGCGCCGTTGGTCTGGTTCGCCGCGGCGGCGATGGTCGCCGCCGTATCGCCGCCGGAGAGCGTGATCAGCTGGTCCGGCTTAAGCGTGAAACCATAGGTGGTCTGGAAAGCCGGCAGCGCGGCAGCCGAATTGACGAATTCGGCCGAGGCCGCCAGCACCACCTGGCCGCCGCCGGAGACATATTTGCCGAAGTCGGACAGAGTCGCCAGCTTGTTGGTCTCGGCGACATCCTTGCGCAGCGCAATCGCCCAGGTGTTGTTGGCCGGCGACGGCGACAGCCAGACGATCTTGTTGGCGTCGTAGTCTAGCTTCTTGGCCGTTTCATAGCCCTTGGCGGCATCCTTCCACACCGGATCGTCGGCCTTTTCGAAGAAGAAGGCGGCATTGCCGGTGTATTCCGGATAGATGTCGATCTCGCCGGCGGTGATCGCCTTGCGCACCACAGGGGTGCCGCCGAGTTGGATGCGGTCGGTGGTCTGGATGTTGTTGGCGTTCAGCACCAGCTGGATGATGTTGCCGAGCACGCCGCCTTCGGTGTCGATCTTCGACGACACGACCACCTGAGCGCTCGCCGAGGCTGCGGTGATGCCGAGCGCCAGTGCCGCGCCGGCCAGAACCTTGACTGAAAACATTTCACAAATCCCTTGCTGAGAACCGGACTGCGGCTGCCGCATATGAGCATGGCTTCAATGCCCCGTCGGGGCACACGGTTTCATAAGAAGGGGGATGGGGGCAATAATTTTGTTCGGATGCGGGTGAATCCGCTGCTGTCCGATCCCGACAGCGTCATGTCACTACAGCGCGTCGCGTCCGTTTGGACGCGCAAAGGACGCTGTAGCACTATTGATTTGCGCATGGTCCTTTCCGAACCTTCGGATCGGGGTCATGCGCTGGTCGGCCGCGCGGTCATCTTCAGCACGCCCAGCGCCACGAAGCACAACACCGTCACCGGGAAGATGATCCAGTTCAGCATCTCCCAGCCCCAGGCGTTGTAGACCGCGCCCGACATCAGCGAGGCGAAGGCGACGGAGCCGAACAGGACGAAGTCGTGAAAACCCTGGACCTTGGCCTTTTCCGATGGGCGGTAGCTGTCGGCGACCATGGCGGTGGCGCCGATGAAGCCGAAATTCCAGCCAAGGCCGAGCAGGATCAGCGCCGTCCAGAATTGCCACAGCGCCAGGCCCGACAGCGCCACCAGGGCGCAGCCGATCAGCAGCACAAGGCCGGTTGCGACAATCCGTTCGGCGCCGAAGCGATAGATCAGCGAGCCGGTGAAGAAGCTCGGCGCGAACATCGCCATGACATGCCAGGAAATGCCGAGCGTGGCGTCGTCCGTCGACAGGCCGCAGCCGACCATGGCGAGCGGCGCGCCGGTCATGACGAAGCTCATCAGCGCGTAGCTGCCGACGGCGCAAAACAGCGCCGCAACGAAACGCGGCCTGGTGACGATCTCGGCGAGCGGCCGCGCGTCGCTGTCGGCGATTTCCGCTTTGCCCGTCGCCTTGGCCGGGATGCGCAGCAACGACAGGATGGCGGCGCCGACCGCTGCCAGCACCAAAATGGAGGCAAACGAGCCGGCAAACATCACCGGCGCAAACAATTCGCGGGTGAAGATGACGATCTGCGGCCCGAGAATGGCGGTGACGATGCCGCCGGCCAGCACGAAGGAGATGGCGCGCGCCTTGAATTCAGCCGGTGCGTTGTCGGCGGCGGCGAAGCGGAATTGCTGGACGAAGGCACCGCCGATGCCGATCACCAGCAGGCCGAAGGCGAACAGCCAGAAGCTGGCGTAAAATAGCGCCAGCGTGGCGACCAGACCGCCGAGCGCAGTGACGATCGTCCCGGTCATGAAGCCGTCGCGCTGGCCGAGCCGGCGGATGATGGCTGCGGCCGGCAGGGCGCCGAGCGCCACGCCGACGTTGAAGCCGGTGATCGGCGCCGTCGCCAGCGACTTGTCGGAGCCGAGCAGATAATATCCGGCCAATCCACCCACGGAAATGGCGATAGGTGCGGCCGAGCCGATGATCGCCTGCGAAGCGGCAAGGATGAGCGCCGTGCGGCGCGCTTCCCTGCCGGCCTCGGCGATAGCGACGGCCGTCATGAAGCGTCCTTGCCACGCCCTTCGCCGCGCACCCGGCGCGACACGCGATCGAGCACTGCGTTGACCAGCTTCGGCTCATCTTCTTCGTAAAACGCCTTGGCGATATCGACATATTCCGAGACGATGACAGCCACCGGCACGTCCTCGCGCTTCATCAGTTCGTAGACGCCGGCGCGCAATATGGCGCGCAGCGTCGAATCGAGCCTGGACAACGGCCAGTCCTCGGTCAGCGCCTGGCGGATGATCGGGTCGATGGTCTTCTGGTTCTCGACGACGCCGGCGAGGATGGCGCGAAACCATTGCGCGTCGGCCTCGCGATAGAGCGCGCCGTCGACTTCCTTGCCGAGCCTGAACGCCTCATATTCGGCGGTGATCTCGAAGACGCCGCTGCCGGCCACATCCATCTGGTAGAGCGCCTGCACGGCGGCCAGACGGGCTGCACCGCGCTTGTTGGCGTGGCGCACCGCGGGCTGGCCGGGCGATGCGGGCTCGCTCACGATCGCTCTCCCAACTGTTGCTTGAGGGCAATCATGGTCAGCGCCGCACGCGCGGCAAAGCCACCCTTGTCGCCTTCCGAACGCCTGGCCCGCGTCCAGGCCTGCTCGTCATTTTCGGTGGTCAGGATGCCGTTGCCGATGCAGACCGCTTCCTGGACGGACAGGTCCATCAGGGCACGGCTCGATTCATTTGCGACGATGTCGAAATGATAGGTGTCGCCGCGCACGATGGTGCCGAGGGCGACAAAGCCGTCATAGCTCGACCCGCCTTCGGCGGCGCCGTCGAGGGCGAAGGAAATCACTGCGGGAATTTCGAGCGAGCCCGGAACGGTGACGACGTCGTATGTCGCGCCAGCTTCCTCGAGCGCGCTTGTCGCGCCTTCGAGCAGCGCGTCGGCAAGGTCGTCATGGAAGCGTGCCTCGATGACAAGAAGGTGGGCCTTCTTCTTCGGGCGAATGAACGCTTTGCCGTGTTGGGATGTGCCAGCCATAGATGTCTCCGGGATCGCCGGTGACTTAGGCCGAAGCCGGTTTGATCGCAAGCAGAAGATTGGTGGAGATGTGGACGTGCCTGATTATTGGTTTCCTCCGAAGCCGGCGCTGCCCCTCATTGCCCTGCCGGGCATTTCTCCCCGTAAACGGGGCGAAAGAGGCAGGCCGCATCGCCGGCGCACTTCTTGCAACGCTGGTGATTGGCGAAACCATCGATGAAATCGCCCCTCGCCCCGTTTACGGCATATGCGCTAAGATAGGTGTTGCAGCGGGGAATCGGTTGTGATTCTACGCTGCGATGACTCACGAATCGCTTGT
>NZ_JBVVPV010000043.1:0-58914 GCF_055811735.1 Mesorhizobium sp. WSM4850 | reverse complement strand
CGGAATCCCCCTCCCCCTTGTGGGGAGGGGTTAGGGGTGGGGGTGCTGCGGTCGATCGAGGTCCTGCATCCGTCGCCGCGCCGCGCCCCGAAGGTGAAAAGCCGCTGGCGTCGCCGGCCGTCCGCCTCAGGGCAAAAGAGGCCGGCGTCGATCTCCGACAGGTCAGGGGAAGCGGCCCGGCCGGCCGCATTCTCCACGAGGACATCGACGCCTTCCTGGCGCGCGGACCGCAGCTTGCGAAGGTCTCCGGCCTCGCCCGCAACGAGGCCGTCGAGGACATCAAGATCATCGGGCTCAGGCGCAAGATCGCCGAGAAGATGGCGCTGGCCAAGTCGCGCATCCCGCACATCACCTATGTCGAGGAGATCGACGTTACGGCATTGGAGGATTTGCGCGCTGCGCTCAACAAGGAGAAGCGCGGCGGCGTGGAGCGGCCGAAGCTGACGCTGCTGCCGTTCCTGATGCGGGCGATGGTCAAGGCGATCGCCGACCAGCCCAAAATCAACGCGCTGTTCGACGACGAGGCCGGCATCGTCCACCAGCATGGCGGCGTCCATATCGGCATTGCCGCGCAGACGCCTTCGGGGCTGGTGGTGCCGGTGGTCAAGCACGCCGAGGCACGCGACATCTGGGACTGCGCCGCCGAGGTTTTCAGGCTCGCCGAGGCGGCCAGGTCAGGCACGGCGGCGCGCGACGAACTGTCGGGATCGACGATCACCATCACCTCGCTCGGCGCCATGGGCGGGGTGGCGACGACGCCGGTGATCAATCATCCGGAAGTGGCGATCCTCGGCGTCAACAAGATGATGGTGCGGCCGGTGTGGGACGGCACCCAGTTCACGCCGCGCAAGATGATGAACCTGTCCTCCAGCTTCGACCACCGCGTCATCGACGGCTGGGACGCGGCGGTGTTTATTCAACGGATCAAGACGCTGCTGGAGACCCCGGCGCTGATTTTTGTGGATTGAGATGATGAACAGGGGATCGCAGGGGCGCAGAATGAGAGCAGTAGCGATCCTTCGCGCCCCCCTCTGTCCTGCCGGACATCTCCCCCTCAAGGAGGGAGATCGGCTGTCATCCCGACTTTCGCTAATCTCCAGCGTTGCAGGACCAAGCGGAGCGCCAAAGCTGCCAATCTCCCCCCTTGAGGGGGGAGATGGCCGGCAGGCCAGAGGGGGGTGCTGTCCCGCCGGCTCGACCAACCAGGGTGCCATGATGAAGGAAATATCCTGCAAGCTGCTCGTCATCGGCGCCGGTCCGGGCGGCTATGTCTGCGCCATCCGCGCCGGCCAGCTCGGCATCGACACGGTTATCGTCGAGTTCGGCAAGCCGGGCGGCACCTGCCTCAATGTCGGCTGCATTCCGTCCAAGGCGCTGATCCATGCGGCCGAGGAGTTCGAGAAAATCTCGCACATGGCGAGCGGCAAGAGCCCGCTCGGCATTTCAATCGCCACGCCGTCGATTGATCTCGAAGCGACCATCGCCTGGAAGGACGGTATTGTTAGCCGGCTTAACAGCGGCGTTGCCGGCCTGCTCAAGAAGGCCGGGGTCAAGACCGTGCATGGCTGGGCGAAATTCCGTGACGGCAAGACCGTCGAGGTCCAGACCGAGACTGGCATGCAGGTCGTCCGCGCCGAGATGGTGGTGATCGCGACCGGCTCGGCGGCGGTCGAGCTGCCGTCACTGCCGTTCGGTGGGCCGGTAATCTCGTCCACCGAAGCGCTGGAGCTGAGCGAAGTGCCGGAAAGGCTTGCCGTCGTCGGTGGCGGCTATATCGGGCTCGAGCTCGGCATCGCCTTCGCCAAGCTGGGCGCCAAGGTGAGCGTGGTCGAGTCCTTGCCGCGCGTGCTGGCGCAATATGATGCCGAGCTGACCCGGCCGGTGGTGAAGCGGCTCACCGAGCTCGGCATCGAGGTGCTCGTGAACGCCAAGGCCAAGGGCCTGTCGGGCAAGGGCGATGCCTTGCTGGTCGAAACGACGACCGGCAAGAATGCCAAAATCGCCGCCGACAGGATCCTGGTCACCGTCGGGCGCAAGCCGGTGGTCGAAGACTGGGGGCTGGAGCAGATCGACCTCGACATGGCGGGCAAATTCATCCGCATCGACGACCAGTGCCGCACCTCGATGCGCGGCATCTTTGCCATTGGCGACGTCACCGGCGAGCCGATGCTGGCGCACCGGGCGATGGCGCAAGGCGAAATGGTCGCCGAGATCGTCGCCGGCCACAAGCGCAGCTGGGACAAGCGCTCAATTCCCGCCATCTGCTTCACCGATCCGGAGCTGATCACCGCCGGCCTGTCGCCGGAGGAGGCCAAGAGGCTCGGCGGCGAGATCAAGGTCGGGCTGTTTCCGTTCGCCGCCAACGGCCGCGCGATGACCAAGATGAGTGAGGATGGCTTCGTCCGAGTTGTCGCCCGCGCCGACAACCATTTGGTGCTCGGCATCCAGGCGGTGGGCCAGGGCGTGTCGGAACTGTCGACGGCGTTTGGCCTGGCGCTGGAAATGGGCGCGCGGCTGGAGGATATCGCCGGCACCATCCATGCCCATCCGACACAAGGCGAGGGTTTTCAGGAGGCGGCGCTGAAGGCGATGGGGCATGCCTTGCATGTTTGAGGGCTGGCTGGCCTCACGGCGGATTCGAACCTCGTTCGGTCGAGTTCCTTCGCGCCCCCTCTGTCCTGCCGGACATCTCCCCCACTTGGGGGAGATCGGCAGCCTCGCCGTCCCGCCCTACTTTAAGCGTTGGAGATTGGCGAAAGCGGAGATGCCGGCCAATCTCCCCCCAAGTGGGGGAGATGCCCGGTAGGGCAGAGGGCGCTGTCCCACCGATCTCTGGTCAGCGAGCACCTAACCCGCAAGCCGGCTAACCATCTCGTGCTGCGCATAGGCGCGGCCGAAGCGGTTGGCGAGGAACGCGTCGAGCGCGATGTCTTCCTGCTTGATAAAACCCTGCGCCGGCAAGCTGCCGTCGGCCAGCATGTCGAGCACAGCGCAGATGGCGGAGGCGGTGGTAATCTGGATGGCGCTGCGCACCTTGTCGCCGACGCGCTTGGCGTAGATCTTGTTGGCGTAGGTTTCCTGGAGCAGGCGGCCGTTCTTGCGGCCGCTGACGGTGACGAAGACGATGACGACGTCCTGCAGCGTCGCCGGCAGGGCGCTCTCAAAAATGTCTTTCAGCACGTCGCGGCGGTGGCGCAGGCCGAGATCGTTGAGCAACGCCTTCATGATCGCGGCGTGGCCGGGGTAGCGGATGGTACGATAGTTCAGCGTGCGCACCTTGCCCTTCAGGGTTTCGGCCAGTGTGCCGAGCCCGCCCGAGGTGTTGAACGCCTCGTAGGTGACGCCGTCGAGCGAGAATTCCTCGCGCTCCTCCAGCGGCGGTACCTCGATCAGTTCGCCTTCGACGATCGCCTCGCAAGGCTCGCAATATTCGTTGATGACGCCGTCCGTGCTCCAGGTCAGATTGTAGTTCAGCGCATTCGACGGGTATTGCGGCAGTGCGCCGACCCGCATGCGCACGCTCTCCAGCGTGTCGAAGCGGCTGGCGAGATCATTGGCGACGATCGAGATGAAGCCCGGCGCCAGCCCGCATTGCGGGATGAAGGCGCTGTTGGCTGTACGCGCCAATTGCCTGACGCGCCGGGTCGCGACGACGTCCTCGGTCAGGTCGAGATAATGCACATCGGCACTGGCCGCCGCTTCGGCGATGCGCGTGGTCAGGTGGAAGGGCGCGGCGCTGAGCACCGCGAACTTGCCGGCAAGGGCCGCTTCGAGCGTGCCGGCGGCTTCGATGTCGAGTTCTAACGTCTCGACCGTTTCAGGCAGTTCGGCCGCGCCGAGCTGTGCGGCCGAACGGTCGGCGAGGGTTATGTGATAGTCGCCGGTGGAAACCAGCATCTCGGCGATGGTCGAGCCGATCTTGCCGGCGCCGACAATTATGATGTTCTTCATGACAGTTCCCTCGCCTTGCCTTTCACAGAGCGGACAGAATCGCAGCTTGCCTGTCGAAAGGAAGTGTTGAACTGTTCAAAACGAAGTGCCAAATTGGACAGTATGCTGATGAGGTTCGTCGAAAGTGCTTAGCAACGCCGAACAGGCCCTGCTCTCCCTGCTGCGCGCGAATGCGCGCGCCTCGACGGCCGAACTGGCGCGGCGGCTCGGCGTGTCGCGGACGACGGTGCAGAGCCGGATCGAGCGGCTGGAACAGCGCGGCATCATCACCGGCTATGGCGTCAGGCTTTCACCCGACTACGAACAGGGACTGGTGCGGGCGCATGTCCTGCTCACCGTCACGCCCAAGCTTGCCGACAAGGTGGTGCGCAGCCTGCAGGCGCTGCCGCCGGTGCGGACGCTGCATTCGGTGAGCGGCAATTTCGACATGATCGTCATCGTTGACGCGCCCTCGATCAAGGATCTCGACACGCTGCTTGATGAGATTGGCGCGATGGACGGGGTCGAGCGGACATCGTCGTCGATCATCCTGTCGACGCGGATCGACCGGTGAGTGCCTTGGCGGAGCATGGCACCGCTTCCCTCCTTCCAAAATGCTGCTGCCGGGCAGAACCTTGCGGAAAGTCGGCGGGACAGCGCCCCCCTCTGTCCTGCCCTCTTTGCCAAAACTTGGCATCTCCCCCACTTGGGGGGAGATCGGCAATTTTTGGCGCTACGCTTACGCTTGCGACGCTCCTGTAACAAAGCAACATGAAGTCCGAAAAAATGTTGCTTTCTGACATGGCCTGTATGAGAATTGCGCGGACAGGCCGGTTGAACGAGAACAGACAGGAGCCGGACGCCGATGCAATTTGATCTCCTGCTGAAGGGCGGCCGCCTCATCGATCCGGCATCCGGCCTCGATGCGCAACGCGATCTGGCCATCGCCAACGGCCGCATCACCGCGATCGATCCCGACATTCCCTTCGAGCGCGCCGCGCGCGTCATCGATGCGACGGGGTCCATCGTCGCGCCCGGCCTCATCGACCTGCACAGCCACGTCTATTGGGGCGGCACCTCGCTTGGCGTCGATGCCGACCGCCTCGCTGCAAAAAGCGGCACCACAACCTTCATCGACGCCGGAAGCGCTGGCGCCGGCAACCTCCTCGGCTTTCGCCGCCACGTCATCGAGCGCTCGAAGCTCCGCATCCTGGCCTATGTCAACATTTCCTTTGCCGGCATTTTCGGCTTCTCGCAGACCGTTTCGGTTGGCGAGTGCAGCGATCTGCGGCTCTGCGAACCGCGCGAGACGGTGGCGGCGGTGCGCGAGCACGCAGACGTGGTCGTCGGCGTAAAGGTACGCTCGGGTCGCCATGCCGGCGGCAGCAGCGGCATCGCGCCGGTCGATCTGGCGCTCGAGGCTGCCGACCAGGCCGGCCTGCCGCTGATGGCGCATATCGACGAGCCGCCGCCAGGCCGTTCGGAAGTGCTGCCGCGGCTGCGCAAGGGCGACATCCTCACCCACTGCTTCCGGCCGTTTCCCAACGCGCCGGTCTTCGCCTCGGGCGCGGTCCGGCCCGACATGCGGCTGGCGCGCGAGCGCGGCGTCATCTTCGACATCGGCCACGGCATGGGCTCGTTCGATTTCTCGGTTGCCAGGGCGATGCTCAGCGAAGGGCTGGCGCCTGACGTGATCAGCAGCGACGTGCATCTCTACTGCGTCGACGGCCCCGCCTTCGACATTCTGGTCTGCATGTCGAAATTGATGGCGCTCGGCATGCCGCTGGTCGAGGTGCTGCGCGCGGCGACACAACGGCCGGCCGAGGCGATCGCAAGGCCCGAGCTTGGCACGCTTAAGGTCGGTGCCGTCGGCGACATCGCGGTGCTGCGGCTGCGTCCGGGCCGTTTTACCTTTGTCGACGCGGTCGGTGCCTCGCTGACCGCCGAGCAGAGACTGGTCTCGGACGGCATCGTGGTCGGCGGCACCTGGTGGCCGAACGAAGCGGCTAACGATTTTGGCGATACCGACCGCTACGAAGCGCATGCGCATCAGACGCATGTCGATGTGGTGAGCCGGCATCTCGGGCGTGGGTGAAGGCTGGGCAGCTCTTCCTTCTCCTCTTGTGGGAGAAGGTGGCCGAGCGAAGCTCGGTCGGATGAGGGGTGCTCCAGAGAACACCAACGCCTCACTCCGTCCAACACCCCTCATCCGTCTTGGCGCTGCGCGCCAATCCACCTTCTCCCACAAGGGGAGAAGGAGAGATGCGCTGCTACCCATAGACCGGCGTCGCCATTCCTTCCATCCGCGCCTTGATCTGCAGCGCCACATATTTCGAATAGAAGCGCGACAGCGCCAGATTGCCGCCGTGGAACCATAGCGCTTCCTGCGCCGTCGGCTTCCACATGTTGCGCAATTCGCCTTGCCATGGTCCGGGGTCACCTTTCACGCCCGAGCCAATCCCCCAGCACGGCCCGACCTCGTCAGCGACGTCGCGCGAGACGATCGCCGCTACGGTTTCGTTCATCGACTGATAGCCGGTGCAGGAGATAATCGCATCGGCCGCCAATTCGCTGCCGTCGTCGAACAGGATTCCGGTCGGCGTCAGCGACTTGATCTCGACGCCGCTGCGGACGCCGATCGCGCCCTCGATGATCAGATCGGAAGCGCCGACGTCGATATAGTAGCCCGAGCCGGTGCGGTAGGCCTTCATCAGCAGCCCGGTCTCGTCGTCGCCGAAATCGATGGCGAAGCCGGTACCGCGCAAGCGGTCGTAGAAGGCCGCGTCACGCGCCTTGATGATGTCGTACAGCGCCCGCTGGCTTTGCGGCAGCAGCGCGAACGGCGTCGAGGCGACGATCATGTCGGCCTTTTCGGTGGTGATGCCGCGGGCCAGCGCCTTTTCCGAAAAGATCTCGAAGCCGACTTCCATCAGCGTGTCTGACTTGACCACCGTCGTCGGCGAGCGCTGGATCATGGTCACCGCAGCGCCGCTCTCCCAGAGGTCGACGGCGACATCGTGCCCCGAACTCGCCGCGCCGATGACCGCGACGCGTCTGTCGCGGAATGTCTCGCCGCTAAAATACTGGCTGGAATGCAGGATTTCGCCCTGGAACGCAGCGGCGCCCGGCAGGTCGATCTGCCGCGGCGGGCCATAGGCGCCGGTCGCAAAGACGATGTGTTTTGGCATCAGCGTGATGCGCTCGCCGGCGCGATCGACCTCGACCGTCCAGATTTTTTTGGCTTCGTCGTAGGACGCGCTGATGCATTCTGTGGAGGTCCAGTAATTGAGCTCCATGACGCGCGTGTACATTTCCAGCCAGTCGCCCATCTTGTCCTTGGGCGTGAACACCGGCCAGTTCTCCGGAAACGGGATGTAGGGCAGATGGTCGTACCAGACCGGATCGTGCAGCACGAGCGAGCGATAGCGGTTGCGCCAGGAATCGCCGGCCTGCGCATTCTTCTCGATGACGATCGCCGGCACGCCGAGTTGCCGCAGCCGTGCGCCCAGCATGATGCCGCCCTGGCCGCCGCCGATGACCAGGCAATAGGGCTGCTCAATGGCACCGAGATCACGCGTCTCGCGCGCCCTCGCCTCGGCCCAGGTCTCGCGGTCCGGGTCGGCCTTGTGGCGGACACCCAGCGGCCGCGCCGGTCCCCTGCGCTCCTCAAAACCCCTGAGGTCGCTCATCGCCGTGAACAGCGTCCGGCATCTGCCGTCCTGCAGGCGCATGATGCCTTGGCCCCAGGCCGACGACGTCTCGAAGCTGAACCAGGCCTCTATCATGCCTTCGTGCGAGCTTGCCTCGCCACTGAGCTGCCAGGCGGTCGGCTTGGTCGCCGCCAGAGTGGCATCCAGCATGTCGCGGATCGCCGCGCGGCCTTCCATCGTCTTGATGTTCCAGGTGAAGGTCAGCAGATCGCGCCAGTAGCAGTCCTCGACGAACAGATTGGTCGCGGCCGCGGCGTCGCCCGCCTCGAGGGCGCGGGAAAGAGAGGAAAGCCAGCAGGCCGCCTGTTTTGAGGGTGCCATGTCGAGCATTTTTTCTCCTTCGATTCGCCGCAGCTTCTTTCCTTCTCCCCTTGTGGGAGAAGGTGGATTGGCGCGTATGCGCCAAGACTGTTAAGGGGTGTTGGCCGAAGTGCCGTTGGTGCCAAGCTGGAGCACCCCTCATCCGGCCGCTTCGCGGCCACCTTTTCCCACAAGGGGAGAAGGCAAGAAGCCGCGCTGCTCAATCCCCCAGCGGCTCCATCTCCTTGCCCGTCCTGTGGATCTGGGCGTTGTATTTGATGCGGCGGACGGTTTCGCGGGCCGAGCCGTCGAGCTTGTATGCGGCCGCCACCGCCATCAGGTCGATCGCGGCCAGAAAGGCGAAGCGCGAGGCGGTCGGCTTCAGCGTGTCGGGATATTCGGGCACCGCCACCGTCAGCCTGACGTCGCAGGCGCGGGCAAGCTCGGTGTCGGGCGCGGTCAAGCCGATCGCATCGGCGCGGTAATGCTTGGCCAGCTCGACGGCCTCGATCACTTCGCGGGTGCGTCCGGTCGCCGAAATGGCGATCACCAGGTCGCCGGGCTTCAGGGTCGAGGCGGTCATCCGCATCAGATAGGGGTCGCATTGGGCGACGACGGTGATGCCGTAGCGGAACAGCCGGTACTGGGTTTCCTGCGCCAGCGCCGACGAGCTGCCGCCGAGGCCGAACACCGTGACCTGGCGCGCCTTGGCGATGAGCTCGGCGGCCTTCACCAGCTGCGCCGGATCAAGCTGCCGTTCGGCTTCCTGCAGTGCCCGGCGCGCCTCGCCGAACACGGCATTCCAGAACGGCATGCCATTGTCGCTGCTCACCGGCGGCGGCTTGCTCAGATAGAGCGCGCCGACGACCAGGCTCTGCGCCAGCTTCAGCTTGAAATCGCGAACCCCCTCGCAGCCGATGGCGCGGCAGAACCGGGTCACCGTGGGTTCGCTGACCTCGGCGCGCTGGGCGAGCACGGCGTTGGAGGCGTCGACCGCGAACCTGACATCGTCGAGCACGACATCGGCGACGCGCCGCTCCGCCGGGCGCAATTCACCGTAAGAGTCCTTCACCAGCGAAATGATGTCGGGGATGCGCCTGATATGATCGCGTCCATCCGGGTCGTCGCCCGAGGTCAATCGTACATGGCCTTCAGCTTCGGTCATGACTCATCCCCGCCGTTCGTGGAACTCGATCTCTACCATGTTTGCGCGGTCGGTTTGCGAAGTATGTAGGAAAGAAACAAGCTTTTCAAGAAATAGAAAAGCTAATTCAAACAACACTGTAGTCGCGGTGCGAACGATCCCGATGATTAGAGCCGTGGTCGCCGTTCGACCGCAAGTCGGAGAGTTACGGGACACGCGACTCCCCTTCTCCCCCTGTGGGAGAAGGTGTCGCCGAAGGCGACGGATGAGGGTGCTCCAGCTTGGCACTGACGCACTCCGTCCAGCACACCTCATCCGTCTCGGCGCTGCGCGCCGATCCACCTTCTCCCACAAGGGGAGAAGGAAAGGGCAGCGATGCCCCCCTCAGCCCGTGCGTCGATGCTGATCCGAACCGCCATCCAGCCACGCGATGTCGTCGGGCGAAAGCGCAATGTCGAGGGCCTGCAGACTGTCCTCCAGTTCGTCGAGCGTGCGCGGTCCGATCAGCGGGACGGACGGGAACGGCTGGGCCAGGACATAGGCGAGCGCGACATGGATCGGGCTCTTGCCCAGCCTGTTGGCGAGCTCGATCGCCCGGTCGCGACGGCCGAAATTTTTCTCGGAGTACCAGACCCGGACCAGCTCTTCATTGTCACGCTGGTCGCGCCCGGCGCGGCCGGTGAAGAAACCCCTTCCCTGGCTCGACCAGGCGAAATTGGGCATCTGCCGGGCGGTCAGCCAGGCCTTCCATTCGTCGCTGGACGAGGTGACGCAACCCGGCCAGATCGGCACCAGCATCTCGGCCAGCGAAAAATTGTTCGAAAGCGCGCCAGGCTTCTGCTTGCCGGTCCGCTCGGCATAGGCAATCGCCTCGTCCATGCGTTCCTTCGTCCAGTTCGAGCCGCCGAACGGACCGCGAATGCGGCCAGCCCTGACCTCCCGGTCCATCGCGTCGACGAATTCGTCGACCGGCACGTCGGGATCGTCGCGGTGCATGAAATAGACATCGACATGATCGGTCTGCAGCCGGTCGAGCGACTGGGTGAGCTGCTTGCCGATCACATCGGGATAGCAGAGCGGGGTGTGCGCGCCCTTGCCGATGACCACCGAGTGCTCCCGTACGCCGCGGTTCTTCAACCATTGGCCGAGCAGCGTTTCGGTGTAGCCGCTGCCATAGATGAAGGCGGTGTCGAAGACGTTGCCGCCGGCTTCGAAATAGGCATCGAGCAGGATCATGCCGGAGGAGAAGGTGCGAAAATCCTCGAAGCCGAGCGCCAGGCACGAGGCCGGCCGCGGCAGGCCCGGAATTTCGCGCTTCGCAATGATGGTGCCGCCGGAGCGCAGCCGCCGGCCAGAAATGGTGTCGACGCGTTTTTCGGGTTTTTCGATCTCGTATTCGAGCCCGATGGCGGCACGCCATTTGTCGAGCACACGCAGATTGCCGAGACTGTCGGCCCAGCCCATGCCCGGCCAGGCAAACTCCTGCTTTCCGGCCAGGATCGCCTCGCCGGCGGCGTCGACCTCGAAAGCGTAGAGCCAGCGGTCTTCCCTGACCTCGACCACCTCCTCACCGCCTGAACGGATGATGCGGATCTCGCCGGTGCCGCCTTCCCTGCCGCTCGCATACCAGAAATCCGCGACCTCGATGCGGCCTTTGGTACCAAGGATGCGCAGGACATTGTCCTGGGCGAGCGAGATCCCGCAGGAGACTTCGGCGACGATGCCGTTGGGAAAATGCAGCAGCGCCGAAGCCCATTCGTCGACGCCGGACTGGCCGAGATGCGCCGCACCCGCCACCTTGTCCGGCTCGGCGAAAGGCTTTCCTGATGCGGCCCCGGCAATCAGCCGCGCCATCGAAACGGGGTAGCCGCCCACGTCGAGAATGCCGCCGCCGGCGAGATCGTTGGCATAAAGCCGGTGCTCCGGCATGAAGCCAGGCATGGCGAAGCCGAAGCTCGATTTCAGCATGCGCACCTCGCCGATCGCGCCGGACCTGACGAGGTCGACCAGCTTTGCCGTCTGCGGATGCAGCCGGTACATGAAGGCCTCGCCGAGAAAGGTGCCGGCCCTGCGCGCCGCATGGATCATCGCGTCCGCTTCGAAAGCGGTCAGCCCCATCGGCTTTTCGCAAAGCACATGTTTTCGGGCCTCGGCCGCCCTGATCGCCCATTCGGCGTGGCTGGGGTGCGGCGTCGAAATGTAGACCGCATCGACGTCCGGGTCGGCGAGCAGAGCCTCATAGCCGTCGAGGATGCGGGCGCCGGGGAAGTTTTCATTAAGGCCCGATTTGCCGGGATTGCGCGCACCAATGGCGACCAATGTGCCGGTGCGCGAATGGGCGACGCCGCCGGCAAAGGCCTTGGCGATGGTGCCGGGCCCGAGAATGCCCCAGCGGATTTTTTGTGGTTCGGACGTCATTCCTGGATCTCCTTGGGGTCGCCTCGGCGTCGCGAGTTGGTGAAAGAAAATTGCGTGTCTTGGTGTGCATGGCGTTGTCCCAAACCGCTGCGCACCCTCGGTTCACGCCCGAGGGCATGCTTTTGGGCACTAGCGAATGCGAGCACCTGACTTGTCGAAGAGAAGCGATTGGCCAGCCTTGATCGACACCACCATGTGGTCGCCAGTCGCCCGCTGCCGCGACGCCTCGCGCTCGATGATCAGTTCCTCTGGTCCGGCATTGGCATAAATGTAGCTCACCGATCCGAGGTGCTCGGCGACATCGGCCTTGACGGCGATGTCGCAATCGCCTTCGCCGGCCTCGAAGAAATGCTCCGGCCGCACACCGAGCACGACCTCGGCGCCGGCCGCAGGCGGGGCGCCCGACAGCGGTTTCTGCAGCCGAGCGCCGCCATGGTTGGCGAGTTCGAGGAGCGTTGCATTGCCGTCGTTGCCGACCACTTGTGCCGCCAGAAAATTCATCTTCGGCGAGCCGACGAAACCGGCGACGAAGCGGTTGGCGGGGTCGTCATAGAGATCGAGCGGCGCGCCGATCTGCTCGATATTGCCGGCGTTGAGCACGACAATCCTGTCGGCCAGCGTCATTGCTTCGGTCTGGTCGTGCGTCACATAGATCATGGTGACGCCGAGCTCCTTGTGCAGGCGCGAGATCTCGACCCGCATCTGCACCCTGAGCTCGGCGTCGAGATTGCTCAGCGGCTCGTCGAACAGGAACACTTGCGGCTCGCGCACGATGGCGCGGCCGATGGCGACGCGCTGGCGCTGGCCGCCCGACAATTGCCGCGGGCGCCGCTTCATCAGCTCGGCGATGCGCAGGATCTCGGCGGCCCGCTTCACCCGCCGCTCGGTGTCAGCTTTCGGGTTGCCGTTCATTCTCAGCCCGAAGCTCAGATTCTGCTCGACGCTCATATGCGGATAGAGCGCGTAGGACTGGAACACCATGGCGATGCCGCGGTCCGCCGGCTCGACATTGTTCACTACCTTGCCGCCGATGGCGATCTCGCCGCCGCTGATGTCCTCGAGCCCCGCGATCATCCTGAGCAGCGTGGACTTGCCGCAGCCGGAGGGGCCGACGAAGACGACGAATTCGCCGTCCTCGACGCCGATGTTCGCGCCGTGAACGATCTCGAAGACGCCGAAGCGCTTGACGACATTTTTGAGTGTGACCGCTGCCATGCTGATCCTATTTGATGGCGCCGGCGGAAATGCCGGCGACGAAATGGCGCTGCAAGAGCACGAAGACGACGAGCATCGGCACCGTGAGCATCACGGCGCCCGCCATGATGCCGCCCCACGACACTTTGGTGAGGCCGATCAGCGTGCCGAGCGCCACCGGCGCCGTCATCGCGCCGGGCTTGGAATTGATCAGCAGCGGCCAGAGATAATTGTTCCAGGAGGCAAGGAACAGGATGATGGCGAGCGCCGCCAGCATCGGCCGCGCCAGCGGCAGCGCTACGAACAGGAAGATCCGCCATTCCTTGACCCCCTCGACGCGTGCGGCGTCGAACAGATCGCCCGGCATCATCGAGAAGCTCTGCCGCATGAACAGCACGCCGAGCGAATTGAACAGCGGTGGCACGATCAGCGCCACCCAGTTGTTGGCGAGCTTGAAGTCGCGCGCCACCATGATGAATTGCGGGATCAGCACGACAGCATAGGGAAGCGTGATGGTGCCGAGGATGATGGCGACGACGACGCCCTTGCCGAAGAACTGGTAGCGCGCCAGCGCCCAGCCGGCCATCGAGGTGAGCAGCACCGACAGGAAGGTGTAGGTCACCGCCACCGAGACGGAGATGCCGATGGCGCCGATGAAATTGGTGTCGCGCTGCAGATTGTTGACATTGTCGAGGAAGCTGCCGTGCGGCAAGAGCTCGATACTGGGGCTGAAAATGCCCCTGTCGGGCATGGTCGAGAAGATCACCATCATCCACAGCGGAAACAGCCAGATCAGCGCCAGCGGCGTCAGGAAGAGATGCAGCGCGATGCTGCGTCCCAATCTGGATGAGGAGCGGCTGGAGGAGGAACGTGAGCTCATTTCGGCTCCCTCGTCAGCCACAGTTGCACCAGCGAGATGGCGATCGCCAGCCCGGCCATGGTGTAGGCGATGGCCGAGGCGTAGCCGAAATTGAGCGACCTGAAACCCTGGCGGTAAAGCAGCAGCCCGAGCGTTTCGGTGCCGCCGCCCGGCCCGCCGCGCTCGGTGATCAGGAACGGTTCGGTGAACAGCTGCATGGTGCCGATGATCGACAGCACGGCGCAGAACACGATGATCGGCTTGAGCAGCGGCAGGGTGATGTAGAAGAACTGCTTGAGCTTGCTGACGCGGTCCAGCGTCGCCGCCTCATAGACATCCTGGGGGATGGACTGCAGGCCGGCGAGCAGGATGATGGCGTTGTAGCCGGCCCAGCGCCAGGTCACCGCGATCATGATCACCGCCATTGCCGGGGTGACGTTGGAAAACCAGTCGATACGCGGCAGGCCGACGCCGTTCAGCAGCTTGTTGATGATGCCGTAGTCGAGATTGAACATCAGCCGGAACACCGCCGAATACGCGACTTCGCCGACCACGACCGGGGCGAAGAAGGCGAAGCGGAACAGGCCACGGGCCTTGAGCAGCGGCGAATTGAGCAGCACCGCCATGACGATCGCCAAAGTGATCATCACCGGCACCTGGATGACGAGGATGAGCAGCGTGTTCTTCAATGCGTTGAAAAAGGCCGGGTCGCCGATCAGCCGGCTCCAGTTGACGGTCGGCGCGAACCGCCACGGCACGGTGCGCGTCGCCTGGAAGGAGATCAGGAAGGAGTTGATGATCGGCCACAGCCAGAAGATCGAGAAGATCAGCAGATAGGGCGCGAGGAAGCGGTACGCCGTGGCGTTCTGATAGCGCATCGTTGCCTCCTTCGCTTCCCGTTTCTAGGTTTACCGGCCTGCTTTGCCTTCTCCCCTTGTGGGAGAAGGTGGATTGGCGCGCATGCGCCAAGACGGATGAGGGGTGCTGGACGGAATGAGACGTTGGTGTTCCCTGGAACACCCCTCATCCGACCTCGCTTCGCGAGGCCACCTTCTCCCACAAGGGGAGAAGGGGAGTCGCGTTCAGATCACTCCTCGACCGGCAGGCCGGTCGCCGAGGCGATCTGGCTTGCGGCATCATCGAGCGCCGCCTTGGCGTCGGGGTAGCCGCCGCCGAGATATTTGGTCTGCACTGCGCGGACGATGATTTCCGCGTCGCTCTGGAACGGCGTGCCGCGGCTGGGGACGACTTTCGGCAAGGTCCCAAGAATGTCCTTCCACACCGCCTGGCCGCCCCAATAGGGCTGTCCTTCGGAGACATAGGGGTCGTCGAGCGCCGAGATCAGCGACGGCACCAGGCCAAAACCCTTCAGCATCGCTATCTGGCCCTCATTGGTCGCGAGCGAATATTTCAGGTAGGCGTAGGCGGCTTCCTTGTTGTTCGACACCGAGGTGATGGCGAGCGAGGAACCGCCGAGATTGGCGGCGCGCGGGCCGTCGGCGGTGAGGCTCGGCATCAGGTAGACGCCCCATTTGCCGCTGCCGTCGGGCGATTCGGTGCGTATGGTGCCCTCGTACCAGCCGCCATACATCTGGCTGGCGACCTTGTCGGCGGTGTTGTTGGTGATCTTGGTGCCCCAATCGGCCGAGGTGATGATGCCGGCGTCCTTCATCTCCTTGATCTTGGTCATCGACGCCACGCAGCCCGGCTCGTTGACGGTGATCGACTGCCCGTCGGCGGCGAAATAGGCGCAGCCCTGCTCGTTGGCGATCATGCGGAAGAATTCGGAGTCGCCGTTGAAATCGGCGTTGGTCATCGTCACGCCGGGGTTGGCCTCCTGGATCTTCTTGCCGGCGGCAATGAAATCGTCCCAAGTCTTGATCGATGCGGGATCGACGCTGGCCTTCTCGTAAAAGTCGCGGCGATAGTACATCGCCACCGGGCCGGAATCCCACGGCATCGCATAGGCCTTGTCTTCCACTTCGAGCTCGGTGCGCTTGAAATCGGGGAATTTTGCCTGGTCCTCGGCGGTATAGCCGAGCGTATGGAGGTCGACGAAGCAGTCCGGGAACTGGCTCCAGTAGTTCTCGGCCTCACCGTTCTCGATCGTCACGATGTCCGGCAGCCCCTCGCCGCCGGCGGCGCAGCCGGCGATCGACTTGTCGTAGGTCGGCTGGTTGCCGAGATCCTGGACCGTGACCTTGATGTCGGGGAACTGCTTGTTAAAACCTTCTATGGTGGCCTTCAGCGACGAAGCGGCGACGTTCCAGCTCCAGATCGTGATTTCGCCGGATTGCGCAAAGGCCGGGGCTGAGCCCAGGGCAAGCGCGAACGCGGCGCAGGTCAGTGTGATGCGCATTGAAATCCTCCCATTTCATTTGCTCTCTCTTCGCGAGCATGGCTAGACTAGGCGCCGGCGAAGGCTTGTCCGCGACAAAGGGAATAAAGAATGGGCGGAAAGTAAGATGCCGGAAAGGCCGTTTTACCAGCCCGGCGCCAGCAGCGTGGAGGGTCTGCCGCTGCTGCTGCAGATGTTTCACACCCAGCCCCTGGTGATGCTGAAGCCGCATTGGCATGCCCAGGTCGAGGTGAATTTCATCGTCCGCGGCGCCGTGCACTACCGCATGGACGAGCACGAGATCGCGCTTTCGGCCGGCGACATGTGCCTGTTCTGGGGCGGCCTGCCGCACCAGATGGACGATGCGTCGGACGATGCCGTCTATGCCGGCGCGCATCTGCCGCTGGTGCACTTCTTCCGGCTGCACCTGCCCGCCGACGTCCGCAACCGGCTGATGACCGGCGCGACATTGGTGACCAATGCCACCGACCGGTCCGACAGCGACAATTTCGAGCGCTGGAACCGCTACGTCCGCTCGGGCGATGCGGGCAAGGCCGAGCACGCCGTCAACGAACTCTTGCTGCGGCTGGAGCGGGTGCGCTTCGAACCCTACCGGCTGGTACCCGAAACGCCGATCGAGCAGGAAGCAGGCAGCCCCTTCGACCAGCAATCGCTGCGCAATGTCGGGCGCATGTGCGACTTCATCGCCGAGAATTTCCTCTACGACATCGACTGCGTCGACATCGCGGCGGCGGCCGACATCCATCCCAAATACGCCATGAGCGTTTTCAAGAAGTCGACCGGCATGACGCTCAACGAGTATGTCAATTTGTTGCGGCTCAGCTACGCCCAGGCGCTGCTGATGCACCAGGACGCCAACGTGCTGCGCGTCGCCATGGACTCCGGTTTCGGCTCGCTCAGCGCCTTCAACAAGTCGTTCCGCAAGCTGGCCGGCATGTCGCCGTCGGATTTTCGCAAAGGCGCCGGCGCCAGATAGCAATGCGCAGGGCATTTCGAGGTCGATGCCGGCGCGCTCGATCCATTCGCACCGGCCAACCTCCCGATCCCGTGCCCTGCCTGCTGCTCGGACAGCTGGCCACCGACGCCGGCTGGGCCGGCCGCGGCATCGGAACCGGCCTGGTCAAGCACGCGCTGCAGCGCTGCGTAATGGCTGCGGAGCTCGTCGGCGGCCGCGCGCTCCTGGTCAACGCCATCGATCCCGAAGCCGCCGCGTTCTGGCAGCGGCGTGGTTTCATTCCGCTAAGGGATGACCCGCTCGTGCTGTTCCGCTCGATTGCGGCGATTGCCGCTTCGTTGGCCAACGCGCATGGATGAAGATCGGCCGGAAACGGCCACGGCTAGCGCCAGTCGAGCCCGCGCCCCAAGAACGCACCACCGGCCCGAGGCCGGTGGTGCTCGCTGGACCGTCTGTAGGGGCAGGACCGTTCCAGGGGATCCCTTAGGATCGGACTCGAATGTCGGCTGTTTCTTGACCCACGGCATCGGCCGAACAGATGAAGCAGCCCGGCAAGTGACCAAGAATCTCGATGCTAGGATGCGCCGCCGCGCAGCGCATGATTTGCGATTTTTATTCGGCTGCGTCAGGAATTTCGCCGGAGGTATCGTCGGCCGGATCGGCCTTTCTTGCCAGGAACTTGTCCAGGGCTGCCTGCAAGGACAGGGTGGCCTGCGGCGAGGCCGGCGTCGTCGAAACGACAGCCATTGCATGAGCAATTCCCCGCGTCGACTTATCCCTAGCCGCCGCAGACGTTGCGGCTCCGTGGCCCTGCGATCCGGCTGCAGCCGAGTTTCCGCCATTGCCGTTGCTTGCGCCATTACCCTTCCCGCCACCATTGCCGCCGGGGCCGGCGAGGACTGGAGACGCGACAAGGGCGAGAGCGGCGACCGTTGCGAACAGACTGGTTCGAGTTTTCATAATTCCTCCTTCGAGCCGCCCTCCCGCCAGGATGGTTCCAGACTATAAATAGGAGGACTCTCTAATATGATGGTCCACTACTTCGCCAGTTTGGTTTAAATACACCTGTCCGCAAGGGACCTTGGTCCGAAATTGAAAAGCAAAAGTCCTAACTCTATTGGGGGTATTCCGAGCGGCGAACAAAGCGCCTGAAGGCCACAGGCAGCCGGCAAGTGACAAGCTCGCTCCGTCTGCTGGGTGATGCCGTGCTGCCCAAAAACGAAAAAGCCGCGGTGGACCGCGGCTTTTCGATGCTTGATTCCCTTAGAGGACACTGGAGCGGGTGAAGCGATTCGAACGCTCGACCCCGACCTTGGCAACCCATTGATTCCACGAAACTTATCGTCGCAAACCGTAACCTATTCAGCCAGAAAACGATTGTCCAGCGCTCCGGGAGCGGAACACTCTGTCCCACGGAGTTCCGTCGAAAACCGCGCCTTGCGGCTCCCCCTCGGAAACCCGGCAAACGATCGACTCAAGCAACCCGAACACCCAGGGGAGCAAATGGCTAGGACGAGTAAGAAGCGACTGACGAACCAGGTACTTGAACGCATGACGCCGCCCAAAACAGGGCGGCTGGAAGCCCGGCCTTGCGATTGCGTGGCACGGTTCTTGCTTCTACAGCTTCAGACATGCCGGGCGGCGAAGACCCTGTTCCACATCAATACCGGCGTGTGAGGTAGGGACAATGATGTCGCGTAAGCTTCTGTTCGGCCCTCCAGCAGCGTTTTTGGCCGCCGCCCTGGGGGTAGGCCTCTTGTCGTCCGTCACCTCGTGGGAATTTTTGACTGCGACCCAATCCGATTCGGTCTTTTGTTCAAGCGGCCGATCAACCGAGACCGTATCGACGTCGGCGTCGCGGACTTTGCCACCATGTCCGCCGGCCGTCACAAGGTCATAAGGAGCGCCTCGATGGCCGCGAGACTGTGGATGTGGTCGCACATAGCATTCCTGAAAGATGCGGCCGCCGCCGGTACATCCGCGGTCGGCGGAAAAGGCGTCGTAGCGCAGACAAAAATCGGGAACGAACAGCCTCCCGCGGCGGCGGCTTGCGGTTACAGGAATCGGCTACGAGTGCGCCCAGGGAAAGTTGTCATGGATCGTTCGACTCGGTTGGCATCAGCCTTTCGCGAACTCGTTGCACCGCGCTACCGGCCGGAGCTCCACTATATGCGCGGCCCGGGGCCAGCCTCCGCGCGCCGCGAGAGCGCACTGAAGGCCGGCCCTCATCCCTCCTGATCTGATCTCTTGCAGTGCCGCATGCCCCAGCAACCGCGCGCCTCGCTGACCGTGCACTGCGTCTTCCGGCTTGGCGCCCAGGCACTCGGCAAAACATTTCCGGTCCGGTCGGTCCGGTATGTCTCCAATTCTCCTGCTGCCTTCGCCACTAACGGTTCTTGGTTGCCGTTCGCGCTTAGAATTAGAAAGAGATCGGACCGACCGGACCGTTTCGAGTCCGAAAACCACGTTCCTCTGGCGCGAGTGCAGCATGGCGTGCCTGATCTGTCTGGATGACCATGGACCCGAGTGGATTAGCAAGAGACTGGTGTTGGTTCTTCCTCTAATTTTGGTCTGAGAAACCTGACCGGAGGAATCGCCATGACTGCCCCACGTCCGTCCAAGACGCATATTGGAAATCATCGGCTGCATCCGGAAACGTTGATGGTGAGCTACGGCTTCGACCCTCAGCTGTCGGAAGGTGCGGTGAAGCCGCCGGTGTTCCTCACCTCGACCTTCGTGTTCCGATCTGCCGAAGAGGGCCGCGATTTCTTCGATTTCGTATCCGGACGCAAGGAACCGCCGAGCGGAACCGGAGCCGGGCTGGTCTATTCCCGCTTCAATCATCCCAACAGCGAAATCGTCGAGGATCGCCTGGCAATCTACGAAGGGGCCGAGGCCTGCATCCTGTTCTCGTCCGGCATGTCGGCCATCGCCACCACTCTGCTTGCCTTCGCCCGTCCGGGTGACGTTATCGTGCATTCGCAACCGCTTTATGGCGGCACCGAAACTTTGTTAGCCAAGACCTTGGCCAATTTTGGCGTCGGCGCTGTGGGTTTCGCCGATGGCGTCGATGAGTCAGCCATTCGCACAGCGGCGGATGAAGGCTGCAGGAAAGGCCGCGTATCGCTCATCTTCATCGAAACGCCCTCCAACCCGACCAACTCGTTGGTCGATTTCGTGGCGGTCGACCGCATCGCCGACGAGATCGCCGCCAAACAGGGACAGCGCCCGGTCGTCGTGTGCGACAATACTTTGCTCGGACCGGTTTTTCAGCGTCCGCTTGACCACGGCGTGGACGTTTCCGTTTATTCCCTGACCAAGTATGTCGGCGGCCATTCCGATCTGATCGCCGGCGCGGCACTTGGCAGCAAGGCCGTCACCAAGTCGATCAAGGCGCTCAGGGGGGCGATCGGCACGCAGCTCGATCCGCACTCGTGCTGGATGCTCGGCCGCTCGCTGGAAACGCTGAGCATCCGCATGGAGAAAGCCAACGCCAATGCTCGCATTGTCGCCGAATTTCTGGCCGACCATCCGAAGGTCGCAAGGGTGGCCTATCTGCCATTCCTTGGCGACGACACTGCGGCCGCAGGGGTATTCAGGACGCAATGCACAGGCGCCGGATCGACGTTCTCGTTCGACATCCGCGGTGGTCAGGTCGCGGCGTTCGCGTTTCTCAATGCCCTTCAGATATTGAAACTTGCCGTCAGCCTTGGCGGCACGGAATCGCTGGCTAGCCATCCTGCCGCCATGACCCATTCGGGCGTGCCCAAGGACGTTCGGGAACGGATCGGCGTTCTTGAGTCGACAATAAGGCTGTCGATCGGCGTCGAGCACCCCGACGATCTTGTTGCCGATATCGCCCAGGCGCTTGCCCTCGCCTGAAATATGCCTGACCGCTGGTGGGCGGACTGGCGTCCATCTCGTCGCGATTGCCGCGTCCAGGAGTCACCCTGACCCCACCGGTTTTTTTTAACCGGGAGGGGGCATCTCCGCTGAAAAAAGCGCGGCGGCTCCCCCGACGCTCCCCGCGACCGGTCCAGCGCTGGCAAGAAGCCCGCACCAACAAGCTTCGCGGCCCGGCACCCTAACCCTTGCAGGAGTATGCTGGAGCTGATTGGCGCGCAGCTCCAACCTTAAAGTCAAACGCTCCGCTCCCTGGTGTTTTCTCGTCAGTCGTGGCTTATTACAAGAACCCGCGTCCAGTAAGATTACCGGCATGCCCCCCGAGATTATTGGTTTGATCGAAGAGCCACATCTGCTGATCGCCGTTCTCTTGGTCGGCGCCTTTGGTGGTATGGCCGTCGAGCGGTTCTGTTCAAAGATACGACGGCAGGCGTGGCGGGAAAAGAACCGTTGGCGCTGGGACAGGAAGCGCGATTGGAGCAAAATAGATAACAGGCCGTTAGCGCCGAAGCCTGATCCAGTCACTCCAAAACAACCCGACGCTGCTGACCAATTACGCATCGTTATGGGGGCTCACTTCACGATACAGCCGCTCCTCAACAAGAGCGAAGCGCGCGTATTCCGGGAGCTCGACACCATAGTGATAGGCTGCAATCCCGGATGGCAGGTGATGGCACAAGTATCGTTAGGCGAAATTCTGCGCAGCAAGGACGCGGACGCCTACCGTTGCATCAACTCGAAACGGGTCGACCTGCTTCTGGTGAACGAGGACTGCCAGCCCCGACATGCGATCGAATACCAAGGCGGCGCCCATCACCAAGGTCTCGCCGCAGCGCGCGATGCTGTCAAGAAGGAGGCCCTACGAAGGGCAGGGATCGGTTATCACGAGGTTGTTGCCGGGCACACCACTCCTTCCGAGCTCAGGCGGCTGGTCGAGAAACTCGTAGACAAACCAAAGGACGGCTGAGTATCTGCTACGCCAGGCTGAGTAGAGCTAAACACTATGTGCCCTGAAATCATTATCGCGGGAGATCGATCCGTTGCCAGCGATGCCGATCGGCGACGTACCGCCCTGTGCGTTAGCGAAGGCAGCGAGCGTCTCTATGGTTACGCCTTCCGGGACCCTAGTACGCATCAAACCGTTCAATCACACGTGCACCGTGACGTCGTGTCCCAAAGAACGCAAAGCCTTACTTGTACGGCCGTTGCGCGGTGGAAATTGGTTCGGCAGGGCCCAGCCTACTAGCTCGCCCATCGCGCTAATGCCGAAGTTTTCAATTCTTAACTTTGGGTCGTGCAAAGCATCCCACATGCGGCTAGGCAGTTCCTTCGCAGGGCCGCCGTAAAGTACATAATTCAAGGTCGCCACCGGTGACGGCCCACCTCTCTCTGGCTGCTTATAGATGTGTTTGGCCAAAGCGATCACTTTTTCGGACATGTTGTAAGGAGGACCCTCCTGAAGACCCACCGCCCGGTTTGACACTCGGCGCGCGTATTCTATTGCAGCGTGGATGTGGGACAGAATCTCAGCAAATTCGCCCTCCGTAGTCGCCATGATGCGCTCGGCGCTTAGGATCTGACGAAGATATGGTGCCCACTTGTTAAGAGTGAGGTCTTCACCGTTTGGAGCTGACTTAAGAGATCGCCACCAAGACAAGGCTGTCTCTTCAGCCAAGCCGGGGTTTGTTTGGTGGCTTTTAAAATGCGTCTCGTAATCGGCTCGCCGACCATCGAACGTATTTTGATAGTAGTGCGCATGGAGAAACTGGTCAGCCTGAGCGCCCCAAGGTGCATCCTTGGCGACCCAACTTGGTCTATTCTCATCGGCGGAAACTTTTGCGGCCAGATCGCGGAGGAGTTGAAGCGTCTGCATCCACTCATTCAGAAACGCATCTCTCCTGAGGTCGAGGGCGGCTTTGCCTGAAACGTTCCCAAGCCCCTCCCATGGCTGCACGTAGTCGGTGTTCCAAAATTTCTTTGCAGCTTCGCGATCAATTGCGGCCTGTTTGTCCAAGGCGGCAGATCGTTGCTCGATCAAAGCGTAAAGCTCGTCGGTAAGTGGAGACGAGTGGGCATGAACAGCTTGGAAAAACAATTCAAGTTCCAGAGCCTTGTTGTCGCCTACCAACTCGTCGCCGTGAGGAAAACACCGACTTCGACATTCTTCCACCAAGCAGACTGGCTTAGATTAGCAGAACCGATGTAGACTCCAAATCCTCTCCACCAAATCACCTTTGGATGAAACTGTCTGACGAGTCTGCAAACGTAGTTTGGGGATTTGCGATCAAGGAAACGTTTAAGGATGTGTGGACTGATCGGGACGCCCTCATCAAAGCGCCCCCAAAACCGAAGAGGAATATCTCGCTTCCAACACCACTCAAAAAGAAGATCTTGGTCTGAAACATACGCTACGGCCGCGTCCACCCGTTCGGTCAGATTGGAGCCGTTTTTCAGTTCGGCCGCCGCGCTTTCAAGAATGTTTCGCAGGTAGCTCCCGTTGAGCCCGTTTAAAACCATCTTCAATTTGTCGTCCCCCGCCATCGCTTTCGTAGGACGCTAACCTTTACAAGTATAAGTTAATGGTCCGCCCATGCGACCGACATAAGTCGGACAGCGGCTGATCGCCGAGGCGGGTATGTTCAACTTCGAGGGTGCGATACGATGCCTGTCGATTACAGATTGTCGAAAGTCGTAATCAAAAATTTTCGCGGAATCGATTATTTTGAGCTCGAACTGCAACCAGGGTTTCCAACTGTCCTAATCGGAACTAACAACGCCGGTAAAACTACAGTGCTTAACGCCATTGCTTTGGCGTTTCACCAAGCCGAGTTCTACAATTGGTCGCCCGCCGAAACTGACTACTCTGCGATTCGACGGGCAGCCGGTCAAAAGAATTTTTGGTTCAAGTCCATTTTCAAGCTGGCGGTGAACTGGCGCTGCCTGCCGTCCGGACAATCGGTGATGCAACGTTCGTTCACGGAGTCCAAGTCGTAGGTAAGACCAGCAGGGACGGCATTTTCAGCCATACTCGAACGCTGTTGGGAAAGGACGGTAAGTCCATCACGCTCAATCTTCGAACAAAGCAATCTGAGGCCGATAAGAAGGCCCTGGTCGATCAAAATGTCGGCTGGAAAACAGTGAACGCGAAGATAGACGAAGTCCGCGACCATCTGCCGGAAACCTGGTTCTTCAAGCCGGAGGACATAGAGGCTTCCCTTTACATCTGGAAGACCGGCCTGCTCGCGAAGCTGTCGAGGCATTTGGCAGAGCGGTTCATGAGCGACAGTTGGGAGATGGAGACCGTGAACGGTGATAAGCGGGAGATGCCAGCTACATTGGAGAATGGGTATCGGTTCTTCCAGCAAATTGTTGAGGCATTTCCCTTCTGGAAGGATGTCATGAAACCGGATCTGGAGAGGGTCTTCAGCGGCTACGTCGGGGGGCAGCCCGCATTGATCCTAAGACCAGCACTCAGTCGATCAAGGATTGGCTAGCGCAGCAGCTAATGATCTCGATGGCAACGGATCCGGAGAGCGCTCCAACGCCATTGCGAAGTATGGGCGACGGTTGGCAGAGTGTTATCCGTCTCGCTGCCCTGGAAGCCTTAACTCTTTACCCCGAGCTGATCCGAGAGCGAGTAGTTCTTTTGCTCGAAGAGCCAGAGACGCACCTGCATCCGCACCTTCGTCGAAAAATACGGAAAACCCTCGGCGACCTGGCGACGAAGGGATGGACCATTATCTACACTACGCACTCTTCCGAGCTTGTGTCATTCGAGGACAAGATGGCTATAACCCGCCTCGTCCGCACCAAAGGTAGCGTGTCGATGAGGACCGTCTACACGGACAAGATTGAAGCGCCGGCCAAACTTCAGTCCAAGCTTGACGACAATGGCTCCCACGACTTCCTTTTTGGAACGGCAGCAGTGTTCTGCGAAGGTCCATCCGATACCTTCAGCTTGAAATACGGAATGGAAAAGCTGGGCTTTGATCTTGATGGCCATGCGGTAAGCATCACCTTTTGTGGCAGCTGCACCGCCATTCCCTCGTTCGCCTACATCGCGTCCGCGCTGGGGATTCGCTGGTGTGCCTTGACTGACGAGGACCGGCTGCCCGACCAAACCGTTAAGCCGCAGATGGTGCGGCAGCGCGCGAATATTGAGAAGCACCGCACATCCTCTGACGCGCAGGTCATGTGGAAAGTCGATCTTGAAACTAGCCTGGGGATACTCAAAGGCGGAGCAAACTCTCGAATATCTTCGAGAAGCTGAACCTACCTGGATGGACGACGGACTTCCCAAAGTTCAAAGCGACACTGTCTGAGATCGCGACCTGGGTCGATCCTGAGATAAGGGTGTAGCTGAGGCAGCCGCGGATAGTTGCCCTTCTGCGCAGGCTCAGGTCCAGGCTGCCGGCAAAAGGTTCGGACACAAGAGTGCGCAAAGTCGAGGCTGTCAAGAAATCCAATGTGCTAGGCAGCCATTGTTTGCGAAAGTTGGCGTAGCCTTGAGAGGGGTTAGGGATGTGGCAATGGCTGTCAGAACTACAGGGTGCGCAAGCGAGCTTGCTAGGCTCGTTTGCCGGCTTTTTGTTCGGTATCTGCGCGCTTGTCGTCGGCGCACTCGTCAATTTTCGGCTAAACCGCAGAAGGGATGCCCTGCTTCGTGGTGAGGAAGCCGACTCGGTCGCTGCGGCCCTATACGGCGAGATCGTCCTCATTAGGAAGGAATTAGCACGAACGGCCAACATCGTGGCGAAGACTGAAATGAGAGGTGGTACGTTCGACAAACACTTCCTCGAGTTGACCCGACTTCAAGAGCCGTTGCTCTACAAGGCGCTCGCAAACAAATTGGGCCTGCTTGCCCCGGAGGTGGTTCTGGCAATTACCGACTTCCATGGCAATGTTGAACTCGCACGCGGCTGGCTTCCCCAGCTGGTAGAAAGTGATGATCGCAAGTTCAGCTACAGTCCGCTTACCGTCCTGGAGCCGGCAATAAAGGCGATCGATGGCGTTAAGCCGACGCTGGATCATATCGCCAAAACAATGCGAATTGGACCGCCAGAAGATGATTTCGATCTCAGCAATCCCTATGCAATCGCCGAAAATGAAAGGGAAAAATTTGGAGAGAGATAGGCGCAATCTGTGGCAAAGGCGCACTTCAGGGAGACCTGGTGACGCCGCGATCCCATACGACTTCTTAACTTCGCGAACTCGTAACCGCGCGGTAACCATGGCCTTCTGAGCTGCCTAAGCCAACTGCGATTTCGACAACCCCGAAAACGAAAAAGCCGCGGCGAACCGCGGCTTTTCGATGGCTTGATTCCCCTTGGGGAAACTGGAGCGGGTGAAGCGATTCGAACGCTCGACCCCAACCTTGGCAAGGTTGTGCTCTACCCCTGAGCTACACCCGCTCGCGCGGCGTTTGGGCCGCAAGCCGAGCCTATATGGCTGAAGGGCGCGGCGATTGCAACAGGGAAGTCGCAGGTTTTTTGGCCGCACCCGGCGACGTAAACGAGCCTTCCCGGCGCGGATGGGAATGCAATCGGCAGCCTTGCTGCGCAATGGTCTTGTCTCGGCCGCGTCATTGGCCGTAAACGGCATGATCCAACCACGACAACAAGCCAAACCGCAACAACAAGAAAGTCCGACAAGAAACGACATGCCGAAAACCGAAGCCGAGCTTTTCGCCTTTCTCGCCGATCTCGGGATCGAGGTCTCGACGCTCCGCCATCCGCCGCTGTTCACGGTCGCCGATTCGCAGGCGCTGCGCGGGGAAATCGCCGGCGGGCATACCAAGAATCTGTTCCTCAAGGACAGGAAGGACAATTTCTTCCTGGTCAGCGTCGCTGAGGAGGCGGTGGTCGATCTCAAGCAGATCCACCAAATCATCGGCGCCGCCGGGCGCGTTTCCTTCGGCAAGCCGGAGATGCTGATGGAGCTTCTCGGCGTCGTACCGGGTGCGGTCACCGTGTTCGGCTTGATCAATGATACGCAGTTGCGGGTCAAGGTCGTTCTCGACCAGGAGTTGATGCGCCATGCCGCCATCAACGCCCATCCGCTGACCAACGAGGCAACGACATCGATCGCCGCCGCCGACCTGGTCAAATTCGTCGAGGCAACCGGGCATGATGCTGTTATCTTGAAAGTCACGGCATGATCGCCACATGGATGACGATAAACCGGCTTCTGAGTGAGAATTAAGGATGTTGCGCCGGGCTGGCGGCCGGGCGGCGACCGAAAGGGCACGAGATGAGCGACAACAATCAATTTGGCGGCCCGTTTGGCAGCAATGCCGGACAGTATGCCACCACTGTGCAGTATGGCGGCACTGACGCCACCCCCGCGAAAGTGGCGCTTGGCGACCCGCCTGTCGCTGCCGACGTCATCAAGGAGACGACGACCGCCACATTTGCCGCCGACGTCATCCAGGAATCGCGCCGTCAGCCGGTGCTCGTCGATTTCTGGGCGCCATGGTGCGGGCCCTGCAAGCAACTGACGCCGCTGCTGGAAAAGGCGGTCACCGCCGCCGGCGGCAAGGTCAAGCTGGTCAAGATGAACATCGACGACCATCCTTCGATCGCCGGACAGCTCGGCATCCAGTCGATACCGGCAGTCATCGCATTCAAGGACGGCCAGCCGGTCGACGGTTTTATGGGGGCCATTCCCGAGAGCCAGATCGCCGCCTTCATCCAGAAGGTCGGCGGCAAGGGCAATGGTGCGCCGCAGGTGGCCGAGGCGCTTGCCGCGGCCGCGGAGGCGCGCGCCGCCGGCGATGTGCATACCGCGGCGGACATTTTCGACGCGATCCTGGAACAGGCGCCGGAGACGATCGAAGCGATTGCCGGGCTGGGCGATCTGCTGTTCGAGGCCGGCGATGCCGAGGGCGCCGAAGCCGTGCTGGCGCGGGCGCCGGAAGCAAAAAAGGATGCGCCGCCGCTCGCCGCGGTGCGCGCCAAGATGGCGCTCGCCGTGCAGGCACAAGCACTTGGCAATCCGGCCGAGCTCGAGCGACGCCTGGCTGAGAACCCCGGGGATCATCAGGCACGTTTCGAGCTTGCCATGATCCAGAACGCCAACGGCGAGCGCATGGCCGCAGCCGACAATCTGCTGGCGATCGTCAAGGCCGATCGCTCGTGGAACGACGACGGCGCCAAGACGCAGTTGCTGCAGTTCTTCGAGGCATGGGGCATGACCGACGAGGCAACGCTGGCGGCGCGGCGCAAATTGTCGTCGCTGCTGTTTTCCTGAGCGCAGCCTCAAGCTGTTTTTGCGTGACGGTCTTGCGGTCGGCGACGGCTGCGCCAGATTAGGAGGCCTGACCGATCCGTTCTTCGCCTGGTGACGATTTTGCGCCAGGTTGCTAAGGGATGGGCGGGCTTGATGCGCTTCTTGAGGGAGCGAGCGGAGGTTTGACGTGCAGGCGGGAAACGCGCATTACCGGCTCGATACGGATTTCCCGCCGACGGTGCCGATCTTCCCGCTTGAAGGCGCCTTGCTGCTGCCGGGCGGCCGCATGCCGCTCAACATTTTCGAGCCGCGCTATCTGGAGATGGTGGACGAGGCGATCGCCGGACCGCGGCTGATCGGCGTCATACAGCCCAGCCTCGACGGCGCGCGGCGTGCCGACGGCGAGCCGGCGCTTTGCAATGTCGGCTGCGCCGGACGCATCATCGCGCTTTCCGAGAGCGGCGACGGCCGCTACCTGATTTCGCTGCAAGGTGTGTGCCGGTTCCGCATCGTGCAGGAGCTTGCGGTCAAGACGCCCTTCCGCCAGTGCCGGTTTGCGCCCTTTCTCACCGATCTCGACGAAGATCAGGCGGAGGCCGAGATCGACCGGCCGGCGCTGCTCAAGGCATTTCGCGCCTATTTGCAGGCCAACGATCTTGAAGCCGACTGGGAAAGCGTCAGCCGCGCCGAAAACGCCATGCTGGTCAATGCGCTGTCGATGATGGCTCCCTACGGGCCGGCCGAGAAACAGGCGCTGCTCGAAGCGGCGGACCTGAAGACACGCGCCGAAACGCTGATCGCCATCACCGAAATGGCGCTGGCACGCGAAAACGAGGATTTCGGCTCGAGTTTGCAGTAGGCAAAGTAAAAGGAACGCTGGGACTAAGCCAATTGCGGAAGTCGGCGCCGCCCCTCATCGCCCTGCCGGGCACTTCTCCCCGTATAGGGACGGGGAGAAGGGGCTTTCGGCAGCCTTGGCGGACGTTCTGCAACGCGGGTGATTGGCGAAACCATCGATGAGAGCGTCCCTCTCCCCGTCACTATACGGGGAGAGGATGCCGGCAGGCAGGTGAGGGGCAGCGTCAACGCACGAAGACTGAGGACGAACGAGAGGACTGCAAAAATGGTGGACGGGCGTGAGGGAAAGAAGGTCAATGTCGATCCCAAGCTGCTGGAATTGCTGGCCTGCCCGCTGACCAAGGGTCCGCTTAGCTGGGATCCGGAGCGCGGCGAGCTCATCTCGAGGGTCGCGCGGCTTGCCTATCCGGTGCGTGACGGCATTCCGATCATGCTGCCTTCGGAGGCACGCTCGCTCCCCTTCGACGACGGATTGCCGCCGCCGCGGTTGGGTGGGCCGTCCTGAAGCGTGGTGATCCTTCGCTGTCCCGCCGACACATCCCCTATTGAAAATTGCGCCCCTTGGGCATGACCCTTTCTGTCTTCCCCGCGATGTCCTGCCGGTCGTTTTGCACGACAGGGACATCGGGCTTCTCCTGCAAAAGCACGGACAGCCAGGGTGTCAGGTCCTCGACCTTCTCGGCGACGATGTGGATGACGTCCGATTCCGACTGCAGTTTGCCGGTGACGCGGACCAGCCGCGCGCCCATGACAATGGGCCGGTAGCGGTTGAAGGTTCTTTCCCAAAAAATGACGTTGGCGACCGCCTGCTCGTCTTCCAGCGTCAGGAAAATCGCTTTGGCGTTACCCGGCCGCTGCCGCACCAGGACAAGGCCGGCGACCGAAACGCGCTTGCCGTCCCGAACCTGGCCGAGGCGCGCATTGGGGGTGACGCCGGAACGGTCGAGCCGCTGGCGCAGAAAGGCAAGCGGATGCGCCTTCAGCGACAGGCCGAGCGAGCGGTAGTCGTGGACGACGTGCTCGCCGAGCGGCATTGTCGGCAGCCTGGTCTCGGGCTCGAGATCGCGCAAGCGGATCTCAGGTCGGTCGAACAGCGGCAGGGTCTCCGTGGCACTCCTGCCGTCGAGCGCGCGGACCGCCCACAGGGCGTCGCGGCGGTCGAGGCCGAGCGAACGGAAAGCGTCGGCTTGCGCCAGCTTCTCGATCTCGTCGACGTAGAGGCCCGAGCGCAGCCAGACATCGCGAACGGATGCGTAGCGGTCGCCGCGTCTGGCGACAAACACCTCCATGCGCTCCTTCGACAGGCCCTTGACCTGGCGAAAACCCAGCCGGACGGCATGATTGGTCCGGATGACGCCGCGCATCTGGGCATGGCGGTCGAGAATGCGGGTTGGATCGAAAGGCACTTCTTCCAGCGCGCAATCCCAACCGGAAAAATTGACGTCGACCTCGCGGATTTCAACGCCATGGTCGCGCGCGTCGCGGACAAGCTGAGCCGGCTGATAAAATCCCATCGGCTGGGAATTCAGGATCGCGGCGCAGAACACGTCGGGATAGAAGGTCTTGAACCAGCAGGAGGCATAGACCAGCAGGGCGAAGGAGGCGGCATGGCTTTCGGGAAAGCCATATTCGCCAAAACCCTCGATCTGCTTGAAGCAGCGCTCGGCGAAGTCCTTTTCGTAACCCCGCAAAATCATGCCGTCGACCATCCGCCTGCGATAATTGCCGATCGTGCCGGTGCGCTTGAAGGTGGCCATGGCGCGGCGCAGTTCATCGGCCTCGCCCGGCCTGAAGCCGCCGGCGACGATGGCGATCTTCATCGCCTGTTCCTGGAACAGCGGCACGCCCAGCGTCCTGCCGAGTATCTCTTCCAGTTCCGGCTTGGGATATTCGGGCTTTTCCTTGCCTTGCCGGCGGCGCAGATAGGGGTGGACCATGTCGCCCTGGATCGGGCCGGGCCGCACGATCGCCACCTCGATGACGAGGTCATAGAATGTTTTCGGCCTGAGCCGCGGCAGCATCGACATCTGGGCGCGCGATTCGATCTGGAAGACGCCGATCGTGTCGGCGCGGCAGATCATGTCGTAGACATGTTTGTCCTCGGCAGGGAGGGTGGCCAGCACATAGGGCCGGCCAAAATCATCCCGCGCATCGGGATAATGATCCTCAAGCAGCGTGAAGGCGCGCTGCAGGCAGGTCAGCATGCCGAGCGCCAGCACGTCGACTTTCAGGATTTTCACCGCGTCGAGATCGTCCTTGTCCCACTCGACCATCTTGCGTTCGTCCATCGCCGTCTTGATGATGGGCACGATCTCGTCGAGCCGGTCCCTGGTGATGACGAAGCCGCCGACATGCTGCGACAGATGACGGGGAAAGCCCATGATCTCGTTGGCGCATTCGATCACCTGCCTTGTCGACGGATCGGTCTGATCGAGGCCGCCGGCCCTGGTCTCCTTTTCGCCGAGCTCCGAGGTCGACCAGCCCCAGATCGAGCTGGACAGCGCGCTCCTGACATCGTCCGACAGGCCCATCGCCTTGGCCACTTCGCGCATCGCCGACCGGCCCCGGTAGCTGACGACGGCCGCGGCAAGCGCGGTGCGCTTGGCGCTGTATTTCGAGTAGATATACTGGATGACCTCCTCGCGCCTTTCATGCTCGAAGTCGACATCGATGTCGGGCGGCTCGTTTCTTTCCTCGGAAATGAAACGCTCGAAAAGCGAATCGATCCGCTCAGGCCCCACTTCGGTGATGCCGATGCAATAGCAGACCACCGAGTTGGCCGCGGAGCCACGTCCCTGGCAGAGTATGCCCTGGCTGCGGGCAAATTTGACGATGTCGTAGACTGTCAGGAAATAGCGCGCGTAATTCAGGCGCTCGATCAAAGCGAGTTCTTCGCGGATGCGCCTGGTCACATCGGCGGGAACGCCCGAGGGGTAGCGTATCGCGGCTCCCTCCAGAGCCAGCCTTTCCAGTTCGGCCTGGGGCCCGAGGCCCGATTCCGTCGGTTCGTCGGGATAGTTATATTGGAGGTCACTGAGAGAGAAGCTCAATTCGCCGGCAAAGTGCTGCGTTTGCGCCAGTGCCTGCGGATGCCGCCGGAACAGCCGCGCCATCTCCATTGGCGGTTTCAAATGGCGCTCGGCATTGGCCGCCAGTTCCAGCCCGGCTTCGGCAACAGGCAGGTTGAGGCGGATCGCCGTTAGCACGTCCTGCAACCGGCGCCGTTCGGACGTATGGTAAAGAACGTCGTTGGTCGCCATCAGCCGAATGCCTGATGCCTCGGCCATGGCAGCCGCCTGCTCAACACGGTAGCGGTCGTTGCCGTGATAATCCGGCGAAACGGCAAGCCGCAGGGTCTTGCCGAAGCGATCTTTCAGGCGGCTGATCAGCCTGAGGTGATCCTCGGCCGGCGTCGACAGATCGGGCAGGATCGCCAGCGACATGCGATCGCCCCATTCGAAAAGGTCGTCGCGATAGAGCAGCGGTGCGCCCTTTTCGCTGTCGTCGCGCATATTGGCCTGCGTCAGCATGCGGCACAGATGGCCCCAGCCCTTGCGGTCCTGCGGATAGGCGAGAACGTCGGGCGTGCCATCGCAAAACACCAGGCGGCAGCCGGGATGACAGGAAAGACCTTCCACCTTGGCCTGCTGCCAGGCGCGCACGACGCCAGCCACCGTGTTGCGGTCGGCAAGCCCGATCGACGAAAAGCCCAAAAACTTTGCCGCGACCACCAGCTCCTCCGGTTTCGAGGCGCCGCGCAGGAACGAGAAATTCGACTGGATGCCGAATTCGGCATAGGGGACGACCGCCAGCGCATTCATGCGAAGACCCCATGCATGAACCAGCGCGGCGCCGCCTGCGAGGCGCCGTAGAGACCCTGGCGATAAAGCCAGTAACGGCGACCGTCGCTATCCTCGATGCGGAAATAATCCCGGGTCGCTTCCTGCCCCGCTGCCTCCCGCCACCATTCCGCGGCGATGCGTTCCGGCCCTTCGGCGCGCGCCACCCGGTAGAGAGCCCGCCGCCAGCGGAAATTCATCGGCGGTCCCTCAGGCATTTCGGTGGCCGGCACCTCGATCGGTTCGGGCGAACGGAACAGCCGGATCGGCCGTTCCGGCGGAAAGACAGGCCTAGTGTCTTTCATCTTGCCCGGCTGCTTCGGCGCAGAGACCCTTTGCGGCGCCTCCGCATAGGGATGCGTGGCGACGGCGCGCTCGGGCAGATGACTCTCGACGGCAACCGGTTTCAAAACCGCGCTGTCGCCGAGCCGGGCGCGGATGCGGTCGGCGAAAAGGGCGATGTCGGCGCCGTCATCGCGCGTCTCGCCGGTCAGATCCGCCTGCTGCATGTCGAAGGCCGCGGCCGACAGCACCGAGAGGCGCACGAGATCGAAGCCATAGCCGGCATCGATGTCCTGTTCGAGCGCGGCAAGCCTCTCGTGGAACAATTTCTGGATCAGCAACGGCTCGCGCAACGGCCGCGAGGTGCCGACGGCGATGCGGCTGACGGCGCCGTCGACGCGGAAAAGCAGCAGCGCCAGCCTTCTTGCGCCCTCGCCGCGGCGCTCGAGGTCCGCCTTCAATGTCGTCGCCAGCATTTTCACCAGCCGCTCTATTTCGTCGGTCAGCATGATCGGTTCGGCGAGATGGCGTTCGACCGAAAGCGGCGCCACCGGCAGGCGCGGCGACACCGCCTCGTCGAGGCGGCCGAGCGCCTGGTCGAGACGCAAAAGCAGCGATCTGCCGAAGCGGCGGGCGAGCGGCGCGCGCGGTGCTGCCATGACGGCGCCCGCCGTGCGCAGGCCGACGCTTTCCAGGCTGGCGCGGATGTCAGGCTCGATGCGCAGCGCCGCCAGCGGCAAGGGCGCGAGAAGCGCTTCCTCCTCGCCACCGGGGACGATGCGATCACCAGAAAACCGCGCTGCCGCCCAGGCTGCACCTGGTGTGGCGGCAAGGCCGGCGCGGACATCGAAACCCTGATGGAAAAAGCGCGACAGGATGTCGTCCAGCATCGCCCGTTCGCCGCCGAAAAGATGGGTGCAGCCGGTGACGTCGAGGAACAGGCCATCGGCTGCGTCGATCGCCACCAGCGGAGTGTAGCGGTCGCACCAGTCGGCGAGGCTTTCGAGCAGGCGGCGGTCGGCCTCGGGATCGGCTTCCACGACGTCGATCGACGGATGCATGGCGCGCGCGTCGGCTATGCCCATGCCGCGCTTCAGATGAAGCGCCTCAGCCCGCTCGTCGAGGGCGGCGATGCGCTGCGCGTTCGCCTGGCGATGGCTGATCACCAGCGGCAGGTGATCCGACGGCCGCGAACGCCAGGACCGCCCCAGACGCTGGCGCAGGATCCTTTCCGCGGCGAGATGCGGAAACCACAGGGACAGGATTCGCTGCCCGTTCTTGCCGTCTTTCCCCGGCCCTTCTTTCCTCGAAACTGCGTTCATCGGGGTTCCACTCCAGTGTGAATTGTCCTGGCAAGGCGGTGCGGCTCTTGCCGATGCTGACGGTGAAGGCGGGACGGCCGATCGAGCCGGCGAGCGGCCCGGCGATCGTCTGGCGTGGTGCCGACGGCGCCGCCGACAGGACGAGGCGGACGGGTGCCGCCGTCGGCTCGGGTTCGCCGGCCTGGCGCAGCAAAAACACCGGCCGGCCGGCGCTCTGTGCCCGGGCGTGCAGCCGCCGCGTCGCGGTGAGGTCCAGCCGCTGCGGACTGCCGCGGATTTCGAGGATGACGGCGGCGAGCGCCGTCATCCGGGCGGCCTCCTCGGCGGTCCACAGCGCATCGAGGAGCCTTGGCGCCTCGGAAAACAGCAATTGCTCCGGCTCGATGCCGAAAAGGCGATGAAGTCCTGTGGCATAGGGGAAGCCGGCCTCGCGGAAGATTTCCGCGGTGCCGATCCACAGGACCGGCAGTCGCGGCCCCTGTTTGAGGATCAGGCTGACGAGCGACAGGGCGAAGCCGGCGACGGCCCCGGCATCGCGGGTCGCGGCGCCATGGATCTCGCTCAGCGCCGCCTTCGGCAGGCCGCCGCCGAGCGCAGTATCGAGATCTTCGGCGCCGGTGCGCAGAAACGCATCGGGCGGCGCCACGGCGAGGCCGCGGCGGACGATTGTCAGATTTTTGGGCGTGATTTTTTTGGGCGTGACATCAGCTGTTGGATCCCCGGGAGTGACATCAGCTGTTGGATTCCGGGGCGCATCAACGGGGGCTGCGGCCGGCGCCTGCAGGCGCTCGGGCAGCGTTCCCTCGATCTTCGCGATCTGGCGGCGCAGGGCAAAAACAGTCTCCCGCGCCACGGCGCTTGTCGCCATGACGGTCAGCTTCCACTCACAATTGTTCCTGTTATGTTCTAATAGATTCCAGAGGGCGGCCGAAGAGTCAAGCGGAGTCATGGGCGCAGTCATGGGGAATTTATTCCTGCCGCGCGTGGACGGCAACCCGGCCAATTGCCGAGTCCGGCGCGAAAGCCTATATGCCGGGATCAGAAGGACAAAGCATGGCCCGCATCTACAAAACCCGTACCTGGCACGACGAGCTTTCGCCGTCGATGGAGGAAATGGAGTTCCTGGCGCTAGAAGCTTACGCCCATCTGCCGGAGGAGTTTCGCAAGCTGACCGGCGAGATCGTCATCCAGATCGCCGAATTCCCGACCGACGAAATCATGGACGACCTGTCGCTGGAAACGCCTTTCGACCTGCTCGGCCTGTTCGAGGGGCGCGGCATCGCCGAGCGCTGGAATCCGCAGACCGGCGAGGGGCCGAACCGCGTCACGCTCTACCGCCGCGCCATCCTCGATTACTGGGCCGAGAACGAGGAGACGCTGGGCGACATCGTCACCCATGTGCTGATCCACGAGATCGGCCACCATTTCGGCCTGTCGGACGACGATATGGAGCGGATCGAAGAGGCGGCCGAGTAGGCTGTGCTGATATTAAGGTGATGCCGGCCTGCGAACGGCAGTTCCCTGCGCTTCCGGTGCTCACACCCAAAAGTACGCTCCGCTCCGGTTCTCGGAAACTACCCAGTCTGGTCGCTTCGCGCCCGTCTTCGACTCCGGCGCGGCCTGACCTGAATCTCAACACACCCTGCGTCGAGCTTTGCAAATCTACCAATCGCTGAGCTTGGTGTCGGGCCCGTATTCCTGGCCCTCGACATCCTTCACCACGGCCTGGCCGCAGCGCATGACCTTGGTCTGCTTGTCGTAGGAATAGGTCGGCGAGCCGAACAGGTGCCAGCCCTTGTTCAGCGCTGCCGTCACCTTGTGGCAGAAGCTGGAATCGTCCGGGCCGGACAGAAAGCGGTAGAGTTTCATTTTTCATTCCTGTGGTGGGTTGCGATCATGTCCCGCTGGCGCTGGCGGCCGCCTTCGCCAGCAGTTTCTCGGCCTGCGCCAGATGCAGCCGCTCGAGCATTTTTCCGTTCAGCGCAATGACTTGCCTGCCGGCATTTTCGGCAAGCGCGAAGGCCTCCTTGACCGCACGCGCCTCGGCCACGGCTTCGGCAGATGGTGCAAAGGCGCGGTTTGCGGCATCGATCTGGGCCGGGTGGATCAGCGATTTGCCGTCGAACCCCATGGCGGCTGCTTCCGTGCATTCGCGCGCAAAAGCGTCCAGATCACGAAAATCGTTGAAGACACCGTCAAGCAGGTCGAGGCCACCGGCGCGTGCTGCGAGCACCATCTGCATCAGCCATGGCGTGAGATAGCGCCGGTCGGGCGTAGCGAGAATGCCGGTGTCCTTGACCAGGTCGTTCGTTCCGGCAACGAAACAGACCAGCCGCGAGGCCGGATCGCGGCCAAGCTCGGCAATCGGGCCGATGTTGAGCAGCGCCTTGGGCGTCTCGATCATCGCCCACAGCTTCACCGCGTCGGGTGAAAAATTGTCGTCGAGGACGTCGCCGGCTTCCAGGACGTCGCGCGGCGTGTCGACCTTGGGCAGCAGGATGGCGTCGGGCTCGCAGCTTGCCGCCGCCAGCAAGTCCTTGGCGCCCCATTCGCTGGAGAGCGGGTTGATGCGCACGATCATCTCGCAGCGTAGGCCGGGGCGGTTGGCGAAGATGCCGGCCAGTTTTTCGCGCGCAAAAACCTTGTCGGCCGGGGCGACGGCATCTTCGAGATCGATGATGACGGCATCGCAGGCCAGCGACGAGATCTTGGCCAGCGCCTTGTCGTTCGAGGCCGGGACGTAAAGCACCGAGCGGCGCGGGCGGCAGGTTTCAGTCATGCCTGATCTATGCCGCCTGGAGGCGATCGAAGCAAGCACACAGGGCAATCGCTTCGGGCAGTCATAGCTTGCATTGGATGCAAGCCAATCATCGAAGTTGGCGCCGCCCCTCATCGCCCTGCCGGGCACTTCTCCCCGTATAGGGACGGGGAGAAGTGGTTGGCGCAGCCTCGACGCCATTCTTGCAACGCTGGTGATTGGCGAAACCGGCGATGAGAGCACCCTCTCCCCGTCACTATACGGGGAGAGGATGCCGGCAGGCAGGTGAGGGGCAGCGCAAGCGCCCGGAAAGGGGTGACGGGGCGGATTCAAAGCTGAAGTGATTCCTGACCCTGCACAAAAACTGCACAACATTGCGGAAAATCTCCTCGGACCCGCCTCGCTGCCTGCATCTCGGCCGGCGAAAAGGGCGCATGCAAGAGCGCGAAAAGCCCCGTTGGTCCCTACCCCTCCGCGATGACGTTTGCTGGCTCATCGATCCGCCGCGTTCGGCGACTCTCTTTCCCTTCATCCGCAAATCTCCGCCCCCCGGCCGGATCAAAGCCGCTGAGAAAACCCGATCATGACGTCGCTGCTTACCGCCGCGCCGGGCACTTGCGCGCGCTTCGGCGTTGCCGTCCTGCTTGCCGCGCTGGCCGATTTCTTCTTCTATGGACAGCCGGTCGGCATCACGCTCTTCCTGTTCGGCATGACGCTGGCCGCCGCGGCCGTGGCGCTCCAGCCGTCGGCGCTCGGCGCCGGCCGGGCCTGGTTCAAACCCGTTGCCCTGCTTGTCGGGCTACTGCCGTTCCTTGAAAATGTCAGCGCGCTGTCCGTCGCGATCGGGCTTGCGGCGCTGGCCGTCTTTACGCTTTCGCTGGTCGGGCGGCTGCGGCGCGGATTTGCCCGCATTGCCGGCCAGGTCGCGCTGTTCCTGCTCGCAGCGCCGTTTCGGTTCGTCCACGATTTCGTCCGCTGGCGCAAGGCGGCGCGGCGGCTTGGCCGGCGGCGCATCGGCTTCGCGGCGATCGCCGTCTGGATCATGCCGCTGACCCTGGGCGCAGTGTTTCTGGCGCTGTTCGGCGCCGCCAATCCGGTTATCGAATACTGGCTGTCGCTGATCGATCTCCACGCACTGCTCGACCTCATCCAGCTGCCGCGGCTGGCCTTCTGGCTGGTCGTGCTTGCCGGCGTCTGGGCTTTTTTGCGCCCGCGCCTGCCGCGCTTCTTGCGCCGCATTGCGCGTCGGGTGACACCTGTCCCTGTCAGCGCGGTGACGACGACGACAAACCCCGCCAGAGCGATCGAGGACATCATCTTCGGCATGGCCGCCATCCTTCGTGCGCTGGTCATCTTCAACATCCTGTTCGCGATGCAGACCGCGCTCGACGCCACCTATCTGTGGGGCGGCATCGCCCTGCCCGACGGGCTGACCTACGCCGCCTATGCGCATCGCGGCGCCTATCCGCTGATCGTCACGGCGCTGCTCGCCGCCGGTTTCGTGCTGGCGGCGCTCAGGCCGGGAAGTGCCACTTCCAGCGATCCGTTCATCCGCCGGCTGGTCTATGTCTGGGTGGCGCAGAACATCGTGCTGGTCATCTCGTCGATCCTGCGGCTTGAACTCTATGTCGGCATCTATGCGCTGACCTACTGGCGCGTCGCCGCCTTCGTCTGGATGGGGCTGGTGGCGGCGGGCCTTGCCCTGATCATCGCCCGCATCGCGCTCGGAAAATCCAATGAATGGCTGCTTTCCGCCAATCTTCTGACGCTATCGGCGACGCTTTATGCCTGCTCGTTCATCAATTTTGCCGCCCTGATCGCCAACTACAATGTCGAGCACTCATTCGAAATGACCGGCCACGGAACCGAGCTCGATTTCTGGTACCTGCGTTCGCTCGGTCCCAGCGCCCGGCCGGCACTCGATCGCTTCCTCGAGCAGCAGGCCAGGACGAATGCGGCCAGCTTTTCCCCCTACCGCGAACTCGCCCGTTTGCTGGGACAGGACGAGGCCCGCTACCGCGCGGCCCAGGAAAACTGGCGCGCCTGGAGCTTTCGCGACTGGCGGCTCCTTCGCACTCTCGACACGTCTATCCCGTTCGTGGTTCCTCAGGGCTCCGAACCCTTCGTGCCGGGCCGCTGATCGATGCCGCATCACATCCTGATCGCCGACGATGATCCGCACATCCGCGAGATCATCTGTTTCGCACTTGAAAAGGCCGGCATGAAAACGGTTGCGGTAGCCGACGGCGGCGCCGCCTTGCAGGCGATCGAGCGCCGCGCGCCTGACCTTGTCGTGCTCGACATCGGCATGCCGGAGATGGACGGGCTGGAGGTCTGCCGGCGGCTGCGGCACACATCCGATGTGCCGGTGCTGTTCCTGTCCGCGCGTGATGAAGAAATCGATCGCATCCTCGGGCTCGAAATGGGTGGCGACGACTATGTCACCAAGCCGTTCAGCCCGCGCGAGCTGGTCGCCCGCGTCAACGTCATCCTGCGGCGCGCCCGCCCGGCAAAAGCCGAACAGGCCGACGACAGGCAATTCTTGCACGGCCGTCTGGCTTTGCTGCCGGCCAGCCACGCCGCCAGCTTCGACGGCAGGCCGCTAGTGCTGACCTCGATCGAATTCGCCATCCTGAAAGGGTTTCTGGCGCGCCCGGCGCATGTGCTTGGGCGCGACATGGTGATGGCCAATGCCTATGCCGGCAACATCCATGTCGCCGACCGCACCGTCGACAGCCATATCCGCAACATCCGCGCCAAGCTGGCGGCGGCCGGCTGCACGGATGCGATCGAGACCGTGCATGGCGTCGGCTTCCGGCTCGGCCGGTGCGGCGCGTGACCGCGCATAAATGGCGGCCGCGCCTCGCCACCATCGTTGTCGCCATCCTGATCATGGTGATGGCGCTGCCGCTGGTCGGCCTGTTCTTCTTCAGGCTCTACGAGAACCAGCTGATCCGCCAGACCGAGGCCGAGCTGATTGCGCAAGGTGCCGCCCTTGCCGCCATCCATGCGCAAGAGGTCCGCGACGCCGGCATCGCGGCTGAAAAGCTCGGCGCGGCCGTGCCTGCCGACAGCGACAATCCGGACTCTCCCTACCGGCCGATCGAGCCGCGTCTCGATCTCGCCTCCGACAGGGTTCTGGCGACACGGCCTGCGGCGACGGTCGCCACCGTCGATCCCGCCTTCACGGCGATCGGCGCGCGGCTGTCGGGTATTCTTGCCGAGACGCAGAAAACCACGCTTGCCGGCTTTCGGCTGCTCGACCCAAAAGGCGTCGTCATCGCCGGACGCGAGGAGATCGGCCTGTCGCTCGGCGCCGTCGGCGAGGTTCGCGCAGCACTTGCCGGCCGCTATGCCAGCGCGCTCCGGCAGAGGGTTCCGAACCAGCCTTCACCTTCGCTCTATTCGGTCAGCCGCGGCACGAGGGTCCGCGTCTTCGTCGCCATGCCGGTCGCCGTCGACGGCAAGGTCGCCGGCGTCGTCTATCTGTCGCGGACGCCGAACAACATCGTCAAGCATCTTTATGGCGAGCGCGGCAAGGTGGTGCTGGCGGCGATCGCCATCCTCGGCGGCACGCTGCTCATCGGCCTGATCTTCCTGCGCACCGTCAGCCGGCCGATCTACGCGCTGATGGAGCGGACAAAGCGGATCGCCGCCGGTGATCGAGCAGCGATCAGGCCGCTCGACCATCATGGCACGCGCGAGATGGCAGCGCTGTCCGACGCTTTCCTCGAGATGGCCGAAAAGCTGCATGCGCGCTCCGACAGCATCCAGACCTTCGCCACCCATGTCTCGCACGAGCTCAAATCGCCGCTGACGGCGATCCAGGGGGCGGCCGAACTGCTGCGCGATTCAGGTAGCGCAATGGACGAGGCCGAGCGGCGGCGGTTTTCAGACAATATCGTCACCGATGCCGGGCGGCTCAATCTGCTGGTGCGTCGTCTGCTCGACCTGGCGCGCGCCGAAAATCTTGCGCCCAGCGGCGAAAGCACGTCGCTCAGTGCGGCCCTGGCGCTGTTGCCGACCGGGGACAGGCTGGCGCTTCGGGTCGAGGCGGGCGGCGAGACCGGCCTGCGCATCTCGGCCGAGAACGCAGCGATCGTGCTCGCCAATCTCATCGACAATTCGGCAAGGCATGGCGCGACGCTGGTTTCGATCACGGCGGCGAGCGCAGGCGGCAAGGCGACGATCCAGGTGAGCGACGACGGCGCCGGCATTTCGCCGAGCAACCGCGCGCGTATTTTCGAGCCATTCTTCACCACACGCCGCGATTGCGGCGGCACCGGCATGGGCCTCGGCATCGTTCTGGCCCTGCTGAAAGCGCATGATGGCACGATCCGCCTGGTTGACTCCGAGCGCGGCACGCGCTTCGAGATCATCTTGCCGGCTGTATGAATTGCAGCATGATCGTTTCAGAAAACCGGCTTCGGGATCATGCTTCAGAACTGGAGAAGCGAAAAAGTGCGCTACGACGTCGTCATCATCGGCGGAGCCATCGTCGGCTCCTCGATCGCCTATTATTTGCGCGCGGAAGGGTTTTCGGGCTCGATCGCGCTGGTCGAGCGCGACCCGCAGTTTGCCCATGCGGCGACGACGCTGTCCTGCGCTTCGATCCGCCAGCAGTTTTCGATTCCGCAAAACATCCGGCTGTCGCAGTTCACGCTGAAACTGTTCCGGCGGCTGACGGAAGAGTTCGGGGCCGACGCCGATATCGGTTTTCGCGAAGGCGGCTACCTCATCCTTGCCGGCGAGAACGGGTTGCCGATCCTTGAGGCCAACCACCAGACGCAGTTGGCCGAGGGCGCCGACATCGTGCTTGAGGATGCGGAGGCGCTCGTCCGCCGGTTTGCATGGCTGTCGGCCGAGGGCATCACCGCCGGCGCCTATGGCCGCAGCGGCGAGGGCTGGTTCGACGCGCATGCCATGCTGATGCTGTTCCGCAAGGCGTTGCGCGACAAAAAGATCGATTTCATCACCGCCGACGTGACCGGCATCGAACGGCAGGGCGACCGTGTCACCGGCGTCAGCCTCGACAATGGCGAAAGGCTCGACGCCGGCATCGTCGTCAACGCCGCCGGGCCGAATGCCGGAAAAGTCTCGGCAATGGCCGGACTGGTGCTGCCGGTGGAACCGCGCAAGCGCAATGTCTTCATCTTCGAGGCGCGCGAGAAATATGACGACATGCCGCTGCTGGTCGATCCCTCAGGCATCTATGTCCGGCCGGAAGGCTCGGTCTACATCACCGGCGGGGCCGAACCGGAAGACGGCGACGGCCCCGCCGATCCCAACGATTTCGAGCCCGACTGGCCGCTGTTCGAAGAGGTAATCTGGCCAGTGCTGGCGACCCGCATTCCGGCCTTCGAGGCGATCAAGCCGACGCGCGCCTGGGCCGGCCATTACGATTACAACACGCTCGACCAGAACGCGGTGATCGGCCCGCATCCGCAGGTGCAGAATTTTCTCTTCGCCAATGGTTTTTCCGGCCACGGCCTGCAGCAGGCGCCGGCGGTCGGCAAGGCGCTGGCCGAGCTGATCGTGCATGGCGGCTACCGCACGGTGGACTGCTCGGCGTTTGGGTATGAGCGCGTTGCCGAGGGGCGGGCTTTCAGGGAGTTGAATGTGATCTGAGGCTGGCGGACAGAGGGGGTGCTGTCCCTCGGTCACCAAAGGGTTCCGCACCGCAAGGCCAGCCGTCAGCGCTCGCGGCCAAACCAGAACGCGTCCGCCATCCGCGTCATGCCGATCCGTTCGTAGAAGCCGACGGCGTCGGGCACGGAGATCAGTGACATGGCGACGGATGGCCCGAGCTGCCGCCGCGCTTCGTCGAGCAGGCCCTTGCCGATGCCGAGCCCTTGCGCCGATTTGCAGACGGCGAGCTCGGAAATATAGCACACCCACGAGAAGTCGGTGATGCCTCGGGCGAGGCCAATCAGCGGCTTGCCAGGCGCATCGAGGCGCGCCGTCAACACCAGATCTGCATTGGCAAGCATCGCCTTCAGACGGACGTCGTCATCGATGGGCCGAGTGACGCCGAGGCCGGATTCCACCAGCACGCGGCGGAACTCGGCTGCGTCGAGGTTCGGTTCGCTGGCGTAGAGTACTTTGGGACGTGTTGTCATGCCGGCCAAGGTGCACCATAGGGCGGCAACTTTGAAGCGGTCCGTGCTCTAGGACCAAAGCTTGCGAAAACAGCCGCCTTTTATTTGCCTGCAGCTTTGTGTAAACCGGGCGCCAATACATCCCCGCAGCGAAAAGAAGACGGGCAAGACCTATGGAAAAATTCACCAAGCTCACCGGCGTTGCCGCGCCGATGCCGATCGTCAATGTCGACACCGACATGATCATTCCCAAGGATTATCTCAAGACGATCAAGCGCACCGGGCTCGGCAGCGGACTGTTTGCCGAAATGCGCTACACGGACGACGGCTCGGAAAACCCCGACTTCGTGCTCAACAAGCCGGCCTACCGCAAGGCGCAGATCTTGGTCGCCGGCGACAATTTCGGCTGCGGCTCGTCGCGCGAGCATGCGCCGTGGGCGCTGCTCGACTTCGGCATACGCTGCGTCATCTCGACCTCGTTCGCCGACATTTTCTACAACAACTGCTTCAAGAACGGCATCCTGCCGATCACCGTCAGCCCGGAGGATCTGGACAAGCTGATGGACGACGCCTCGCGCGGCTCCAACGCAACGCTGTCGATCGACCTCGAAGCCAAGGAAATCCGCGGACCGGACGGCGGCGTGGTCAAGTTCGACCTCGACGACTTCAAGCGGCACTGCCTCTTAAACGGGCTCGATGATATCGGCCTGACCATGGAGAAGGCCGACGCCATCGCCTCGTTCGAGAAGAAGAACGCCGAGCTGCGGCCCTGGGCCTGAACGGTAGGATGACCCCGGCCGCGACAGGCCGGGTTCGTGGCGGCTGAACGGAGGGACAGGCATGACACGTTCGCTGCTTGCCGGCGCCTGGGCGCTGGCGTGGATTCTGATGCCGGTGGCTGGCGCGCATGCACAGACCGACACGGTGCTCGTGCCGGCTGACGATGCGTCCGGCGGGGCCGCCGACCTGGGCGCGTCGAGCAATGCGGCCCTGGCCGAGGATGACGGCCAAGCACCGGTCCCGTTCGAGAATGGGCAGCTGACCATCACCCAGCAGGAAGACTATGGCGAGAGGGTGCTGGCCTATGACGGCAAGCAGCTGGCGCGCAATTACGATGTCTTCTTCGACAGGATTGTCGAGGTCGGCGGCGTCACGGTGGCGCTGGTCGATGTCGGCGACGGCGGCAATCAATGCGGTCCGGCCAAGGTGATCGTGTGGAAGCCGGAAGGCGGCACGATCCAGACGACCACCGTCGAGCAGGACGAATGCGGCGCACCGCCGGCCGCGCTATCCGACGGCGCCATCTATTTCGTGCCCAATCTCTTGCCGGGCGAATCGAAGCCGGCGCTGCAATGGTCGCCGACCGGCGGGTTGTCGACCTCGGGCAACCTCGCCTACATGCCGGAGCCGGGTACAGGCTGGAAAGATGTCGACCCGGAGAAATACGACAGAATCGTCGATGCCTTCCATAACGAGGCCGTCTACAGGCAAGCCGCGTCGCTGCTCGGCAAGGAGATGCCCGACATGGCGACCAGCCTGCTGGTCGGCGGCGGCACCGAGAAAACCACCTCGGGCGTCTTCCACGCCAGCGGCTGCATCCCGCATGATTGCGGCGGCGACGACGGCTTCATGGCGATCGATCCGGCCAACCACAAGCTCTATTTCGCCCGCCGCGGCGACAAGCCCGAGCCGGATGCGTGGCCGGCGGTGAACACGTGGCCGGCCGAGGTCAGGGAAGCGATGGACAAGGCGCTCGGTTCGCCGAATTAGCTTCTCTGCTTCATGCCTTCGTTCCCAAGGCGGGGCCGAGCGGCGGCAGTCGTACTCAGACCATCGACAAAAAAGCCCGGCGCATGGCCGGGCTTTCCGTCGAATAGAGACTTGTATCACTCGCCATCGATCGCCGTGGCGATGCGGGCGATGGCCTGTTGATAGTTGCTCGCGTCATTCCAGCCGGCAATTGCACCGAGATTCGCCTGTGCGCTGGCACCCGCCTGCCAACCATGAGCCTTGAGGAAGTTGGCGGTGGAAGCCAACGCAGTGGCCTTGTCGCGCAGATTTCCGCTGCCGACCCCGTATTTCAAGACATTTCCGGGCAGGAACTGTGTATGGCCAATCTCGCCATGCATGGCGCCGACCGACGAGGCGCTCAACGCGCCGCGATCAACCAGTTTCAGGGCTGCAACAGCATGCGGGTAGAAGAACTCCGGGCGGCGGCAATCATAGGCGAGCGTTACAATGGCAGAGACCGTATTCTGCTTGCCCAAGAAGGAACCGAAGCCGGTCTCCATCCCCCAGATGGCGAGCAACACACCCGGCGTCACGCCGTAGGTCCGTTCGATCTTGTCGAACAGCGCCGCGTTCGACTTCTTCAGTGAACGGCCCTTGGATATGATCGTGGACGCGCCACGGCGCTTCATGAAAGCATCCAACGAGCCACCGAAAGCCTTGTGGATAGCGCGGTCGGCGGCGATCGTCCTTTTTGCGTAGGTCGCACTAGCCAGAGCGGCCAGACCCTTCGAGCCTACACCGCTGGCCCTTGCTTCCTGCGCGAACTCCGCCTTCCACGCTTCGAAGCCCGCGCCCGTTTTGCCGCATTGGGCGGCCTGTGCCGCTGTTGCCGCCGCAAGCATCATCGATGCCGCCGCCGCTAAAATCTTTGCCTTGGCAAAAAATGCCATGTTGCTCTCCTGGTTGCCTGGATCTTGTCCCAAATACGAATTTGCCAGCGAAACGCCCGCTTGTCACCGTTGGAGCGATTTGCGCCCACTTGGACGCAGTACGCTCCAACACTTTACAATCTGCGCATCGTGCTTTCCGAAAATCGGCACCGATTTTCGAGCCGATGCGCTAAGAACTCGTTTACGCATCCTCGCCGCAGCGCTGGCGAATGCCGGACAACTTGCTTACGATCAAGTAATTATTGTGGCGGGGGGCTAGAATATTCATGGAAGACGTTGACGTCGTGGTCATCGGCGCCGGTTCGGCGGGACTTTCCGCCGCCAGGACCCTGCGTGCGGCCGGCCTTTCCTTCAAGCTGGTCGAAGCGATGAACCGTATCGGCGGCCGCGCCTGGACCAGCGACCAGCATTTCGGTGTTCCTTTCGACATCGGCTGCGCCTGGCTGCACGCGGCCGACCGCAATCCCTACTTTCCCGAGGCGCAAGCCGCTCGCTGGACGCTCCATCATCACGACATGAATGTCGATCATCTCTACTATCGCAACCGAAAGGCGAGCGAGGACGAAGAGGCCGCGATGAAGGCGGCCGATATCAGGCTGTTCGAGCTGCTGGCGGCGCATGAGGTCAAGGTTGGTGACGACGACCGTCTTTCGGCCCTGCTCGCTAAAGGCCATGCGCCGCGCGCCGCCGCCACCTTTGCCGGGCCGATGGACTTCGGCGCCGACGAGGACGAGATATCGATCCGCGACTTTCGGGCTGCCGCCGATCTCGATCCGAACTATTTCACCAAGGAGGGGTTCGGCGCGCTGGTCGCCCGTTTCGGCGCCGACGTGCCGGTCGAGCTGTCGACGCCGGTGCGGAAAATCCTCTGGGACGTGCCCGGCGTCGCCTGCGTCACCGATCGCGGCATCATCCGCGCCAAGGCGGTCATCGTCACCGCCTCGCCGGCGGTGCTCGCCTTCGAGGAGATCGAATTCGCGCCGGCGCTGCCAGACAGGCATGTCGCTGCCTTCTTCGACCTGCCGATGGGCATGCTGACCAAGCTGCCAGTTGAGATCAGGGGCACAAGGCTCGGGCTGGCGCCGTTCGACGACCTGCTGATCGAGCGGCTGGCCAGGCACGACATCTACTTCCTTTGCTTTCCCTTCGACCTCGACCTGATGGTCGGCTTCGTCGGCGGCGATTTCGCTTGGGAGATGTCGGCGGCGGGCGAGGCGGCAGGCGTCGACTTCGTCGTCGATCGGCTGTGCGCCATCTTCGGCGGCGACGTCAGAAAACATGTCGGGCGCGCCATGATGACCAATTGGGGCGGCGAGCGGTTCGTGCGCGGCGCCTATGCGGCGGCCCGACCCGGCCGTTCGCAGGCGCGCGCCACGCTGATGCAGCCGGTGGCGGAAAAAATCTTCTTCGCCGGCGAGCATCTGGCCGGTCCGCTGATGCAGACCTGCGGCGGCGCCAGGCTATCGGGCGAGGCGGTGGCGAGAACGGTCGCCGCCCAGCTTGCGGCAAAATAGCAACAGCAGGAACGCCGGCCGCCGACAGGCGTTTGGGCGATATGCCGCTGCGCACTATATCCGGGCCACATAATTTGAGACCTGGTGATTCGAGATTGGGATGAAGCTCTTCGATTGCCCGCATTGCGGCCACCGCCTCTATTTCGAGAACGCCCAGTGCCTGAACTGCGCCAGCTCCGTGCTCTACGATCCCGGGCATGCGCGCTTCGTGCTGTCTGGCGCCGGCGGCGTTTTCCAGTGCACCAATGCCGACGAGTGCGCCTGCAACTGGATGGCGGAACCTGGCCATGCCTTCTGCGGCGCCTGCGCGCTGAACCAGCTGATCCCGGACCTTTCGGTCGATGGCAACCGCCGTCGCTGGATCCGCGTCGAAGCGGCAAAGAAGCGGGCCATCTATTCGCTGCTCGCCGCCGGACTGCCGGTCGCGCCCAAGCGGAACGCCGGCGACGAGGCCGGCCTCGCCTTCGACTTTCTCGCCGATCCGATCGGCGGTCCGGGTGGCGCGCGCATCCTGACCGGCCATGACAACGGCCTGATCACACTCAATGTCGCCGAGGCGGATTCGGCCGAGCGCGAAAGACGGCGCGTCGAGATGGGCGAGAACTATCGCACTTTGCTCGGCCATTTCCGCCATGAGCTCGGCCACTATTACTGGGACCGCTTGATCCGCGACGACCCGCAACGGCTTGCCGCCTTCCGCACCTTGTTCGGCGACGAGCGCGCCGATTACGAGCAGGCGCTGAAGGCCTACCATGCCAATGGCGCGCCGCCCGACTGGCAGCAGGACCACATTTCCGCCTATGCCACGTCCCATCCCTGGGAGGACTGGGCCGAGACATGGGCACACCATCTGCACATCACCGATACGCTGGAGATGGTGCATGCGCTGAATTTCCCGCTCGGCCGGCTGGAAACCATGGAGGCCAACGACCTGTCGCGGGGCGACACCGGCGGCGAGCTCCAGCCGGCGCCGTCGGAACCTGCCGCCGTTCCCGAACCGTTCGAAAAGATCCTGGCCCGCTGGCTGGTGCTGTCGGAAGCGTCCAACTCGATCAACCGCTGCATGGGCCTGCCGGACCTCTATCCCTTCGTCATCTCGGAGCTGACGGCACAGAAGCTGGCCTTCGTCCATGAACTCCTGACCGGAGTCGTGAAAGAAACCGGAACAAAACGTGAGCCGGCCGAGGCGTTTTAGCCGGAACGCATGAGGTCTTGTTTCGTTTTCGTTCGCGAGGGACCATCAACACGGAGCGAAACCATGAAGCGCATACTGTTTCCTGCTGTCGCCGGAGCGCTTGTCGCCATGTCCGGCACAGCCTTGGCCGATACCGCCGTTTCGGCGGTCGCCGATCTCAACATTCGCGCTGGCCCAGGGCCGCAATACCCGGTGATCGGAGTGCTCGCCGCCGGCCAGTCGGCAACGCTCGATGGCTGCATCCAAAACAGCAAATGGTGCACCATAGCCGAGGCCAATGGCCAGGGCTGGATCTATTCCGACTATGTGACGGCCGATTTCGGCGGCAACGAGGTCGTCCTGACCCGGCGCCCGGCCGACGCAGACATTACCATCGTCGAAGCCCCCGCCGATGTCGACGATCCCGACATCTATACCGGAGCGATCGTCGCTGGCGAGCCGATCGAGCCGATCAGGCGGCCGCCGGCCGAAGTCCGCACCTACATCGAGACCAACCGGGTCGACCCGGTTTATCTCGAGGGCGAGGTGGTTACCGGCGCGACCTTGCCCGATACCGTCGAGTTGCGCGAGATTCCGGACTATGACTACCGCTATGTCTATGTGAACGGTCAGCCGGCACTGGTCGACCCCGGCACCCGACGCATCATGTACGTCGAGCGCTGACGGTGCCGAACAGGGCAATCGCCTCAGACAAATGACGGAATCCATGCTCGTTGGAGACCACCAATTGTCGAGATTGGCGCCGCCCCTCATCGTCCTGCCCGTCCTCCGCAGCAGCTGCGGAGGGTGGACCGGGCACTTCTCCCCGTATCGTGACGGGGAGAAGTGACCTTGCAATGCTGGCGGCTAGCGATTGCGCGGCACGACCCGATCGAATAGATCATGCGACCCGAAGCACCAGCCTGTGAGCCCGCGTGATAGACCCTGCCGCTTTCGAGCGCTATCGGCATACTCCCAACGCCAAGACGACCCTGCCGCGGCTCCTGCTCGGAACGGCGATCGTCGTCCTGTTCTGGGTCGCGACGACCGTCGCCATGCTGTTCGGCGGCGCCTATTTCTTCGTCGTCTGGCAAGCATCGTCCGGCGCCCCGATGGAAGGAGGGGCGATGCAGAATTTCATGGCCTCACCCGCCGGGATCCTCGCCGCGCTCGCCTCCTTCGCCGGAATCTGGCTCGGCCTGTGGGCTGCCATGCGCTGGGTCCATCGCGAGCCCCTGATGGCGCTGATCGGCACCAGCCGCCGCGTTTCGCGCTCGGGATTTTTTAGGGGATTGGCCGCGGTGCTGGTCACATCGCTGCTCTCCGAGATACTGCTCTATCTCTTGCAGCCCGACATTGCGCGCGGTGCGATCGCCCTGTCGTCCTGGCTGCTGTTCCTGATCCCGATCGCCGCGCTGACCCTGCTGCAGACCTCGTCCGAAGAGGTGCTGTTTCGCGGCTATCTCCTCAGGGGCCTGGCCAACCGCTTTCAAAACCCCTTCATCTGGGCGCTGCTGCCAGGACTTCTGTTCACCGCGATGCATTGGAACCCAGGCTCGACGACCGCCATCAACGCCTGCGTGCTCGCCTCGATCGCCGCTTTTGCGCTGCTCCTGACGCTTGTGGTCTATGCCACGGACAATCTCGGCGCGGCCTTCGGCGCCCACCTCGGCAACAATCTGACCGGCTTCCTGCTGATTTCGCACCAGCAAAGCTACAATTCCTTCGCCCTGTTCAACGCCAAGCCGCTCGAAGGCCCCGGCTGGACGACGCTTGATGCCGTCCTCATCGCGGCGATCGGCATCGTCTGCAGCCTGTTGACCGTTCTGCTGCTGCTGCACCCGCGCTCGCCGCTGAAGGTCGAGCCGGATTTTTCGCACCCCGGCGGCCCAAGCTGATGCGCATCACGCTGGTGGTGCTGCCATAAACCGAATCGGCCCGGTTCAGCGTATTCGGCCCCGCACCTTGACTCCGCGGCCGATTTCCTGTCTACAGCCCGCGAATTCCGCGACGAGTATCCCTCCGAGCAAGCCGACCGGGACGCCGAAGCCTGTTTGAGGCGACGTGCTGTAAATCGATCCTGGAGGCCAACATCCGGCAGCGCTGTGCGCCCCCGGGTGCTTTTTGGCTTTGGGCTTTTGCCTGGACAGCTTGAGTTGGATACTGGGCGCGAACGCATTACCTCTCGGGCATCATCCGGGTGCCAGGGAAAAGGAAGAAGAATGTTTGAATCGCTACAGGAACGTCTTGGTTCGATCCTGAACGGCCTCACCGGCCGCGGCGCCCTGTCCGAGGCCGATGTCTCGGCGGCGCTGCGCGAGGTGCGCCGTGCGCTGCTTGAGGCCGACGTTGCGCTGGAAGTGGTGCGTTCCTTCACCGACAAGGTGCGCGAGAAGGCCGTCGGCGCCGCCGTGCTGAAGTCGATCAAGCCCGGGCAGATGGTCGTCAAGATCGTCCACGACGAGCTGGTCGGGATGCTGGGCGCCGAGGGCGTCGCCATCGACCTCAATGCACCGGCTCCGGTCGTCATCATGATGGTCGGCCTGCAGGGTTCCGGCAAGACCACGACATCGGCCAAGATCGCCAAGCGTCTTACCGAGCGTCAGAACAAGAAGGTCCTGATGGCCTCGCTCGACACGCGGCGTCCCGCCGCGCAGGAGCAGCTCCGTCAGCTCGGCGAGCAGGTCAAGGTCGCCACGCTGCCGATCGTCGAGGGCCAGACGCCGGTCGACATCGCCCGCCGCGCCGTGCAGGCGGCAAAGCTCGGCGGCCATGACGTCGTCATCCTCGACACCGCCGGCCGCACCCATATAGACGAGCCGCTGATGGTCGAGATGGCCGACATCAAGAAGGTCTCGTCGCCGCACGAAATCCTTTTGGTCGCCGATTCGCTGACCGGCCAAGATGCCGTCAATCTGGCAAAAAGCTTCGATGAGCGCGTCGGCATCACCGGCCTGGCGCTGACCCGTATGGATGGCGACGGCCGTGGTGGTGCGGCACTTTCCATGCGCGCCGTCACCGGCAAGCCGATCAAGCTGATCGGCACCGGCGAGAAAATGGACGGGCTGGAGGAATTCCATCCCAAGCGCATCGCCGACCGCATTCTCGGCATGGGCGACATCATCAGCCTCGTCGAAAAGGCTGCCGAAAACATCGACGCCGAGCAGGCGGCGGCGATGGCCAAGAAGATGCAGTCGGGCAAGTTCGACCTGAACGATCTTGCCGGCCAGCTTCAGCAGATGTCGAAGATGGGCGGCATGGGCGGCATCATGGGCATGATGCCGGGCATGGGCAAGATGAAGGATCAGATGGCTGCCGCCGGTCTCGACGACAAGATGTTCGGCCGCCAGCTCGCCATCATCTCGTCCATGACCAAGGCCGAGCGCGCCAACCCCGATATTCTGAAGCACTCGCGCAAGAAGCGCATCGCCGCAGGCTCCGGCACCGATGCGGCCGAGATCAACAAGCTCCTGAAGATGCACCGCGGCATGGCCGACATGATGAAAGCGATGGGCGGCAAGGGCAAAGGCGGTGGCCTGATGCGTGGCATGATGGGCGGTCTGGCCCAGAAGATGGGACTCGGCGGCATGATGCCAGGGGGCATGGGTGGCCTGGGCGGCACGATGGGCGGCGGCATGCCGGACCTGTCCAAGATGGACCCCAAGCAGCTCGAAGCCTTGCAGAAGCAAGCACAGGCAGCCGGTCTCGGCGGCATGAAGGGTCTTCCCGGTGGCCTCCCAGGTGGCGGTGGTCTGCCTGGGCTGCCCGGCGGCATGAAGCTTCCTGGTTTGCCAGGATCCGGCGGCGGTCTGCCAATGCTCGGCAAGAACGCCCCTGGCAAGAAGAAGTGAGGGCGCGATGAACGAAGAGAAGGACATGGCCGACGCACGCGCGGCGCTGGTCGACTACCGCGCCTCGATCGACAACATCGACGCAGCGCTCATCCACATGCTGGCCGAGCGTTTCCGCTGCACCAAGGCGGTCGGCGAACTGAAGGCATCGCATGGCCTGCCGCCGGCCGATCCGGCGCGCGAGCAGCAGCAGATCGCCCGCCTTCGCCAACTGGCGAAGGACGCCCATCTCGACCCGGATTTCGCGGAGAAATTCCTGAACTTCGTCGTCCGCGAAGTGATCCGCCATCACGAGCATATCGCCGCATCCAACGGCGGAACGAAAACCGGCTGAGGACCAGCCGTAAACCCGAAATCAGCGTTTTAGGAGAAAAGAAATGCCATTGAAAATCCGACTGGCCCGTGCGGGCTCGAAAAAGCGTCCCTATTACCACGTCGTCGTCGCCGACGCCCGTTCGCCGCGCGACGGCCGTTTCATCGAGTCGCTCGGCTCGTGGAACCCGCTGCTGCCCAAGGACGGCGAGCGGGTCAAGGTCGACGCCGACCGCGTCAAGCATTGGCTCTCGCACGGCGCTCAGCCGACCGACCGCGTGCTGCGCTTCCTCGACGAGGCCGGCATCGCCAAGCGCGAGGCCCGCTCCAATCCCAAGAAGGCCGAGCCCGGCAAGAAGGCGCAGGAACGCGCCGCACTTCTGAAGAAGGCGCAGGACGATGCAGCCGCCGCTGTTGCCGCTGCGGCAGCCGCGCCGGCCGAGGCGGAAGCCGCGACCGCCGAATAATCCGCTTTTTATCGCTTACGGAACGGCGGGCGCTTTGCCCGCCGTTTCATTTCGTCGGAGCTATGACGCGGCCCGATCAATAGCCTGCCGGGCAGCGGGCGATGTAGACGCGTCCATAGCGATCGCGATAGCGGCACCGGCCGGGTTCGGTCGCACGACCGATCAGTGCGCCGGCGACGGCGCCGACAGCACCACCAACAACAGCTCCCTCCACCGGGTCATTTGCAACGGCAGCGCCGACAGCAGCGCCTCCCAGGCCACCGACCGCGGCGCCCTGTTCTGTCCGGGAACAGGCTGCGAGCGTGGTTGCCAATATGATCATGACCACCAATTTCTTCATCGTCGCTCCTCCCAAATGGGGTTTTCCGTCCTCGCCCCACATGGTCTAACTCGCAACCGGGCGATTTGATCCACGGACAAGGAAGAAGGGTGGCGGCGCCCTCTCTGGCGGCGCGACCGCCATCGAACGGCTTTTGATGTCGCCGCTACCGGCTGAACGGGATCAGCGAGCGCACCCCGGGATTGCGCAGGAAAAGGCCGCCCCACAGAATGAGGCCGAGATAGACGCCGAACAATGTGTGCGAGAACAGCGGGCTGCCAAGACGCGCGTGGGTCGCGATGGCGCCGCCGAGATAGGCGGTGAGCAGGACGGCGCCGAGCACCGAGGTGCGCGGCACCGCATAGAGCGCGGTCGAGACCAGCCCGACGATGCCGAGCATGCGCGAGACATCGGGATCGGCCGGCCAGCCGAGTTGCACCATGGTCTGGGTGACGACATCGAGCGGCGGCAGCTTGATGACGCCGTCGAAGGTCATGAACAGCACGATGAGGGCGCTGAGCCCGCGGCCGGTCCACAGCGCGCTCGGCGTGACGGATGCTGTTTGAGACATAGTCATTGGTCCTCCGGTTGTTTCGAGCCCTCTTGGCGAGGGTCGAACCAAGGACGCGGCGTGAGGCGGCGATCCGACACGCTTATGATTTTTCCAGCGCACGGTGCTTCGGTGAGCGCGGGAACAAACCCTAGGAAAAATAGTATTTTTTGGCGGAGATCATTTTTGGCGGCGCTTCGCCGAGCGCCTCGAACACCGAGATTTCACAGACGCGGCACAGACCGTCGAGGGCGAGATCGTTGGCCTCGGTGCCGAACGGGTCCTCGAGTTCCTCCGAAAGCGCGTCGAGGCCGAAAAAGGTGTAAGCGATCAGCGCCGTGAACAGCGGCGTCGCCCAACCGGCAGTCGAGGCCAGCCCAAACGGAAGCAGCAGGCAGAAGATATAGGCGGTGCGCTGCAACAGCAGCGTGTAGGCAAACGGAAGCGGTGTTCCCATGATGCGCTCGCAGCCGGCCTGCGCTGCGGCGATTTGCGACAGGCGCTCGTCGAGAATGCGGTAGCCCATGACATCGATTGCGCCGGCCCTGTACAACGCGGCGGCTCGCTCGCCCATCCGCCGCAGCATGGCGTCCGGCGGGTTGGCCAGCTTGGCAGCACTTTCGGCCGCTTCATCGATGAACGCGCGTGCTTCGGTCGTGGCATCGACCCGCCGAAGCAGGCCGCGCAGGAAGTGACAGAAGGCGATCGCCTCCATCAGCAGCCCGCGCAGTTCGACCCGATCCTCGATCAACCCGGTGCTGGCGCGCGCCAGATTGCGAATGTCGAACACAAGCTGGCCCCACAGCTTGCGCGCCTCCCACCAGCGGTCATAGGCGGCATTGTTACGGAAGCCGAGATAGATCGACAGCGCCACACCGAGCAAGGCGAGCGGCGCGGGCCCGGCATTGCCGAGGTCAAGCTGCAGGGCCCTGACCGCCAGCACCACCAGTGCGCCATAAATGCCGAAGCCGAAGATCTGCGGCAGGATGCGCGGCACCACCGAGCCGCGCATGATGAAGAACAGATGCAAAAATCCCGGGCGCGGGCGAACGATCATCGAAACCCCTTTCACGGACCGGCAATGATCCTGGTCGGTTCCATTGTGCGACGCAATACACGCACAAGCCCAGCCGCCAGCGACATGGCGATGTCGTCTTGCCGGTTTGAGGGCAGAGCAGGGCCAGGTGATGCCGGCCCGACGCGACCTAACTGAGGCGCCGGTGCCGCCCCTCATCCGCCTGCCGGCATCCCGGCCCTTCGCTATCGCTACGGGCGTTCGTCGTTCGGAAAGCCAAGCAATTGGCTTTCCGTCCGCTTCGCGGACCACTTCTCACCCCGTGAACGGGGAGAAGGGAGCTAACGGCCGAAGGCCGAGCCCGCGACTGCGGGCCGCCGGTCGTCCGGCGCCCCCGCAGGGGCCTGCCGCGGCAGCGGCGATACGGCCCGTGAGCGAGAAGTTACGCCGCCTTCTTCTTCGGTTGGATCAGCCCGCGCTCGATCAGCAATTCGGCGATCTGCACCGCGTTGAGTGCCGCGCCCTTGCGCAGATTGTCGGAGACGATCCACATCGACAGGCCGTTGTCGACGGTCGAATCCTCGCGGATGCGCGAGATGAAGGTCGCGTCCTCGCCGGCCGAGTCCAGCGGCGTGATGTAGCCGCCGTCCTCGCGCTTGTCGAGAACCTGGCAGCCCGGCGCTTCGCGCAGGATCTCACGTGCTTCCTCGGCGGTGATCGGCTTTTCGAACTCGATGTTGACCGCTTCGGAATGGCCGATGAACACCGGCACGCGCACGCAGGTCGCCGTCAGCTTGATCTTGGGGTCGAGCATCTTCTTGGTCTCGGCGACCATCTTCCACTCTTCCTTGGTGAAGCCGTCGTCGAGGAAGACGTCGATGTGCGGGATGACGTTGAAGGCGATGCGCTTGGTGAACTTCTTGACGTCGACCTGGTCGGCGACGAACACCGCGCGGGTCTGCGTGAACAGTTCGTCCATGCCTTCCTTGCCGGCGCCGGATACCGATTGATAGGTGGCGACGACGACACGCTTGATGGTGGCGAGGTCATGCAGCGGCTTCAACGCCACGACCAGTTGCGCCGTCGAGCAGTTCGGGTTGGCGATGATGTTCTTGCGCGTGAACAGCGAAATCGCGTCCGGGTTCACTTCCGGCACGATCAGCGGCACGTCCTGGTCATAGCGGAAGGCCGACGAATTATCGATGACGACGCAACCCTGCTTGCCGATCTTCGGCGACCATTCCTTCGAAACGTTGCCGCCGGCCGACATGATGCAGATGTCGGTATCGGAAAAATCATATTGGTCGAGCGCCCTGACCTTCAGCGTGCGATCGCCGAACGACACTTCCGTGCCCTGGCTGCGCCGCGAGGCCAGCGCCACCACCTCGCTCACCGGAAAGCCGCGCTCTTCCAGTATGTTGAGCATTTCCCGACCCACATTGCCCGTGGCGCCGACGATTGCAACCTTGAAACTCATCGAAATCTCCTGTCCTCTCCGCTCGGTTTTTTGGAGAAAACCCGCCGGCCGATGCGGGTTTCAACCCCCGGGCCGGACCCGGGAGAGGGTGGTTAGGCCAAGGGAATCAGACCGTTTTAGTGGTCGTTTTACCGGTTTTTTTGGCCAAGAACGTGGTTTTGCTGGAACGAGTAGACGCGCCGAAACGCCCGGCCCAATGGTTCGCATTGCGGCCCGGGACGTCGAAGGCAAGAAGCGCCATCAAAAGGCCGCGCATCGAAACTACCCCATTCGGTGCCGGCTTTTACGCGGTTTGCGTAAAGAGTCAATCGCGACGCGCCAGGCGGCTTGCCCTGTACAATGGCGGCGGCGCGAAGTACGAACGATTGGATCGTTTGGCTCGTGGCGCTCCTGGCGCTCGCCGACGGATGACCCATTGCCGGGCATAAAAGAATCCGAATTCCGAAAGAGTGAAATGTCCAATTTCGAAGCACTTGTCCCCGCGCTGGCAAAGGCGCTGGAAAAACGCGGCTATGTCGAGCTGACGCCGGTGCAGAAGGCGGTACTCGAGCTCGGACAGGCCGATGCGCTGGTTTCCGCCCAGACCGGCTCCGGCAAGACCGTCGCCTTCGGGCTGGCTCTGGCGCCGACCCTTCTCGACGGCGCCGAGCGCTTTTCCCAAGCCGCAGCACCGCTGGCGCTGGCCGTGGCACCGACGCGGGAGCTCGCTTTGCAGGTGACGCGCGAACTCGAATGGCTCTACGAACTGACCGGCGCAGCGATAGCGTCCTGCGTCGGCGGCATGGACATGCGGACCGAGCGCCGCACGCTGGAGCGCGGCGCCCATATCGTCGTCGGCACGCCCGGCCGGCTGCGCGACCACATTACCCGCAATTCGCTCGACATGTCCGAGCTGAAGGCAGTGGTGCTCGACGAGGCCGACGAGATGCTCGATCTCGGCTTTCGCGAGGATCTGGAATTCATCCTCGACGCCGCGCCGGCCGAGCGCCGCACCTTGATGTTTTCGGCCACCGTGCCGCGCTCCATCGCCACGCTGGCCAAGGGCTACCAGCGCGATGCGGTGCGCATCTCGGCCGGCGGCGAGGAGAAGCAGCATCTCGACATTGAATACCGGGCGCTGAGCGTGGCCCAGGCCGACCGGGAAAATGCCATCATCAACGTGCTGCGCTATTACGAGGCGAAGAACGCACTGGTGTTCTGCAACACGCGCGCCGCCGTCAATCACCTGACCGCGCGCTTCAACAACCGCAACTTTTCCGTCGTCGCGCTTTCGGGCGAGCTGAGCCAGAACGAGCGCAGCCACGCGCTGCAGGCGATGCGCGACGGCCGCGCAAAAGTCTGCATCGCCACCGACGTGGCGGCGCGCGGCATCGACCTGCCCAACCTCGAACTGGTGATCCACGCCGACCTGCCGACCAATCCGGAGACGCTGCTGCACCGAAGCGGGCGGACGGGACGGGCGGGACGCAAGGGTGTCAGCGCGCTGATCGTGCCCAACAATGCCCGCAGGCGCACCGAACGGCTGCTGCAAAGCGCTGGCCTTGCGGCGACCTGGGCAAGCCCGCCTTCGGCCGACGACGTCCTGCGCCGCGACGACGAGCGCATCCTCGCCGACCCGGTTTTCAGCGAGCCTGTGACGGATGATGAACGCGGCTTCATCAATGCGCTTCTTGAGCAGCACGGCCCCGATCAGGTGGCCGCCGCCTTCGTGCGTCTGTGCCGCTCCAGCCGCTCGGCGCCCGAGGATCTCCTAGACGTCGCTCCGTTCACGCCATCGGGCGACAGGCCCTCTGGCGACAGATTTGCCCGTCGCGGCGAGGCGCCAAGCCGCCGCGACGATTTCGGCGACAGCGTCTGGTTCTCGCTGTCGGTGGGACGCAGGCAGAATGCCGAGCCGCGCTGGCTGATCCCGATGCTGTGCCGGACCGGCGGCATCTCCAAGCGCGAGATCGGCGCCATCAAGATGCAGCCGGAGGAAACTTTCGTGCAGATCGCGGCGGATTGGGCCGATCGGTTCCTCCAGGCGATCGGCCCGGACCGCAAGCTGCAGAACAACATCGCGGTGAAGCGGCTGGACGGCACGCCCGACCTGTCGCGGGCCGGCTATCAGGAGCCACGGCCGGACAAGAAGCCGCACCGCGGCAAGCGGACGTTCGACCAGAACGCGCCCAAATTCGAGAAGCGCGCACCGTCAGCCGATCAGCGCCCCGCCGCATTCGAGGCAAAACCCTGGGCCGGGAAGGCAGGCAAGCCGAAATTCGACAAGGCCGGACCCGCCAAGAGCAAGAAAGCGAAGAAGCGGCCGGCTTAGCGATTTGCTGGCATCGTTGGCTTATCATGGCCTGCAAGGGCTGGCCCTCGCCAAGGCAATCGATTCAGGTCTGCGCCGCCCCTCATC
>NZ_JBVVPV010000042.1:0-62852 GCF_055811735.1 Mesorhizobium sp. WSM4850 | reverse complement strand
TCCCAATTGTAGATGTGGACGTCGGTACCGCAGATCGCGGTCTTCTTGATCTTGATCAGAACGTCGTTCGGGCCGATCTCCGGCACCGGCACCTCTTCCATCCAGATGCCCGGTTCGGCCTTGGCCTTCACCAACGCCTTCATCATGTTCGACATCAAGTGCTCCTTACACCTTGGTTGATTCCGCTCCTCGCCGCTCCTCCGGTAGCCTGCACAACGAAAAAGGTACGCTCGGAGAGCGCACCTGAGATCCTTGGACCGATCGTAATGTTGGCGGCTGCCTTTGTGTCGAAGCAACATTCCACCGCGGTCCATGCCCTTGGAAAAACTCTGTTTTCAGCGAACCTCAGCAGAAGCGGAGCAAACCCCATGCCAGATGCAGCCAAGTTTCAATTCAAGCGATGAGTAATGGTCGCAGCTTGCGGCTGGGCGGTATGGCTATTTTGTCGATTGTCCGCCACATGCGACGCATTCCCTCGATACCGATGCTCTCGATGGTCGATCTCGCCGCCGATATCTCGATGATGCCGGTGCTCAGGCGAGACCGCCAGCTTTGGCCCCTCGTGTCTGTTGACCGCTGGCGTTATGAGAGGCTGAAGCTCACGGACAAAAGCCGCCTTCCTCCATTTCGTGGTCGAAGTCATCCGTCCTTCGGACCAGAAGCGCTTCCCGGATCCTGCCCGCCGCTGGGCCGTCGAGCGGACCTTCGGCTGGACGACAAGGGTGGGGACTCGCGCGCGTCGACCGACCTGTGCGCGGCTTTTCGATGTCGTCCTTTCTGCTTTGAAATTGTCTGCGAAGCCCGCTGGTCACATGTTTGCCGGTCACAGTGGCCCAGCGACCTGCGCCCGCTCTTTCTCCCGCAGCGCGCATGCGGCAGCGACCATGTTCATGAGGGCAGGCCGGACCTCCTCCCATTTCCTTGTTTTGAGGCCACAATCCGGATTCACCCACAGTTGGCCGTCCAACAGTCGCGCGCGGGCAAGTTGGGCGAGATGTAAAATCTCGCCGACTTCCGGGACACGTGGTGAGTGAATGTCGTAGACGCCAGGACCGATGTCATTCGGATATTTGGACTTCGTGAAGGCGTCTAACAGTTCCATTTTGGAGCGCGACGTCTCAATCGAAATTACGTCCGCGTCCAGTTCAGCGATCGAGTCAATGATCTCATTGAACTCCGAATAGCACATGTGGGTGTGAATTTGGGTCGCGTCCTCTACACCCGTCGAGGCGAGCCGGAAGCATTCGACAGCCCAGCCCAGATAATGTTTCCAGTCGGACTTCCGCAGGGGCAAGCCTTCGCGAAACGCGGCCTCATCGATCTGGATCACCCTTGCGCCAGCTTTTTCGAGGTCGGCCACTTCATCGCGGATGGCGAGTGCGATCTGGCGGCAGACCTCGGCGCGGGGTACGTCGTCGCGCACAAAAGACCAGTTAAGAATCGTCACTGGGCCAGTGAGCATGCCCTTCACCGGCTTTTTCGTCAGCGATTGGGCAAATTGCCACCAGAAGACCGTCATCGGATTGGGCCGCGATACGTCGCCGAAGATGATGGGAGGGCGCACGAGCCGCGAGCCGTAACTTTGCACCCAGCCATGCTGGGTGAAGGCGAGGCCGGACAACTGCTCGCCGAAATGCTGCACCATATCGTTGCGTTCGAACTCGCCATGTACCAGCACGTCCAGCCCGATCTCCTCCTGCCAAAGGACCGCCGCCTCGGTCTCCTTCTTCAGAAAGGCCTGGTAGTCGATATAGCTCAGCCGGCCCTTCGCATGAGCGGAGCGTGCCCTGCGCACCTCGGGCGTCTGCGGGAAGGACCCGATGGTCGTCGTCGGGAACGGCGGCAGGCCGAGCGCGTCAGCCTGGACTTTGGAGCGCTTGGCAAATGCGCTCTTTCGTTGCTTCATCACGCCGTCAATGCTGCTAACACGCCCGCGGACGAGCGGATCATGGACTTTTGTCAACATTGCGCGCGCGGCGGCCGCCTCTTCATAAGCCTTCAGCGCGCCTGCTACACCCTCCCTGCCTTCGGACAAGGCTTGGGCCAGCACGAGCAGCTCTTCAGTCTTCTGGGCGGCGAATGCCAGCCACGAACGAACGTCTACATCGAGCGCGGTCTCCATCCGCAGGTCCATCGGCACATGAAGCATCGAGCAGGAAGGCGCAATTTCGACGCGGTCCAGCGGCCAGCCGGCAATGACCGGCTTGATGCGGTCGAGAATTGCAGACAGGTTCGCGCGCCAGACATTGCGGCCGTCGATCAGGCCAAGTGACAGCACCAGATCCTTCGGTGCAAGCCGACCAACCGTCTCCAACTGCTCGGGAGCGCGCACGAGGTCGAGATGCAGGCCCGCCAGGCCCAGCGAAAGCGCGGTCGCCAGATTGTTTCCCAGCGGCCCGAAATAGGCAGCCAGCATAATTTTCAACTTGGGCGCGGCTTTCGACAGCTGCCCGTAGGTGAATTCGAAGGCAGCTCGTTCGTTCGGGCTAAGGTCGAGCACAAGCGCCGGCTCATCAATCTGAACCCAGTCGGCCCCCGAGAGCTCCAGCCTCTGCAGGAGTTGCTCGTAGACGGGCAGTAGGCGCGGCAGGAGCGCTATGGGATTGAAGCCCTGGTCGGGAGACTTCGCCAGCTTCAGGAAGGTCACCGGTCCAAGGATGACCGGGCGTGTATGGGTGCCGAGCTCTTTTGCCTCCAGAAAGTGATCGACTGGTTTCGTCGACGAGAGGGCGAAGGTCTGATCGTCGCCCAGCTCCGGCACGATGTAGTGGTAGTTGGTGTCGAACCATTTGGTCATTTCCATCGCGGTTACGCGCTGCCCCTGAACTGCATGCCCGTGACCGGCCCGTCCGCAACCCGCGCTATCGCCTTGCGTCCCGCGCGCCATCGCGAAGTAGATGTCGAGCGGGACCTCGCCGCCCGTCCAGCCGTAACGAGCTGGCACGGCGCCGACCATTGCTGCGGTGTCGAGCACATGGTCATACAGTGAGAAATCGTTCGACGGGATTTTCGACACGCCGCGGTCGCGCTGCTCGCTCCAGCTGGCGGCACGCAGTGCCTTCGCCGTCGCCAGAAGGTTGGCAGCAGAAGATTTTCCGGACCAGTAGCTTTCGAGCGCGAATTTCAGTTCTCGCCGGCGACCGATACGCGGCACGCCAAGCGTTGCTATGGGAACTTGCTGGGAGACATTCATTCCATACCCCGATGGTTGGGGCGGGGCCAAGGAAGGCGTTAGCAGGCCGGCATCAACGCCGAGCTGCCGCGGCCACCAGACACCCCGCCCGTGGACGTTGTTCGCCGTGGCAGGTCTCCTGGCTCGCGGGTCACAGCCTCTGCCCCGTCTTCCCGGGGCAGTTCGCCCCAGTGACATTGGTGGGTTGGCTCGCCGCTTACGTTGCGGGGGCAGCGCCGGCATTGCACCGGCTTCCCTCTTAGCTCCGCTACGGCAACACCTTGCGGAGAACCACGACCCGCAGACGATCGCAGCCGCTCGCATTGCTGTCAATGCCGTATAAAGAAATGTTTATGTGCTTATGTGAATTGTTCGCCTGCGGCGTGTTTGCAAGTCTCATGTCGCCGTCGAGCTGAGCCCTTCTGCGCGACTCTCCGCTGTGTGCAGACTGTGGCTCGCCCCTCGGGCAATCTGCCTTTTGTACGATCCCGTCTCAAAACGACTTCGTCAAAAATGGCTCGTGTTGGCCATTCATGATCGGGCGGCAGTACTGGCCCGAAGTGCGACAACGTTCCTAAGCCTGCAAAATTGAAATTTGGAGAAAAACCGCCATCCTTCACGCAGGCACGCGACATTTCGATTTACACGCGCTTGTCTGGACAGCCTGCACAACGGGAAGGTGGGCAGCACTTCGCGGAAATGCCCCCTACAGCAACCCCGCCTGCTCAGCCTCTCGTCGCAGATTCTGCCGTGGCCTGGGGCCGATCTGCTGGATCACCAATCCGGCCGCCAGTGAGCCAAGGTCGCCGCAGGTCTGCAGGTCGCGGCCTTGCGTGTATCCATGCAGGAAGCCGGCGGCATAGAGATCGCCGGCACCCGTGGTGTCGACCAGTTCCTTGATGGCGGTCGCCTTGATGACCACGGTCTCGTCCCCGCGCACGATCACCGAACCTTTTTCCGAGCGGGTCACGGCGGCGATACGGCAATCCTTGCGGATCTGCGCCAGCGCCTCGTCAAACGACGATGTCTGGTAGAGTGACTTGATCTCGTGGCTGTTGGCAAAGACGATATCGACCGTGCCCGAACGCATCAGTTCGAGGAACTCGTCTCGGTAGCGATCGACGCAAAACGAATCCGACAGGGTCATCGACACTTCGCGGCCTGCCGCGTGCGCCAGCATCGCCGTCTGGCGGATTGCTTCCTTGGCGCGCGGCGGATCCCACAGATAGCCTTCGAAATAGGTGACCTTGGCGCCAGAGGCCTTGTCGGCCTCGACATCCTCCGGCCCGAGCTCGACGCAGGCGCCGAGATAGGTGTTCATCGAGCGCTCGCCGTCAGGGGTGACGAAGATCATCGAGCGCGCCGTCGGCGGCTCGCCCTTGAGCGGCCTGGTGTCGAAGGCGACGCCCTGCGCGTGGATGTCGTGGGCGTAGATTTCGCCCAGCGCATCGTTGGAGACCTTGCCGAAGAAAGCGGCGCGGCCGCCGAAGCTGGCGACGCCGGCCGCCGTGTTGCCGGCACTGCCGCCGGACGCCTCGATCGCCGGACCCATGCGGCTGTAGAGCAGCTCGGCGCGCCTTGTGTCGATGAGGTTCATCGCGCCCTTGATGATGCCGTTGGTCTCGAGGAATGCCTCGTCGCACTGCGCGATGATGTCGACGATGGCATTACCGATACAAAGCACGTCATATTTCGACATCAGTGTCTCCGCCAAAAAGCCGAGCCGGCTTCTCGCCACGCCGGGGCCGGCGTGTTTTTGGCGAGTGTGGAATGGGTCGCCCTATGCCGACGCATCCAATACCCGCGCATCACGCAGCTGCCGGTCCTGCCTCACGCAACAGGTCGTCAGCTCTGTCCGTCTTTTCCCAGGTGAACTCCGGCTCTTCGCGGCCGAAGTGTCCGTATGTCGCGGTCTTGCGGTAAATCGGCCGTAAGAGATCAAGCGCCTTGATGATGCCTTTCGGCCGGAGATCGAAAAGCTCAAGGACGGCGCGCTCGATCCTTTTTTCATCAATCTTTGCGGTTCCGAATGTATTGACGAGGATAGAGACCGGCGCGGCCACACCGATCGCGTAAGCAAGCTGAACCTCGCACACCTCCGCCAGTCCGCTGGCAACGACGTTTTTTGCGACGTACCGCGCCGCATAGGCGGCCGACCGATCAACCTTGGACGGGTCCTTGCCCGAAAAGGCACCGCCGCCGTGACGCCCCATACCGCCGTAGGAATCGACGATGATCTTGCGTCCGGTGAGACCGCAATCGCCGCGCGGCCCACCGACCACGAACCGGCCTGTTGGATTGACCAGGAACCTTATCCCCGTCGTATCCAAGTCGTGGGGCAAGACCGGCCTTATGATCTCCTCAATGACGCCTTCGCGGACCGTGGCTTGTGAGACCTCCTCGTCATGCTGCGTCGACAGGACTATGGTATCAAGCGCTACCGGGCGCAAACCCTCATAACGGACGGATACCTGTGATTTAACGTCCGGGCGAAGCCAGCCAAGGCGTCCGGTTTGGCGCACCTCTGCCTGTTTTTTTGTCAACTCGTGAGCAAGTTGGATTGGCAACGGCATCAATGTTTCGGTCTCGTTGCACGCGTACCCGAACATGAGGCCCTGATCCCCCGCTCCATGCTCGAGATCTTGCCCTCGTCCCTCGTCGACGCCCTGGCTGATGTCAGGCGACTGCTCGGTCAAGGCCAAGATCACGGCGCAACGCCGGCCGTCAAAGCCGATCGCATCGTCGTCATATCCAATGTCCAAAATGATATCGCGGGCAACTTGGCTGTAGTCGATCTGCGCGTGGCTGGTGATCTCGCCAGCCAGAACGACCATCCCTGATTTCACCAACGCTTCACAAGCAACGCGAGCCTTGGGATCCTTGCGAAGGATCGCATCGAGCACGCCATCTGAGATATTGTCGGCCATCTTGTCGGGATGTCCAGCGCCGACGGATTCGGAAGAGAACACGAATTTTCTGGTCATGGGATTTCCTCGCTTCAAACGTTGGAAATAGATGTGACAGTTGATCAGGCCGTCTTACCTGTCGGAGATGCCCGGCACGTCGAACGCAGCGCAGAAGTCGGCAACGTCTCTGCGCACGCGGGCATGGACGTCCGAATCATCGGGCTGGCGGCAAACCAGGTCGATGAAAGCGGCAATCTGCAGCATTTCCGCCTCGCGCATGCCCACAGACGTCACTGCTGGCGTGCCTAACCGAATGCCGCTGGTGAGCGCGGGATGGCGCCGGTCCCCCGGCACCATGTTGAAATTCGTAATGATACCTGCTTGCGACAGACGCTCGGCATAGGCTTTCCCAGACAGCGGCCGGTCCCGAAGATCAAGGATCAGCATGTGATTGTCAGTGCCCCCCGTGACGAGTTCATAACCTCGCTCCAGAAGGGCCTGGGCCAGAGCCTTGGCGTTGTTGACGATCTGCTGACCGTACACACGGAAGGATGCATTCCCTGCTTCGTGCAGAGCGACAGCTAGCGCGGCAATCGTATTCATGTGCGGTCCGCCCTGGAGGAGAGGGAACACGGCACGGTCTATGCGTTTGGCCAGATTGTGTTTGCTCTTGGAATGGTAGAGCGCCTGATAGCGGTCTTCATTCCTTGACAAGATGAAGCCACCGCGGGGGCCGCGGATCGATTTGTGAGAGGTGCTGGTGACAACATCGCAATGGCCAACGGGATTCGGATGCGCTCCTGCGACAATGAGGCCGCTGATGTGGGCGATGTCGGCTACCAGATAGGAGTTCACCTCCGAAGCAATGTCGGCCATTGCCTCATAGTCAAAGATGCGCGGATAAGCAGTTCCGCCGACCCAAATGAGCTTCGGTCGTTCGCGTTTGGCCGTCTCGCGCAAGCGGTCATGGTCAATCTGCTGCGTCTTTTCGTGCAGCCCGTACGGAACTCGCTGATAGTCAGTGCCAGAGAAGTTGACGGCCCAACCGTGCGTCAGATGCCCGCCGCCGGGGAGGGTCAAGCCCATCATCTTGTCTCCCGGACACAACAGCGCTCGACAGACAGCCTGATTGGCCGGCGAGCCGGAATAAGGCTGCACGTTGGCGTGTTCACAGCCGAATAGCGCCTTCAATCGCTCGATGGCGAGGTTCTCAAGCTCATCGACAATCTCGTTTCCGGCGTAGTAGCGCGCGCCGGGATATCCCTCGGCATACTTGTTGGTGAAAATAGACCCGGTCGCTTCCAGCACCGCCGAGGACGCGAAGTTCTCGGAGGCGATAAGTTTGAGGGTCGTCCGCTCCTGGCGCTCCTGTCTTAAAAGCAGCTCGTGAACGCGAGAATCTGCGACAGCCAGGTGAGGCCACTCGCAAGTGTCAAGCTCCGCGATGGCGCCGCCAGTCGAATTGTCCATATCAGCTTCGCGCTCCATTGGGACTAAGTTTCAGGACAAGCAGGCGGCCACCTTGGACCGCGCGCCCTGTATCGCCTCCAGGCGCTGTAGGTCTTGTCTGTGATGGCCATCGCCGTGGGGCAGGAGATCAACCAACAATTGAACCAAGCCGCCGTCCGAGCCTCCTGCTTCGAGGTGGTACGAAGGCCAGGGGCGCTGTTCGTTGCCGAGAAGAAAGCCGGCTCTGGCGAGCTGGCGCACGTGTGCGACCACGTGCTCGCGAGACAGACTCAGAACTTCTGCCAGCTCGCAGACGGTCAGGTCCGCATGCGCACAAAGTCCCAGGATTCGAAGTCGATCAAGATGAGCCGCGGCCTTTAGGCGCATGACCAGTGTCATCATCGGCCGGCACTCCTTGTCTTGACTTCCTCCATTTGGCGTCCTTCCACTAATTTCAGAGGCAATCTTGCCGTCCGACGAGGTCAATACGCCCGACCGCATCGCAGATCGTTTCCGATACGTCACGGTCTCGACCCGCAGCCCAAATGATAGGCTCAACGTACATATTCTCAGCGGTTTAGAGTGCTAAAAGTCCGCGATTTTCTTTGAAGGATCTGTTGCGACACGTGCATACCGGATGCGCCCCAGCACAACGGCGGCTGCGCGGTAAGGCCGGCTTGCGAAGATGCGGCGTACGGCCGAGGCCTTCATGCGCCGGTCGCCGCGCGATGGGACGCTCAGCATCGACGGGGATGAAATCCATCTTGTCCATGGCTCCGATCTCTATCCCGATGGACCACATCCCAAGAAAACCGATATCCTGCTCGAAGGCGCCGCCGTCCACGGCGAGCTCAAAGTATGGCTGCGGCGCAAGGCTCAATGCGGCTGACGATTGGCTTCCATTGATTCTCAACAAGTGATACAAATCCTCGGACTGTAACCCCTTAGTTCCGAGATTTCGTATCAATGCCAGAGCCCGCTCCCCAGCGCCAAATCGCCCACGCACTTCTGACAGTGCGCGGAATCGCGCGTCTCGCGGAGCTGCGCAACGCCGGCGTAACAGCGGCCACGATGAGTCGCATGGAACGGGATGGGGAGGTGCTCCGGCTCGCACGCGGCCTCTACCAGCTCTCCGACGCGCCGCTCGACGCTAATCATAGCCTAGCCGAGGCTGCCAAGCGCGTACCCAAAGGCGTTGTCTGCCTTGTGTCAGCCCTGGCATTCCACCAGCTGACGGATCAGCTTCCGAGACAGGTATGGCTGGCCATCGGCCAGAAGGACTGGGCTCCCAAACCCAACGGCACACCCATTCGCATCGTGCGTTTTACCGAAAGTCTGCTCAACGACAGCGTCGAAACTCATGTTGTCGAGGGCGTGACCGTAAAAGTCTTTGGGGTTGTCAAAACAATCGCGGACTGTTTTCGATATCGCAACAAGATCGGCCTGTCGGTAGCGATCGAGGGCCTCCAGGAAGCGCTTCGCCAGCGCAAGGCCACGCCCGGCGAAATTGCCAGGCAGGCTGAGCGTGGCGGTGTCGCCACGGTCATCCGGCCGTATATCGAGGCGCTGACGGCCAATGGCTAAAGAGATCAAGAACATCGGCGCCTCAGTGCGCACACGTCTGCTGCAACTCGCCAAGGTAAGTGGCCAGACCCTCGATCTGGTTCTGACCCGCTTCGCCCTCGAGCGGCTGCTTTTCCGGCTTAGCCAGTCACCCCACGCCGACCGCTTCGTGCTGAAGGGCGCGATGCTGATGATGAGCTGGTTCGATGATCCGCACCGCGGCACCCGCGACCTTGACCTGCTGGGTTTTGGCGATCCGAGCGCGGAGCCGATGCTGGCGACGTTTCGGGAGGTCCTGGCGCAGGACGCTGGCGATGGCGTCGAGTTCGACGCTGACGCACTCCGGGTCGACCGCATTCGCGAGGAGCTGGAGTATGGTGGGCTCAGGCTGCGGACGACGGCCTCGATCAGCGGCGCCCGGGTCAGCCTGACGATCGACATCGGCTTTGGCGATGCGCTGGAGCCTGGTGCCGAAGAGCTGGACTATCCTTCCATGCTCGACTTTCCCATGCCCCGGCTGCGGGCTTATGCGCGGGAAACCGTCATTGCCGAGAAATTTCAGGCGATGGTGGCGCTGGGGCGGGCGAATAGCAGGATGAAGGACTTCTACGACATCTGGATTCTTAGCCGGTCCTTCACCTTCGACGACGACAGGTTGCCACGAGCGATCGCCGCCACCTTCGCGCGGCGCGGAACGGGGATACCTCAAGACCTGCCCGATGCGCTGACGTCGGCCTTTGCCGAGGATGCGCAAAAGCAGCGACAGTGGCGCGCGTTTGTTGGAGAAGTCGCTCACGATCCGGGCGATCTTGGGAACGTCATTAGAGATGTAGCTGCATTCCTTATGCCCCAGGCAGCCTCAGCAGCGAGCTTGGGCCAATGAGCAGCTTGATTTCCACTGTCGGATTGTGGGGAGCGGACAAGGCGGTCGCGCTGAGTGGATATACGCCCCATCAGCACGTCCCAAGTCCGATCGAGCTCACTTCTCTGCTCCAGAGCGCGTATCGGGTCCAACGTTCAGGCCAGTATCGCTCGCGGCGGCCGTAGCGAGAGCCGCTACGACCCGAGACGATGGGCCGGTCGCAAATGAACCGGTCGAACTGTCTGGGCGATACTCATTGAGATCCCTCCCTGGGATGCACGCCCCTGGCCAGGATTCTCACAGCAGATTGTCCGATTGCTGCGCATTCGTAGGGCCGGGCGGGGGGCACAAACCGGTAGACGTTTTTCAAAATGCAATGTGTGTCGCTATTTCTCGGCTTCAGACCGATCGCCTCCCATTCGCAGATCGGCGGTGTCCTCGGAGTCTTTTGGGATCTGGAGGGAGATGCGCCAATCGTTCGTTTTTCGCCGGCGCGAGGCGAACTCGACGCGCTGGATCGCGGCCATCTCGTCGGATGCGTATTCGACCTTGTGCCCCTCATCGAGAGTGATCTGCTCGGCCTCTGTCCAAAGTGCGACGGTGAGGAGGACGTCACCCAGCACGCAGGGGCCGTTGGTGGTTGTGAGGGTGACTGAGCCAGGATAAGGAAAGCATGCCGTCCGGAACGCAGGCGGTTGCGCCTTATGAATGCCGTCAAACGGATCTGCGGCCCCTTGAATTTGGTGCCACAGATCGTTTAGAGACCAAGTTGTATCGGACTCAGTGTTGCGAAAGATCGGTGCGAGCGGGTCAGTATCCTCCGGTAAAATGAAATCGACGTCCTGGGGACTGGGAACTTTCCAATCGAGCGAACGAAATCTCCGGATGCCGACCTGTGCAATGGCACAGGCCCGATGCCAAAAGAGCACAAAGTCCAGTCGCAAGATCGAGTTCATTTCCGCAACCGTAATTTCCGAAAGTTTCCGCAGCGAAATGCCCTCATGAGACGCGACAATCTGAGCCTCTGGGGAAAAGCCAGATACACTGACGGCAATGGTTCGATCCGCGCCAATCGAAGACTTCTTTGTGGCTAGCTGCTCGATCCAAGTTACGTCCTGGATCTTTCGCCAGCGTCGACATTCGATTGTAACAAGCATTTCGGTGCTGCCGACCCGAGCACGAATGCTTGCATCCACTTCTCTCATCCGACCGGTGAGTTTGCAGCGAAGACGATCCGGCGATGACCAGGCCCTGAGGTCCGGCGTCGGCCTCAATCCGCGCGACTAGGCATTCGAACTCGCGCCATTCCGGGTCCCGACGCCGCGCGGTCATCCTTTGGCACCGCCCTTTGTCCCGGCGTTCAAGAACATTGGGAAGAAGCTGATCTGCTTCTTGATCTTGATCACGTCATCGACGCCAATTGTATTGGCCTTCCTCCGCTCACCTCCAGCGGGGGTTATGACCTCAAGGTCCGGATTCTCTATGATCGCCGCGTGCACATCGTCCGCATGTGCAGGTGTGATGTTGTAGATGCTCTCATAGAAGTCCATGACGGACATGGCGTCCCCGGATTCCGTGATCAGGCGTGGAATATCCCCGAGAAGCTGATTCTTCGCCGAAGCTCGACCGCTGATATCGAAGAGATAGAGCATGCCTTCATGATGCTTTGGATCATAGGACAGCATGTTAAGGCCAGACCGACCGAAATGTGCCTGTAAGCTGGCGTTGTCGTGGAGGACATTGTTGTAGACCTGCCTAGCCCGATAAGCATTGGCGAAGTGGATCAGCCAATACCGCCATCCTCCGGGGTTGTTGATCGAGAATGGGCTGACATAGGGTGCACACAACCGGAAAGCATCAAAGACGATTTTCTCGGCCGTGCCGAGCCAATCCTTCTGACTCATCAGGGCATCCAGCGCTTGGATGTCATTGCTCGTCAAGCCGAGATGATCCAGTTGGGCGCGAAGTCGCTCCGGCTGGTCCTTCTGAAGGAAGGCCAGCAGGGAGCTAATGACGAAGGTGTAGAAGATCTCAGCCGCGGGATAGGAGTGCATGATGTCGAGAATGGTGTTTCGCTCGACGTGACTATGCCCGCACTGATCGAGATTGAAGATGACGCTCCGATACCGGCCTTGCTCCAGTAGGCGCTTGATATTGGGATAGGCGACTTCGAAGAACTCGTTTAGATACTCGACGCGTAAATGCAATTTTGGGCAGGCTTGGTTTGCCTCCGCTTGCATGGGCGCGACGTGCGCCTTCAAAAGCTCCATGACTTCGCGGCTGGCGTCGTTGAATACGAGGAGGCATTCAACTTCGACAGCGCCAAGCCCTTGGACGGCGCGCTGCGTGTTCACCGCCTCGAGGGCTCGTTTCAGTTCCTCCATGAAAATCAACGGCGATCCAGGTGAGCCGCACTGGTAGCGCCCGCCGCCAGCGAAACCGTCGACGATAGCAAGGCGAAAGCGCTCCTGCTGAGGCAGCCTGCAGCGAACCGTCAGGTAGTCGAAGACATATTCGCGCAATATTTTATGCTTGCGGCGAGAGTGTTCCTCCAGCTTTGCTCCGTCAACCCATTCATATCGTTTTTCGACCACCTAAACTTCCCCCCGCCGGATGTTATTCTACATTGCTACCGCGTCCTGCGGGGTAGTCGGCATCTCGTCCCAAGTCTGGCCCCGATACTCACGCCCGTTGGCTTTCTTTGAACGCTTTTTATTGTCCTTGCCCCAGGTTCCCCACTGCTTGAAGAAGAAGGCGGTACCGGCCGTCAGGCATTGGCCGTAAATTTCATCGATCCATTCTTCCCTGATCGGTCGAGCGAATTTGCCGCTTTCACCGCCTACGATTGCCCAATGGATGTCACGGAGATCGACGGTGCCAACCGGTCCAATCAGAGGCTCAAAGGAGATGAAGCGAATGGTCGCGGGTGCCTGGCGGAGATAGTCGACTCGGCTCACGACGTCCGCGTTTTCAATGCTCGTGCCCAGCCAGACATTGGGCAGGATGTCGCCCATCGCCGAGGCGACAAGGGCTGCCATTCGCTCGGGACGCTTAGTAAGAATTTGATAGTTGTGGCGCGGGGTCTCGCGCATGACCTTCCAGACCTTGAGGATGAACTCGTCGCTGACACCCTCGTGAAAGAGGTCGCTCATCGAATTTACAAAGATTTTTCGCGGTTTCTTCCATCCGTAGGGAATGGCCAGCGCCTCGCGGTCTTCCCGCACCACGCCATTCCACACCGTGCGCTTTCCCGTTTTACGGGTAAGCCCCGCATATTTCGCGACGTCCATGGCCTCAAGGCGTTTGGCCATCTCCATTGCATAACAATGGGTGCAGCCTGCCGTAACGATCGAGCATCCTGCGACCGGGTTCCAAGTGGAGTCTGTCCACTCTATCTGAGTTTCAGCCATCTTGCCCTCCCGAGCATTCCTTGACCCGCCGCCGCATCAGACCGCTCCGCGTATCGGATTGACGACCTCGAGCCCGGCAAAGTCTTTTTCGTTATCCGTTACCAGCACGCACTCGTTCGCTCCGGCGACAGCGGCGATGATCATATCGAGCCCGCTGCGCGGCTTGCCGGCCGCTTTTCCTCCTGCCATCAGCCGCGCCCAAATCAGCCCGGCCTTGTCGTCGAACGAGAGGATGCGGCCTGCAAACAGCGCCTGCGGCCCCTCAGGCCCAGAGAACCACTTGTCGAGTGCGTCGCGTTTCTTGCCACGAGGTTTCTCCAGAACCCCGCGAAGGATTTCTGCAACGGTCAGCGAGGCGATGAACAAGTCCTCGTCACGCTGTCTCGACATCCATGCCAGAAGCGATTCCGACGGCTGCGATTTGACCACATTGCTGATGATGTTGGTATCGAGGAGGTAGCGTGTCACAGGTCGATCTTGCGTCCCTCTTCACGGGGGCGGGAAAGATCGAGATCAGCGCCGACTAGTGGAGAACGACGCAAGGCGGCGAGGATTCCGCCGAGCTTGGGCGGCTCGCCAGCGATGGTCCGGCTGACAGCAGCGCGCAGGCTAGAGGCGTCCGGCCCATCTTCGGCCAGGCGGCGAGCCAAAGATCGAATAAGGTCGCGATCGGCATCGCGGCCAAGCACTTCGAAGCGCGCCAAGCCGCGCTCGCTGAGGCGAGATCGATAGTTTTGAATGGCGCGTTTTTGCGAGCTGCCCATAGTTGCCTCCGACATATTTCCAGTAATATAACCAGAACGCAGGGATTGATCAAGGCGCGGGCAGTCCGGGCGGTGCTCCCTTGCGGTTGGATGGCATCGGTCTAGGATGCATGGTTGTGCGACGGTATTTTTTGACGAGCGTCGAGCAGGCTGGCGGGCGGCCGCCAGGTGCAAAATCGTCCACCGGTCCCGATAGTTGACGAAACCTCAAACATATTTTTTCGGCGATTTTCCCTAAAATAGAAAGCGTAACTTTTTGACGCCTCAGGGTCGTGGCCAGAAAACATTTGGCAGTAACTTCAATGGGTTATATGTTGTTTAAACAACCGCGTGGCCTTCGTTGAGGGGCATCGATCCGGCTCCTGTTCCGAGCGGAGGACTATCCCCGCTGACAGCCGCCCGACGTGTCGGGCTGAGCGCTGCAATCACGGCGCAGGCGCAGCCGCAGCGGCGGCATGCTCGCAGCCGATCCTTTGCGGGTTGATGGCGCCAGGTGCCGCCGCTACCCGCCTTGAAAAACGACCCGTATCAGGATTCACTAAGGCTCAGGTGTTCAGGCTCCGCGCTTCCGACGACTAGGCTCTGAAGCCGCACCTCCAAGACAATAGGGTTTCCCTTTGCCGGATGGAGGCGGTCAGAAACCCAACGCTTTGGCCAGCATCGGTTCAAGAACCAGATCCGGCCGACCTCCCTTTTCGCGAAGCTCCATTGCCCTTATGATCTTCGTGCCTTCGTGGCTGTGCTTCCAGTCCCGAGACGCTTCGGCCGCGACGATGAGGTAGTCGGTCTGGCCGCAGACGGTGTCCTTCCAATCACCGCCGCGTTCGCAAATCATCGCAGCGACTGCCTTTCGCGGGCCGATGGCGAATTTTCCCGTGAGGACGAACATCCGGCTCGGAATCACGAACTGGCTTGCATCCTCCAAGGCGCCGTCAATGACACCCACATTGCCGAAGGTAGGCAGCCCCGTGTCTGTCGCGCTGTCGCCGACAAGACGGGCAATCCACCCGCATATGTCTTCTGCCTCGTCGGCGGTTATGCGACCGTCAGCAAAAGACCTTCTGGCAGTTTCTCCGAGAGATGCCACGCGGCTGTCTTTGCGCAGGACCACACTCGAGTCCAACCTGGACAGCAGTTTTTCGACCTCTGCTGGCGTGATGGAGTTGTCGCAGGCGATACCGGCACAGAATCCGTAGAACTCGTTGACTTCGTCCTTGTCGTCAGCGGCGACAAACTCCCGTGAGCGTATGCCGATTATCGTTTCAAGGACGGCGTAGATCTCTTCGGGCGCGTTACCCCAAATGTCCAGATCGCGGATGAGCTCGGCAGCATCATCGTCGTGAAGAAGGGACAGGAACTGCTCAGCTTCGACCCTGAGTGGCGGCATCTCCGCCCGCTCGACCCGCTCGCTGGCCATCACGCCCTTCAAGAACCCGAGCCAGTACCCCAACGCCTTGCGGTGATTTGCCTGCGCATGGACTCTGCCGAGCGCGGCCCCTTCGTGTTCGAGTTTACCGCTCCTTCCGCGGAACACTTCAACCATTGTCGCCCCCCCTCGACGCTACTTTTCGATTGTAGCAGACATCACAACACTCATCTATCCGCCGACTACACAACGCGTGCCGAAACCGGAAGGCTTAATCCCCTTAGCTCCTTGCTTTCGAAATGGTAGGGCCAGGTTGCCACCCCCAGGGACAGCGTTTCGCCGAGCGGCCGACCAAAGAAGACGCTCTGGACTCACCAAGGATCAGGCCGCCTGAACCCGGTCCGCCTCCGACGCGCTCTGTCCCTCGCGCAGCCGTGCTCGTCCTCAAGGGACGCTCCGCTCAAGCCCTTGCGGAGTGCGCGCGCCTGCGCTTGACGGAACGCGCGACGGCGGCTCCGGGGATCAGGCTTGGGTTCCAGGCCGCTTCGTGCGGGAACCTAAAGCTCGGAGACCGCCTTTCGCCCACTATGCCGACACTGTTCTGTCCCTGGCGCTGCCGTGCTTGTCACCTTTGATTGCATCTGCCGAATTCTCGCGTATCCTGCGGCTGCGCATGTGAGCACAAGTTGGCGCCTGGCGCTTCGACGAGCCACCCCAGCAAGAACCAGCGTCGGCATGGCGACCGAAAATGCTGAGGCAAGAGACCGCCACTCCAGAAGGAAACGTTCGTCATGGATTCCCATGCCGTTATTGCGTCCCTGCCAGTCGCCGGGGCCGACCGTAACTTGCTTATCGAGGCCGCCAACGCCGCGTTCGAAAGGGTCATTGAGCGGATTGAGCCCAACGAGAAGCTGACTCGCACCCTATGGGACGCCGAATCATATATCGATAATGAAATCACGGCAGACATGTTGCCTATTTCCCGGGACGAGGCTGCGTACCTCGTCGACGTGTTCCTGGTGCATCATGTCATCGGACTAGCTGTCGCAGCAGACGAGGAGGCCGCTGAATCCCGGCCGTGAACCTCCCAGGAGGCAGCTGGATCTGCCTGCTGCAATCTCGCGGGCCGCGCGATCAATGCAGTGACCTTTGCCGCCATCTCTTCAAGGGTGGCGGTGAGCCGGTTTATCTGGGAGGCGGTGGCGGCCAGTTCCGGGCCGTAGCGGTGACGAGATATTCCGGTTCTGGCTAAGGGACTGGAGATGCTTGGCCGTCTTCGCGCGAAGGCGCAGGCCCGCCTCCAGGGCGTGCTCCGTGCGTCTCGACAGGTCGTGCTGCAGTTTGCGGATCTGATTGGGATATGCCCACGATGGAGCAAAGCGCGGTCGGGTTAGAGTTCATTGGCATGCCGAGTAGCCGCGCGATGGAGTGGCCGTTCCGACGGCCTCTCCCCAAGACTTAGACTACTAGGGAGACGGCGCCGCCACTTCGTCCTCCATGTCGAGCGATTTTTCGACTGCCTCCGGATTCCGGGCGATGGTCCAAAGCAGAGTATTCGCCGCTGCATCCGGTTCCGAGCGACCTTGCTCCCAGTTTCGAAGCGTTGCCAGATCGAGGCCATACCTCACGGCGAACGCCTCCTGGGACAGCTTGGTGCTATCCCGAACTTCGCGAACGCTTATCGGCCGCGGCGCATGAACCTTCGCGATCACTCCTGCGGACGAGAGTTCGTCCTTCAGTGCCCGCAGGTCGTCGACGCAAGGAACAGTCACGAACGCCTTGCCCTGATCGACCATCTCCGTGAGGACCGCATGGGCCGTCCTCAGCGGCAGCTGTCTCCTGACGAGAACCCTAGCAGCCTCAGGAGTATTCGCGCCGTGTAGAAAGCTGAAGCTCAGCCGGACGGGAGAGCCTGACGACACCTGGACGACGTCCCGGGTTCGCACCCGTTGTCCGAACCGCTCCATGAACTTCGATGTAGTCGACATTAAGCTTCTCCGCGATCACTCGATCGAGCTTGCGCAATTTGGACCAACCCCATTGGACCTGGGCATCGCCTCCAATATGGAGGTCACGGACAACAAGATGGTTGCTGCCCATCTCCACGTCCCCCAATAGCTGAAGCACGCCATCGGGCGTGACGACATCAAAGAGGAGGCATGGGTCCTCCGAAATTTCAGCGTCCACAATGAGTTCGATATCATCGGGCTGCACACGCGTTCCCTACGCAAATTGCTTATAGAAAGTATGTCAGGTGCTGGCGAGGGTCAAGGCCGCACCGGTCTTCGAATTGGCGCGGTGCTACCACTCCCGAATCGTGCCAACTTGGCGCTGCCGGGCCGCTCGGACGAGGTGAAAACTCCCGCTGCGAGCTTGGCCCGGGAGCGCCTACGACCTGGTGCTCCGAGTGGACCCCGCCAACGGGTCGGTTGCAGCCGTGGCATCCCTCCCTTCGGAGAGCTTCAGCAACGCAACTCCGGGGCTGCCAACACCCGTTTTATTTTTGGGTATTTGAAAAAAAACCTTGCCTGCTATGTTGCTAAAATCGATTTTTGTTAAACGGAACCTGCGGAAATCCCGATGACGAAGACAGCTGTACGTATGCGTCGCGGCCAAGAATCCGTGGGCAAGCGAACGAGAACCCTTCCCAAACTGGCTGAGAAATTGCAGATGCGTCGCTTGGCCAGGATTAACGCCGTCCTGCAGAGGGCGGAAGAATCCGGCCTGCGCGCTGAGAAGGACGGCAGAATTACGGGGCGGTGAGTGCTGATCTCATTAAGAAGGCCAAAGCTCGAACCGGATTGACATCTGATGCCGAGCTCGTCGAATTTGCGTTGGCCAATGTGGCTCTGGAAGACGACTTCGGCGAGACCTTCAGGAAAACACGCGGAACTGTGGATCCGACGCTGAAGCTCGGATTCTGAATTGGCCGATTTCGACTTTGGTGCGGCCGTAAGATGGTCGCGATTTGATTCCCAAAAACCTTGAGCCGCGGCCCGACATGGAGCTGCCGATCATCGGCAACCTCGTCGGGCCTGAAGTTCCGGGCGAAGGCGGCAATGAATCCAGCCATCTTCGGCAGTCGCCCGACCCGGGATGCCTCATTCGTCCACGCAGGACGGCCCCAAGACCTGCGGCAGCCTTGATCCCGTTCCAAAAAAGCTCAATGCAGACTTCCGGTTATGCACAGGCAGGCCGCGTCATAATTTGGATGGGATATAGCGTCCAGATTTGGCCATAGCCGATCTTGAACTGTTCTTTCTAATCAATACGATAAGAGACAATTCGGTCAGAACTCGAATCTTCTCTCTGACAGGAGCTAATGCCATGGAAGGGGTCACGCGGGCGGTTCAAATGCGTACGAAAAGAGCCAAGGAAGGTGCTTTGCTCACTTCGAAGGAATTCGTTGGCTCTGGAAACCGTGCGGCAGCCGATCAAGCTCTCAGCAGACTTGCGAAAAAGGGCCAACTGGCGCACGTCTACAGGGGAATGTACACGCCCTCCAGGAAGACGCCGTATGGATATGTGCTGCCGGAAGCGGAAGCCGTCGTGAAGTCGTACGCTTCGTTGTCAGGTGAGAGGATCGTCAATCCGGTGCTACGGCGGCGAACCAGCTCGGCCTGACGACACAAGTTCCGGTTCAAACAGTCTCTCTCACGACCGGAAAGTCGAAGAACCTGAAACTTGGCCGCTGCACAATACGCCTCAAGCACGCGCCCGCCTGGATCACGAGCCTGCCAAAGAATAGGTCGGGCGAAGCCATCCGGGCAATCGCGCACCTTGGCCGATCTAACGGTGTCCACTACGCGAATTGCTCAAGAACAGACTGACCCCCGAGGAATGGACTCGCGTAGTCGCCCTCAAGGCGAAAGTGCCCGCTTGGGTCCATGCGGCGATCTCGAAAGCAGAAAATGAGCGGTGAACCGTTCTTCGATTTGAAACGGGGCCAAGAAGAGACGCTCTTCTGGACCGCTTCGGCAACATTGGGACGCGAGCCGCATATTCTTGCGAGGCGTGCCGCGCAAGCGCAGGCACGGACGAGAACTATTTGACCGTACCGCGGCAAGCAAAAGGAACACGCCCAGGTGCCGGAAACAGAAACGCCCGTATTGGCTGCACGTCGACCTGATGCGTGCCGCAGGCCAAATATCCAGGAACGCCTCATCGCCGGACCTCAGCCCTGTACCAGGCCGGGCGTGCTCAGGATCACGTGACGGACCGCCTCATAATAACGGACATAACCGGTGCAACGACAAATGTGCGGCGCAAGCGCCTGCTCGATCGTGCGTTCGACATCCGCCCTACGGACCGGCTTCTCTTTGAGATGCTCAACCAGCACGGTTGCACCGGTGACAAAGCCCGGCGTGCAATAGCCGCACTGGAACGAAAAACGTTCGACGAAGGCCTGCTGAATCACCGAGAGCCGGAACGACATCGCCATTCGCGTCGCGTTCGGCATGCGCTTCGATGGTGCGGACGGATTTGCCCTCGAAGAAATGCGCTCCGGTGATGCAGCTCCGCATCTCGCTAGAATTTCCTTCCGGCCCATCGAGAATGATCGCGCAGGCGTGGCAGATGCCTTGGCCGCAGCCAAGCCGCGAGCCCGTGAGGTTGAGATATTCGTGCAGGAAGTCGATCATCATCAGATCGTCGGGTACGTCGACCGGGCCGACCTTGCGATCGTTGACGGTCATCGAAAGTGGTCGCGTGGCGACGGTCACGGGAGGGCCTCCAAAATCCTTTCCGGCGTGATCGGCGTTTGATAAAAACGCTTGCCGATGGCGTGGTTGACGGCATTGACGATCGCCGGAACGATCGCGATCATCACGACCTCAGCCATTCCCTTTGGTGGGTCGATTTCGGAAAGCGGCGCCAACACCTCCGATGTCTGTGTCCAGACCGCGACATCCCTGGCATGCGGCAGGCGATACCGGTTCCAGTTCCACGTCCCGTCGCCGGGACCGTCCTCATAGAGCGGCAATTCCTCGAGCAGGGCGGGGCCGACGCCCATAGCCAGGCCGCCTTGGAGCTGACCCGAGACGAGTTCCGGCACGATTTGAGTGCCGCATTCGAGGATGGAATGATGTGCAAGGAGCTTCACGTCGCCTGAGGCGGTGTCCACTGCGATTTCGGCGATCGTCGCTACGCCCGTGTAACAGGTGCCGGCGGCGTTCTGGCGCTTTACCGGCGGATAGAAGACCTGGCGCCGGTCGAGAAAATGGAAGCCGCCGCAGGTCATCAGCGCCTTCAAACCAGCCGGCGCGCTTTGGCCATAGCAGACCGAAAGCGCGTCGACCGGCAAGCGGACGGCGCCGACGTTCGGCACATCGAACACCGCCTCGGCCCATTGCCAGCGGTTGAACACATGGACGCTGACTCCCGTGACCAGGCCGAGCCTGTGCGCCGCCGCCGCGAGTTGTTCCAGTGCGAGCGGCTCCATCCCTCCAGCCGTCAATTTGCCATCTGCGATCCGCACGTCCGCCATGTCGACAGCGAGCGGCTCCGCCCGCCCGCCGCCCGGTCCACTCGACCAGAGCGCGACCGCAGCCGGCCAGAGCGACAGGCGCAGCAGCGCCCGCGCCGCCGTCCGCGTGGCGTGGCCGACGAAATAGGCGCTGTTTGAGGCGCTCATCGGTGAAATAAACGAGGGCGTCCAGCGCGGATTGCGTGCCAGCGCGTCCTCCCTGTCCTGCGGCGTCGTATAGGGCTCCTCGGTCGAGACGAGAGGCATCTCGGGCCAGTCGACGATCCCGAAGGCGCAGTCGTCCGGCACCCGGCCGATGATGTCGGCGACCATCACCGCCTGCGAGGTGGTCAGGCCCGTGCCGATATCATTGCCGTTCTGGCGCATGGTGAGCCGGCCGGACGGATCGAGCGACAGAGTGGTCACCGCTGCCTCGGCTCCGGTGCCGTAATCCTTCTGCACCTGCGCGAAACCGATGCCATAGCACTTACCCGGATTGGCGGTATCGAACGCCGCTTTGTTCGCAGCGCGATGCCTCCACAACGGATGGGCACGGGCCCGCTTCAAGACCTCCTCGGTCCTTAGCGCCTCGCCGGCAATGGCGCCCTGCGAGTTCTTCATGCCGGTCTTCAACGCGTTCTTGAGGCGAAGCTCGATCGGATCGATGCCGAGCAGTTCGGCCGCCTCATCGACCATCATCTCGGTAGCGGCCATGGTCTGCAGCGTTCCGTAACCGCGCGTCGAGCCAGCATCGACAGCGCGTGAAGCGCGGACCTCGACCGAGAAATCGCTCTTCGGCAGATAATAGATGCTCTGCGCCGCGCTGGCCCCGACCTTGCCAACGTCGGGCGAGAAATTGCGCCGTCCTCCGGCATCCGTGCGATGGTTGCCTTTCATGATGCGGAAAGCGTGCGTGGAGCGATCCACGACAAGCGTGTTCTCCATCCAGAAGGCATGGCGCTTCAACCCCATCTGGAACTGCTCGAACCGATCGTTGGCAAGACGCACCGGCCGCCCGTCGCCATAGAGGCCTGCCAGGATGGCGTAGTAGGGAAAGATCGAATGATCCTTGGTACCGTATCCGACCGTGTAACCGATCGAAAGGTCGAGCGCCTTCACCGCAAACCGCGATTTCGACAGCATTTCCAACGTCGAGGTCGCCACCTCATAAGGCGATTGGGTCGCGATGAGTGCGTGCAGGGTCGAACTGCCCGGCTCGTACCAGACATTGCCATTGTCGGCTTCCATCGCGCAGGCGTCGGTCGACTGCGAGAAATAGCTTCGCTTCAGGACCAATGCGTCGTCGCCGGCAGCCGTGATCTCACGCTCGATCTCGCCCGCCGCCCACATGGCGCGGGCCGCCGCATCGCCGCTCTGATCCGGCTTCGGCCAGACGACCTGATCGCCGTCGAAACTGCCGTAGATCGTGGTGCCTTCGAGCGGAGCATAAATGTCGGTTTCATCCGATGCCGCGCCGCCGATGCGCACGAGCCGGCTGGCGCCGTAATGCGGTGGCGTGTCGTAGCCGGCGGCCGCCCCCCAGCGCACGATGCCCTTGGCGGAACGGACCAGCCGCTTGGCCGCGTCGAACCGCGCGAAATCCTTGTAGATCAAGAGCGCGACCGGCTGACCGAGCAGGCGCGGAATGCGTCCCTTCGGCACCAGGAACATGTCGCCATAGAAGCCGGGAGCCGTCGTTTCCGGCGGCGCAAGACCATCGCGGACAAGGTCTTCGCCGGCTATCAGTCGGTCGGGCTTGAGATCTTCGCCCAGCACCGAGAGGTCCAGCCCGTCGAACGGGGCGTCGGCCCGGGTGCCGCGGATCAGGAATGCGTGGCTCTGTTCCTGCGGCCAGCCCGCTATGTCACGGGCGCGAAAATCGCGGGTGAAGGTCTTGTCCCCGGTGACCTTGGCCACGGCGTCCATCCGAAAACGCGGCCGACCGTCCGGTCCGATCCAGTTTGGCGAACGGCCGGGCGAATTGGCAATGAGCGCAGCCGATGCGGGCCGACCCAGAAAACCGATCTTGACCGCGATCCCCGCGCCAGCCGCCGCTGCGATGAACTGGCGCCGCGAAACCCTGCCGCTCATGCCGTCTCCCCGAACGGCCGAGAGCCCGACCCCACACCCGGCCGGCTCGCCTCACCTATGTACTCCCGACTCGGGGTCATTTCGCCATTCCGGCATCGCCGACAAACGGAACGGCCTTGCCCGGTCATGAAAAATCGCCGGGCCTTTGCGTCAGTCCGCAAGATTGAAGCGCATGACTTCTGCTTCGCATCCGAATGTCCTGATACACACGTTTTTCTGTTGTGAGCCCTTCGAAGGAGATGGTCGAATTCTATGTGGCCGGGCGACACCGGCTGGCTTGTATGTCGCCCGGCGCCCCGCGGAAACAACATTGCGAGTTTTTCCCTTCCTGAATCCGACGCCTGATCGGGCGGCTATTTTCACAGCCAAGCTAGCCGCCCACGTGCAGAACTCCCGACAAACTCAGCGGCGCTGCGCGGTTTCTTAAACTTCCAGTCACGTTTGCAACGCGCGTGTTGGAATCGGTGAATCTACGACACATTACCCCCACGTTTTGGCCACGAAGTTGCCGCAATATCCCTCGACATAGCCGGCGTTGCCTGAGACGGTTCGGTCCGGCACCGGCTCAACCAAGCCCCCCGCCCAAGGGTCTGTGCCGGATCGAACCACTCTCTTCATGAGGGACACAGGTCCGAACCCCGAAATGCGCTCATCAGAAGCAAGCTGATCCGCTTCATTGATGCCTGGTCTCCCAAATTGCACAGGGCGGCAAAGACCTGCACGGCGACAATGGTTTGACGCGCGCCTGGCTTCAGGCGAGAGGCAACTCTGGCCGGCTCTACGATGCCTTCGATGTGAGAGGCTCCTTCGAAGTAGCAACCTGATGCTGGTCGCTAAGCAGGCTTGCCTACCCGTCGCCGCTGTCGATGCTCCCATCATAGTTGGTGTCCTCAACTGTGCCTGATGATCCAACGATCTCGTCGATGTTGCAGTGATCGTGGTAGATCTCGGTCACTGTGCCTTGGCTCTGGCTGCAGATCGGCTCCCTGTTCCCATAGGTTGCGGTCGAACTAAGTTCGAACCGCGTCACAGGCTTTCACACGTGAAAAACGCTGACCGCCATGTTGCTCTCCGCATCGGGTTCGCCCAGGACGTGAAATGCCGCTTTGTAGGATCCATCTGTTCCAACCGCTGGCAGACAGACAAAGTCGACAGCGACCGACGCAATGATGCCTGTCATGTTCATTCCTGGGATTCCCCTCTCGGTCTATCGCGGTTCCGCGCAAGTTTAGGATCATCTGCTGCATCAAGCGTGCCAAAAGAGAAAAGCTTTCAACTGCACGGTTGTGGGCCGCCCGTGTCAGTCGGACCTCTGACATTGTTGCAAAGTCGACACTGTCGTTCTGGCTGGCCATAGGCTTGAGGTCTTCGGTCGCGACCACGCAAGCCAGAGCTGACTCGGCGACGAGAGGCGGGGGCATCGGCAAAAGACGCAACACGTTGAATTGCCCAAAAACAGGCATGGTGTCAGGATGGCTGCATTCCCGCGGTAATACCAATGGCGTCTGACAAGCAGAGCGCGTCGGCGCCACTTGCACCCTCATCCATCGAACTCTTTTGACCCGATCGTAGGACCATCCACAGTTGGCCCCGGACAGGAGCGCGAGAAACCGACCGTCTTTGGGGAAAGGTTTCTGTGAGTCGAGGGGATTGCAGCCAAAGCAAGTTAGTCGATGGCGGGCCTGCATCAATGCGGTTGGGGCGCAAAGCCGCGCGGCAATTGCACCCGGTCAAGGTGGCGCTGAAGTATGCCGTCCTTTCCGAGGTGGCTGCGCCAGGCGACTCCCGTTGAGAAAACCCCGGAACAAAGGCATTGAAGACGTCGCGATCGCCCAGCCGACGGTTGGCTCGCCGCGGGCTGGTGCTGACGACCGCGGCACATAGACGACAGGCGGCCGCGTCGAGAACGGAGCGGCATTGCGCGATGCCGTGCTGCCCGCCCGCGCGCGTTTTTGCCGTCGGACCTTTGCTCCTCGCCTGGCGCCGGTTGGGCCGGGGGATTGCCACGGGTGGCCTGCGGCAGGAATGCCTTGGCGGTGGCATGGTACAGCGATGCTATTGGCGCGGCGCGGCGCAAATTGCCGGTCAGGTCGCGACTGATTTCCTTGCCGAGGGAGCACGACAGCTCGGCCGCGGCTGATCAGCCGGAGTGGGCGATGGTCCTCATCGAAACCGTCGAGCATGCAAGCCTGCGCCCAAAGGAGAACCTGCTGCGGGGGATCTCATGCCGGGCTCTTGCAAGGAACCGGAAGGGGGAGGTGAAAGAGTCGGCGACGGCGTGCCATTCATGCCCTCGGGCAGACCCCACTCATCGCATTTGATGCCAGCCTCATCAGATTTTCCTTGGCTCAGGCGGGCTCTTGGCAGACCCACAGAGCTGGGAACCCTCTGCCAGACTACAACTGTAACATCATATCGGTTCAGCAGGTCAAGCTTTGGTGGTAACCTCATTGGGTAGAATAGCGACTTTGGAGACCGAGCATGGATCGCGATAACAAACGGGCACGCGCAGCTGCAAGTTCATCCCAAGGCGGCAGGGAACCCAGCAACATCCTGTCCCTTCCAGAGGGGGCATTAAGCGAGGTAGCAGAACGGCTGGTAACCGCTAACCCGCGCGATACAGCGCGAAATCTTGGGGGCTTCAAAGACCTCGGGACGCAAGCGCGGACAGCCGTTCGGGGCACTCAACCCGGGCCAGAAACTGACCTCGCGAAATTTGAAAGGCGGGCCAATCAGCTCGGACAATCAGCCATGGAGCTGGCCCGGAAATTGACAGACGGATTGGGGTACCAGCCGGATAACGTCGCATTGGAGCAAGTCAGAGCGGTCAGTAGTATAGCCAATTACATAACGCCACAGATGCAAGATGCTGTTGTTAATCGCATTGGCAACATGGAGCCACCGGAGCAAGCTCTCGGAGCTCTTTACGCTTCACAAAACTTCGGTAAGTTTAATGACGCAAATAAATCCCGCATTTTTGAGCAGGCCATTGAATTGGCGGCTGATCCTCATAATCACCACATGGTCAAGGAGAACGCACAAAATGCCATTATCGCCGTGTATCATGAATTAGACGCAAATCAACAGGCGCAAGCTAGCTCACTTCCCCACCTGCATGGTCTGTTGCAGAACATGCCTCCGCCGCGGTATGCAGCAGCGGAACGGAATGCGAATCTGGACGGCCATATAGCAGGTCTTGAGGCTGCAGTCCGTGCGACAAGCGCGCAAATCTCCTATGAACAGCTGCAGCGGGGTGGTCTAGTCGGTCAGGCCATTAACCACGACTTCAGTCACGCTCGAGACGACCTGATGGCTGCCTCCAGAAGCAGAGATCGCTCGGGCCGTTGAGGTCTCGGCCATGGTACAGTGACGCCTTCTCTCCCGAATTCCGTTCACGGCCTTGCCGTTTCCAATTCGCTGTCCGTTGACGTACCTGCCTGGTGTAACTTTCAAAAACCACGTCTGCCGGGTGGTCGATGCAAGCATCGCACCACCCGCTGCGGCATCGATCTGTCGAGCGGCGACATCGCGCGACGTCGGTTCGGTGTCTGAAGCAAGCGCAGCACTAGCTACGGCTAATCCGGCAATGGAACAATGCCCTCAACAAAAACGACGCCCCCAAACATAGCCATTAGCATCGCGTGCTCGCTCGCCTTGGGCTTCTGCGCGGCAAGTCTGTACGCAACGTTCCGCCACGGGGGTAGCGGCGAGGCTTTGATGACGTTTGACGTCCGTGCCTTTTGGTTTGAGACCCCCTTCTATCTGGGTTTCGCAACCCCCGTTTTCTATCGGGGCGCAGCTATCTTGCTCTCGACGTCCGGGGTCGTCTTGCTGATTCAGCGGATCGTATTACGCCACAAGCTCGAACACCACGGGACGGCTCGTTGGGCTCGAGTGGATGAAATGCGACGCACCGGATATCTGCGACGATACCGTGGCGTGACAGGCCCGGTATTTGGGAAGACGAGTGGCCCTTTCTGGCCTGGCTACTACCTGACCAATGGCGAGCAGCCTCACAGCCTCATCGTTGCACCGACGCGCGCTGGCAAGGGCGTCGGCATAGTCATTCCAACGCTACTTACATTCAAAGGCTCAGTGATAGCTCTGGATGTCAAAGGGGAGCTCTTTGAGCTCACCTCGAGGGCGCGCAAAGCCGCAGGCGACGACGTGTTCAAATTCGCGCCGCTGGATTCGGAGCGGCGCACAAACTGCTACAATCCGCTGTTGGATCTTATAGCGCTGCCTCCGCAGCTGCAATTCACCGAAGCCCGCCGCTTGGCCGCAAACCTGATTACGGCGAAGGGGGAGGGCGCGGAAGGTTTCGTCAGCGGCGCGCGAGATATCTTTGTCGCGGGGATCCTTGCCTGCATCGAGCGGGGCACGCCAACAATCGGCGCCGTCTATGATCTCTTCGCCCAGCCGGGGGAGAAGTTTAAGCTCTTCGCGCGACTCGCCATGGAGACCCAGAACAAAGAGGCACAACGCATATTCGACGACATGGCGGGGAACGACACGAAAATCCTGACCTCCTACACTTCCGTGCTCGGCGATGGCGGGCTCAATTTGTGGGCGGATCCCGCTGTAAAGGCAGCTACAAGTCGCTCGGACTTTTCGGTCTATGATCTTCGCCGTCGCAGAACGTGCATCTATCTTTGTGTTGGTCCGAACGATCTTGAGGTGATCGCGCCTTTGATACGCTTGTTTTTTCAGCAAATCGTTTCAATTCTGCAGCGGTCGCTGCCCCGCCGGGATGAAAAGAACGAGGTTCTCTTTCTGCTCGATGAGTTCAAGCACTTGGGTAAGCTGGAGGCGATCGAGACCGCAATTACGACCATCGCGGGCTACAAGGGTCGCTTCATGCTCATCATCCAGAGCCTCTCCGCACTGACGGGGGCCTATGGCGAGGCTGGCAAGCAGAATTTTCTCAGCAATACCGGCCTGCAAGTGTTCATGGCCACTGCCGATGACGAGACTCCGAACTACATTTCCAAAGCTATCGGTGAATACACGTTTCAAGCCCAATCGATTTCCTACAGCCAGGCGCGCACGTTCGATTGGAACATCCAGAATTCACATCAGGGTGCACCGCTGTTGCGTCCCGAACAGGTGCGGCTACTTAATGACGAGTACGAGATCGTTCTCATCAAAGGTCTGCCACCATTGCAATTGAGGAAGGTGCGATATTATTCGGATCGCATTCTGAAACGCATCTTTGAAAGCCAGACAGGCGCCCTCCCGGAGCCGGCACCCTTGACGATAGCAGACGAGGGGCTCTCGGCAGAATCTCAACTCGATGAGCCGCTGCGTGGATTAGCGCAGGACTTTGACGATACGGTTTGATGTGAGGCTAGTGTGGACCCGCGAAATAGTAATCCATCCCGGGTATCAGCTTTGTCGCAGGTGCAGGATGCCGGCTTGGAAGAGGGGCAAGCGGGCCAGGCCCGGCAAGTGGGCGATGAGCAGCACCTTGCCGAGGCCCGGAGGCTGTTCAATCAAGCTGACGAGTCGCCAACCAATCCAGAAGAGGTTCTGCGACTTGAACAATTGAGCGCAGGGCTTGAGCGAGGGCAGGATCAAGCCGCCTCGTCTCTTTTCAGCGAGCCAGGGATGCCCGCTGGACCGGGTGACCTCAACAGCATCGTGGCCGACGCTTTCGCAGCGGCCGGCTCTGGGCACGCCGGAGTTGAGGCCGCCGCCCCGCCGCCGTTAGCTGCCAGCCAACAGCAGATCCGGCCCTGGCCGGAAGCGCTTGGCCAGGGCAACCACCTGCTACCCGAGTGGGTGATCATCAACGACGAACATTACACAGCGCTGGTGCGGCCAGCCGAGAGGCAGAGGGCCCTGAATACGCCGCAAGCCGCCGCCATTCAGCCGCCGCTGAGCGAAATCGGCAATTCAGGCGGCGGCGTGCCGATGCAGCCCCTCGTGCAGCAATTGGGTGAATTGCCATTGGAAGGGGTATCCGTTCAAGGGACAGGGTCCGAACACATCGGAAGGCTGCATGCGGAGGCCGCGCCCTCCGCAAGGGCTGAGCCCCCCGCTGCCATCGAGAACTCCATAAACGTCTCATTCGCCGTCCCCAAAGGCTTCTCCCATGGGACTCAAGTCCCAGACGCGATGCTCTCTTTCTTAGACCGCCATGGCTCATTGCCGGATGCGGGCCAGGCGCGGCAGGTGAGCTTTGAGCAGCACGTGGCCGAGTCACGCCGAGCCGATCCGGCTCCTGTCGCGGGTGGCGCCCGTGCTACCCGCTATCCCCATCTCTCCGGCGAACACCGGGACCTTATTGATAAGGCGATCGCTCACGCTGCGGTTCAGAAAAAATTTAGCGAGAGCACGGTCCGAAAATACACGTATTCACTTCGCCAATTGGCGAATGATCTCGGCGCTCGTGGCCAAGCGACTGATCTAAAAAATCACCAATCCCTGGTCGATCACGTCGATGCTTTCTTTCCGAAAAACGACGGCATAAAGAGGGCGTTGAACGTCCTGCGTGCGTATCATGAGCCGGGCTATTCAGCGACTGTCGGGCGGCCAGCGCCGGTGCCCTCAAAAGCAGACGCGCATCTCATTGAACAAGTGACCAGTGACAGCAGGTTGGCCCCAAGCAGCCGTGCTGAGTACGGTCGTAGTCTTCGCAGATTTTCTAAGGCGCTTGAGAGTTGGGGCCTGACGATCTCTGGGCTGGATCATGATTCGCGGATCGAATTCGCCGAGACGTTGTTTCCAGACAAACGCAATCTCATCTTCGCGTTGCAACGGGTTCGCGATGCGGAGCCCGCGTCACCTGGCGCCCGTGCTACCCGCTATCCCCATCTGTCCGACGAACACCGGGACCTTATTGATCGGGCGATCACTCACGCTGCGGTTCAGCAAAAATATAGCGAGAGCACGATCCGAAAATACACGTATTCACTTCGCCAATTGGCAAATGATCTCGGCGCTCGCGGCCAAGCGACTGATCTAATAAATCACCAATTCCTGCTCGATCACCTCGATACTTTCTTTCCGAAAAACGACGATATAAAGACGGCGTTGAACGTCCTCCGTGCGTATCATGAGCCGGGCTATTCAGCTACTGTCGGGCGGCCAGCGCCGGTGCCCTCAAAAGCAGACGCGCATGTCTTTGAACAAGTGACCAGTGACAGCAGGTTGGCCCCAAGCAGCCGTGCTGACTATGGTCGTAATCTTCGCAGATTTTCTAAGGCGCTTGAGAGCCGGGGCCTGACGATCTCTGGGCTGGATCACGATTCGCGGATCAAATTCGCCGAGACGTTACTTCCAGACAAACGCAATCTCATCTTCGCGTTGCAACGGGTTCGCGATGCGGAGTCCGCGTCAGCCGGGGGTCTCGAGACGGCCCGGAGGCTGTTCGATCAAGCTGACGAGTCGCCAACCAATCCAGAGGAGGTTCTGCGACTGGAACAGGGGTTGAGCGAAGTGCTTCAGCGACGGCAGGATGATCAAGCCGCCTCGTCTTTTTTCAGCGACCCAGGGATGCCCGCTCGACCGGGTGACCTCAACAGCAGCGTGGCCGACGCTTTCGCAGCGGCCGGCTCTCGGCACGCCAGAGTTGAGGCAGCCGCCCCGCCAGATCGGGCTGTTCCTATCGCCGGCGCATGGACACGTTCCTGGCGGCGTGTGGGGTAACGCATGTCCGCTGGATGGAACTCGGAACAATGGACGGGATCATCGGCTGCGTCGCCGCCGGGGTAGGGATGGCCATGCTACCTCGGGGGGTCGTTCAGGATGCGGCAGCCGACGGACAGGTCATCATACACCAGCTACCTGACAATCTGCGGTCGGCGCCGACTGTTTTTGTGACGCGGAGCGACGAGTATCTCTCCGCGGCACTTCAGGCTTTCATGGCGGTGGCGTCTGAGGCGCATTCACGGCCTCAGCCGGAAGGACCAGAGCCGGCCCGACAACTGCAGCGGGCTTAAGAAAGGTGGAGCAAAAACAAGGGGTCAGTCAGACCCAATCGTCGGCGGATCTTGATGGCAGATCGTAGGGTCCGTTTGCCCAGAGATCGCCTACGATTCTGGAAAGGCGCTGCATGCTGCTGCAAAAGCAAGAAAGGAGCGCGGATTCGGAGCACAATGGGCTGGCCAGGGTGCGCCGCTTGCGCGTGCCATGCCCGCGGCCAAACTCATTTCGACATCGGTTAAGGAGCTTGAGGTCAGCACTGCTGCTCTTAAGACCGAGGTTCAACAATTATATCGAGATCAGTAAGTGTGACTGTCGTCGACGGTGACCCGCAGCAGCCGAGTGCCCCATCTGTGGGATGCCTGCGTTTGGGAAACTTGGACAGTCACACGATCTTCGCATGATCGCTGAGGGTACACCCGCCGCGGGTCAATAGCCTATCAATCGATCGTGGAAGTTTACGGCACCCAAGGCTGGCGGCGGAGCTGTTCATAGCCCACTGAACCAGTTGGAGCCCTGGTCTACCCAGTAGCCGCCCGGATAATCATTGGCGACGAACACCTCTAGGATATGCTTGGGGTTCTTAAAGCCGAGCTTAGTCGACACCCTAAGCTTCATCGGTGAACGATATTTGAGCGGCAAGAATCCTTCCCGAAATCGAGCGACAGGATGGTTTGCGGGTGCAGTGCTGTCGGCACATCGATACTGGAATAATAGCGGTCCGCATTTGAAGCCGACATATTTGGCTGTCATGTCCGCGCCAACATGCTGGAGGAAGACGCTCAGAGGAATACCCCTCCACTCACCGATCGCGCTCCAGCCCTCGCAGGCTCCTTGATCCCGCGCACAATTCCGTTGGCAGCATTCTCGACTTTCTCCGTTCGGCTACACGGCTCAGGATGCAGGAACTGCTGCTCGAGCAGTTCAAAACGACGGTCGTCTTCGTCACGACATCGACGAAGCCTTCCTGCTTTCGGATCGAATCATCGTCATGCAGGGCACAGCCAGGTCGCATCCACGAAGAAATCAATATGGCCTTCGAGAGGCCGAGGACCACTGACATCATCGCGTCCGGCGAGTTCTTGCGTTTGAAGCAGCGTTGCCTACAGCAGCTTCGTAGCGACAGGCGGAGAGATACCCTGGCGCGGCTTTCACCTCTTGGTTAATTGGAGCTGTGCTTCGCGGATTCCCTTCTCGGCTAAGCCCAACCACGAGCGCGCCTCGGCTGATTCCAGCGTGCGTTTGGCGCCGCATCCCGCTCCTAAACCGTCAACTCCTTTTCCATGCAGCTAACGCAATGTATTTCATAATTATGGCCCGTCGCCCGATTCCTCTCACGGCGTTACCAGAACCGCGCTCGGCGGGCTTCGGGCCCGAGAAACCAATACGCGAGGGCCGCGTCGCGCAATAGCCCTTGAAGCCTTCGGCGGCGAAGCGCTCTGCCAACGCCATATGCAGCTCTTGGACTTGCCGGTCTGCCGGATCATGTCGACGGTGCCGACGTCATCGTCGGTCCAGCCGGTTCGGAGCCGCCTCAAGAACATGGAAACTTCTCAGCGGGCTATCTGTTCGACGGGAGCAGTGTGTCGCGCGGCCCTGCCCGACCACCGACCCACGACGGCATCACACGCTTCTCGCTGCCGCAGATTCCGGAAGGTCCCGACACAAGGCGAATGATCGCGATGGATTACATCTTTATGTCAGGCATTCCGGCGGCTTCGAGCGGCCGAGCAAGGCGGACGACGACCGGACAGACGCCTTCCGCATCGCCTTCGATATGCAGTACCAGGGCAAACGCATTCCGCTGGAACTCGGTTCAATTTCACGCTGATGAATGACGGCGCCTACTGGCATGCGCTGGAGCGCTTTGCCGCGAGGTCTGCACCAAGCCCGATGTCGAGTGCATCAGCTATTGCGACTATGTTTCACGGCGACGTGACGGCGAAAAGCAGACGTCGGTGGGCGGCTGACTAGAAGCGCTCGCCGCCCGCCACGCTCAGCTTACCGGCTGATCCTCAAGGCGCAAGCCGGCCCGCTCTCGCGCCAAATAGTCCCGGTCGATTTCCGTTAGCGGCGCCCCTTCTAGCGTCGCCTCGAAGGCGCGCAGGCGTTTGTAGATGGATATCAGCTCGACGATGGTCGGCCAGGAATTCACGAGATATTGGAACGAACTGGCGACTTGGGAAAACGCGGTGACAATTTGCTGGAAAACGCCAAATGTTATCTTGCCGATTGCCAAGGTCGGAACAAGAAGAAAGGTAGCAAAAACGTTGTCGACTTGGAGATAGAGATAGCGGACCATGTCGAAGTAGACATAATGAGCGTATAGCGTGAAATAGTTCTTCCGAACATTGCTGAAAAGCTCGGCCAGCGTTGGTGGCTGCGCTCGTGCCGTATCGTCCTCGCCGAGGACAAGCTCCTTTCGCAGCGCGGCTTCAACGCGCTGATTGCGAAATTCCAGGCCGGGAAGCTTGATGCCGACGATTGCCAGCAAGCCGGTGCCAAACAGCGACCACCCGACCGCCGCGATGACCAGCGGATAAGGGATTGCGCCGACGATCGGAAGCGTCGAGACATGGAGGGACAGGGAGGCCAGCAAGGGCAGGAATGCAATCAGGGTCATGATGGAGTCGATGAAGTTCACTCCGAGCCCCTGCATTGTGCTGGAGAAGCGCATCGTGTCGTCCTGAACGCGCTGCGACGCCCCTTCGATATGGCGCAGCCGCGGCCAGTAAGCGGTAAAATAATCGTTCATCGCGGTGCGCCAGCGAAACACGTAGTGCCTGACGAAAAACACGTTCAGAACGGCAATGCTCATATAGACCAGGGCCAAGGACAGAAACTGCCATACGCCGTAGTAAAGCTCGGCAGGGGAAACGGAGCCCGGTGTGGTGAGTGCCCTCTGCACCATGTCGTAAAACATGCCGCGCCAGTCATTGAGCGCCACGCTGAGCTGGACGATGAAATTGGTGACGAAAATGATCAAACCAGAGCCAAGGATCGACCAGTTCTGCCAGCGATGCGGGGAATACAGCGCCCAGAAAAGGTAGAATACGCCCATACCGGCGAAGAAATATCCATAAAACCAGAGAAATGCCGGCGTCAGGAATCTTAACGGGCTGATGACTGGTGCTGCCTGCGGGTCGACCGGCGGCATGCCGAGCATCGTGCCAAGGTGCTCACCGCCGAAAAACCACAGGAGGACGAGCAGAAGGCTCCAGACGGCGGCCGAGATGAAAAAAGGCTTCGGCTGCGGGAAGAAGGATACGAACACGTTGGGGAAACTCCTCGGTTGATGCGCAAATCAGCGGCGTTGCTGTCAGCAGGCGGTGACATACGCCAGCTTCGCCATTTTGCCAAAATCGTCGTGTCAGTAGTAGACGATGATGTCGCCGACGGCCTCGCCGGAGATCTTACGCGCTGCGTCGGAGGCAGTCTCAAAAGAATCGTCAGTGATCACCACCACATGCTCGCCCTTCGCACCCGCAGACGGACCGCTGTAGAAGCTGCTCACCGGGCTGCCAGACTTTGCGGCGGCGTTGTTGACGAAGTTCGCGCCAAAACCGTCGTCGCCGCGGCCCACCGCATCGAAGGCGAAAGTGTCCTCCTTCGCGTTGAAATCGCTGATAGTGGTAATGTCCGCCGTCCCCTCGACTACTCCGTGGATCGAATTGTGGAACTGGAACAGAAACGTGTCATTGCCGGCCCCCCCGTCAAATTGTCTTTGCCGTCACCACGTAGAGGAGATCGTCGCCGGGACCGCCGAAGAGCTTGTCATGATCCTCGCGACGAGGCGCGGTTGGAAGCGGCCGTTGTCACCGCGAAGATAGTCGTCGCCCGTTCCGCCCCAAATTCGGTCATTCCCTCGCCGCCGATGCCGTGATCATCGCCATCGCCACCTTCGATCTTGTCATTGCGGCGACGACCCTCAAGCCGGTCATTGCCCTCGTCACCCGCCATCCAATCCTCGAGATCGGTGCCGATGAGCCATTCGGGACGCGAGGACCTACCCTCAATGATGTTTGCCATCGCAAATACTCCTTATGATGCAACCCACCACGCCACCTGGCGCCCTCATATTCCTCATCAGATAATCGGGGAAATCGAATTGTTAGATAGAAAGATTTACGGAATGGATGTGTGGCATCGGCTTCGTCCTTCTGCGTAGCAGTTGCCAGTCTCGGTGGCGGCGGGCGACGCTGGCTACTCAGCCGAGGGCGCTCGTGCGCCAACAGGAGGCCCAAGGATGCGGTCGTGGCCGCCCTCGCAGCAGGCAACACGCGGTACACGCCCGTGAACGATGCGCCGGCGCTGCGCCAGGCCATCATCGCAAAGCTCCGTTGCGACCTCGATCAGGTGACGGTTGGGACCGAAGCAGGTCATCTACAACGCCTTGGTGGCACCGTCGGCGAAAGCGACGAGGTCATCCTCCCAGCACCTACTGGGTCTCGTATCCCGACATGGTGTTGGCCTGCGGCTGAACCCCGGTGGTCATCCGATCCCGGCGCCCTCCGGAAAGTGCTCATCCGGATCGTCGGCTTGACGCCCAACGACTACCGGCGGCGCTTTCGAAGCCGCCCGTTGACGATCTCCTGAACGACCGCTTTTAGGCCGTGCAGGAAATCAGCACATGTGCCCCGACCCCGAGTGAGGGATGGGTGGCACGCTCCGTCGCCAAAATGCAAGATCAGATTTCGATCAGGATCTTGCCGACTGCCTTGCCCCTCTCCTGTACCTCATGCGCTTCGGCAATGCGGTCGAGCGGCAGCTTCATCGCGATCTGCGGCCAGTAGGCCCCAGCCGCCACGCAGGCGGAGACCTCTTCGACTGCCTGGCGGAACGCATCCTCAGGGATCGTGTAGAAGAACACGAAGCGGAAGGCATAGCCCCCGAACATCGTCGATAGGAACGGCATCGACAACCTGATCGTCGGATCCTCCGTCGCGTAGGCCGTCGCGACGCCGCTCGGAGCGATGCAGGCGATATCGGCCTCGACGTTGGCTGCCAAATCGACGTCGACGATACGCTCGACGCCACGGCCGCCGGTCGCGGCCCTGATCCGTTCAGCGATGTCTTCCTGATGACGGTTGATCACGAGATCGGCGCCCGCCGCCGCTGCCACCGTGGCTTGCTCCTCGCGGCTCACGGTCGCCGCGACCCAGGCGCCCGCCCATTTGGCGAGGAGGATGGCCGCCGTGCCGACGGCTCCCGCGCCGCCCTGGACGAGAACGCGCTTTCCGCGCAGATCACCATCGGCGAAGAGGCAGCGATGGGCGGTGATGGCCGCGATGCCCAGTGAAGCCCCGCCATCAAACGACGCATTCTCGGCAAGAGGGGCCGCATGGGAGGAAGGAACCACCACGAACTCGGCCGCGGATCCGAACGCCTGGCCTGTCTGAGCCTTGAAAACCCAGACCCGTTCACCGATCCGCTCCTCGGACACGCCCGGCCCAACCTTGTCGATGATCCCGGCCGCATCCTGATGGGGAACGACACGGGGAAAGGGCATCGGCCTGCCGCCGAAGCCCGTTCTCGTCTTGATATCCGAGGGGTTCAGGCCGGAGACGGCCACCTTGACCCGGACCTCGCCGAACTGGGGCTCGGGATCAGGAAGAGAACCTATCTGGAGGACGTCCTTCGCGGCGCCCTGCCGGTCGTAGAAAGCAGCTCTCATTCTCGGTCTCCTGACATTTGCCAATGACCAAAGGGATATCGATGCCACAAGTGTTCTTGCAAGTAGGCAATATTCTTGCCTATAGGTGTATAAAGTACATCATTGGAGCTTCGCCTACAACTGTGCGGTGGAGGTGACGGTCGACGTGGCCGGCGGAAAGTGGAAACCGCTGATCATCTACGAACTCCTCAACGGCCCACGACGTGGTGAACTCCGGCGCATGGTGGGCGAGCCGAGCCAGCGCTCCATCACGATGCAACTCCGACAGCTCGAGACCGACGGCGTGGTCGAACGCCAGGTCTTTGCCGAAGTGCCGCCCCGCGTGGAGTACTCCCTCACAGAGTTCGGGAAGACGCTCGCGCCGGTTCTGAACGCGATGAAGGAGTGGGGCGAGACGTTTGCCGCCCGAAACGGCCTTGTTTGCGGGCCTGACGGCGAGGCACTTGAGGTCGCCCAACCGCGTGCATCCGCCGATCGGGATCACACATCGTCAAGGCGCTCGTAGAGGGCCGACAGGATCGAGGCCAAGTGCCATTGTCGGTTCGGGTGCATCTCCCAAGGCCAGCTTCGTGCCTCCACCACCCTAAGAGCGCGGCACCGCCTGAGGGGTGGTCTGCCCGCGTTATATCGTCTCGGAGCCTGAGTTGATCGGCTCACCCATCACGGTTCATCAAAGAGGGCACCACTGCCAACGTGATTGCCTTCTCTGGAACATCGAATGGTTCAACAAACGTTGGCTAGCCGATCGAGATCCTGATCCTCGCCGTTGTAGGCATCGACGACCCGCTCCATGCCGCTGTCGTTCCGGGCAACCGCGCGACCGAGGGTGCCGAAGAACCCGGCCAGTTCATCCGTGCCCGCGAAAAGTTCGAGAAGCCGCGCCGCATCTGCGTTGCCGGTTTGCGCCTCCAGTTCCAGAGCAGCGGCGATCGCCGAGAACTTGATGCCTTCGTTCGACTTGTCTTCTTTCGCCGCATGGTGAAGCGCCACGAGCTCCCAACCGTCATTCATGACCGGCGCGCCCGAACTGCCCGCCTCGGTGTCCGAACGATATTGGACGACCTGCGTGTTTTGGAACACCACCGTGTTGTTGCGGATCGCGACTTCCTTGAGGCGTCCATTTGGGTGCTGGATGACATTCAACTTGTCTTCGTCAGCTACCACAAAGGCCTGCCGCAGAAGCGGAATGCTGCCGAAGGTCGAGCCGGGTTGGCCTTCGACGGCGACAAACGTGACATCGAGACCGCCCTTGCCGCCGGTGGCGACGACAGGGCTGGTCCAGAAAAGGAGATCGGGACGCAGGCGAAAAGTTGAGACCTGTCGCACAGTCCCGTCGGGAAGGGCGGCGAAATCGAACAGCGCGCGACTGCGGGCGGTGACCTCCTTGCTGTTGAGGACGTGATGGTTGGTGCACAGTATACCCGGCGCGACCAGAAAACCGGATCCGCTCCAGGTGCCGGAGCGCCCTTTGTAGTCGATGCCAGAAGCGTCGATCTTGCAGACGGCGCGCGAGCGAGCTGCGCCTTCCTCCAGCCACCAGGCCGGGCGCCGATCGTTGGAGCCGACAACCTGTTCCAGGGTGACGGACAGCTGCTCGAACATGGTGCTGGCGTCGGCCGGCAGACCTTCGAACTTCGGGCTGCGAAGGCGTCGGGTCTTCTGGACATCACCGGGCAGGATGGCCAGATCCTTGATGCCCCAGTCCGCAGCGCTCTTAGGGACGGGGCCGGCGTCGGGCCGTTCCACCGCCATTTGCTGCTCGAACGAAAGATTTGCTTCTTGCGCTAATCCGCCATCTGGTCCCCCGAATCAGAAGTGATGCGCAACCTATAATCGTCGGAAACGACGGAAATGTTACCGTTGTGCAGATGGTCGGCCAAACCGCTACGTCGGCTTGGACTATCCCCAGGTGGCGCCGGCTGCGGCAACGTCATCGCCGTTCCTTTCGCGGTTCATGGGCGTGTCTCGCAGACCTGGCCGTGGCCTTCAACGTCGATGGCGATGATCTGGCGCCGCCGCGAGAGGAGACCAGTGACTTGCGCCATGGCAGCGATTGGCATTGAGCTTGCCGGCAAGAACGACGATGCGTTTGTCCTCGCCGAAGGACTCACGGTAAATGCCCTTCGGCCGACAGGGCTCACGCTCATCCGACATCGCGTCCCAAGTTAGAGTACCGCGTCGGACCCATCAGCGGTCTGTGTCTTGTCTTGGAGTCCGTAGAATTTGAGCGGAGCCTTTGTAGTGTTGTTTGGTGTTTTTTCGCCCAAAAGTCGCATAAGATTGCAGTGAGGAACGTCGGTCTACAGATTTTTTCCCCAGAGGGGCGCGAACCTTGTGCTCACCTGTTCATCGGTTACGGCTCTCGGCGTGACCCAGAGAGCTAGGAGAAGCCTCTGGGAGACTACAAGTGTAACACCATATTGGTTTAGCGGATCAAGCTTCGGTGGTAACCTCATGGGGTAGAGATACGACTCTGGAAGCCGAGCAATGGATCGCGATAGCAAACGGACACGTGCAGCTGGAAGTTCATCCCGCGACGGGAGGAGGGCCGAGGAACGGCGTAACCACCTTGACCTTCCATGCTCATCATCCAAAGCCTTTCGGCACTGACGGGCGCCTATGGCGAGGCTGGCAAGCAGAATTTTCTCAGCAATACCGGCCTGCAAGTGTTCATGGCCACGGCCGATGACGAGACTCCGAACTACATTTCCGCAGCTATCGGTGAATACACGTTTGAAGCCAAGTCGATTTCCTACAGCCAGGCGCGAACGTTCGATTGGAACATTCAGAATTCGCATCAAGGTGCACCGCTGTTGCGTCCCGAACAGGTTCGGCTGCTCGATGACGACTACGAGATTGTTCTCATCAAAGGTCTGCCACCATTGCAATTGAGGAAGGTGCGATATTTTTCGGACCGCATACTTAAACGCATCTTCGAAAGCCAGACAGGCGCCCTCCCGGAGCCGGCACCCTTGGTGAAAGCAGACGAGGGGCTCGGCAGAATCTCAACCCGATCAGGAACTGCGTGGATTGGCGCAGAACTTTGACGATACAGTTTGATGTGAGGCTAGTGTGGACCCGCGAAATAGTAACCCATCCCGGGTATCAGCTTTGTCACAGGTGCAGGACGCCGGCTTGGAAGAGGGGCAATCGGACCAGGCACGGCAAGTGGGCGATGAGCAGCACCTTGCCGAGGCCCGGAGGCTGTTCGATCAAGCTGACGAGTCGCCAACCAATCCAGAAGAGGTTCTGCGACTAGAACAATTGAGCGAAGGGCTTGAGCGACGGCAGGATGATCAAGCCGCCTCGTCTCTTTTCAGCGACCCAGGCATGCCCGCTGGACGGGGTGACCTCAACAGCATCGTGGCGGACGCTTTCGCAGCGGCCGGCTCTGGGTACGCCGGAGTTGAGGCCGCCGCCCCTCCAGCGTTAGCTGCCAGCCAACAGCAGATCCGGCCCTCGCCGGAAGCGCTTGGCCAGGGCAACCACCTGCCACCCGAGTGGGTGATCATCAACGATGAACATTACACAGCGCTGTTGCGGCCAGCGGAGAGGCAGAGGGCCCTGAATACGCCGCAAGCCGCCGCCATTCAGCCGCCGCTGAGCGAAATCGGCAATTCAGCCGGCCGCGTGCCGATGCAGCCTCCCAGGCAGCAGTTGCCATTGGAAGGGGTACCTGTTCAAGGGACATGGTCCGAACACATCGGAAGGCTGCATGCGGAGGCCGCGCCCTCCGCAAGGGCTGAGCCCCCCGCTGCCATCGAGAACTCCATAAACGTCTCATTCGCCGTCCCCAAAGGCTTCTCCCATGGGACTCAAGTCCCAGACGCGATGCTCTCTTTCTTGGACCGCCATGGCTCCTTGCCGGATGCGGGCCAGGCCCGGCAAGTGGGCTTTGAGCAGCACGTGGCCGAGCCGCGCCGAGCCGATCCTGTCGCGAATGGCGCCCGCGCTACCGGCTATCCCCATCTCTCCGGCGAACACCGGGACGTTATTGATAAGGCGATCACTCACGTTGCGGCTCAGCAAAAATATAGCGAGAGCACGGTCCGAAAATACACGTATGCACTTCGCCGATTGGCCAATGATCTCGGCGCTCGTGGCCAAGCGACTGATCTAAAAAATCACCAATCCCTGGTCGATCACGTCGATGCTTTCTTTCCGAAAAACGATGATATGAAGAGGGCGTTGAACGTCCTGCGTGCGTATCATGAGCCGGGCTATTCAGCGACTGCTGGCGCCCCTGCTACCCGCTATCCCCATCTGTCCGACGAACACCGAGACGTTATTGATAAGGCGATCGGCCACGCTGCGGCTCAGCAACACCATAGCGCGGAGACGCTTCGAATATACTCGTCTGCGCTTCGCCGATTGGCGAATGATCTCGGCGCTCGCGGCCAAGCGACTGATCTAAAAAATCACCAATCCCTGGTCGATCACGTCGATGCTTTCTTTCCGAAAAACAATGATATTAAGGATATAAAGCCGGCGTTGAAGGTCCTGCGTGCTTATCATGAGCCGGGCTATTCAGCGACTGGCCGGTGGCCAGTGACGGTGCCCTCAAAGGCAGACGCGTATGTCTTGGAACAAGTGACCAATGACAGCAGGTTGGCCTCAACCACCCGTGCTGTCTATGGTCGTAGTCTTCGCAGATTTTCTGAGGAGCTTGAGAGTCGGGGCCAGACGATCTCTGGGCTGGATCACGATTCGCGGATCAAATTCGCCGAGACGTTGTTTCCAGGCCACCCCTATCTCCGCTTGGCGCTGCAACGGGTTCGCGATATGGAGTCCGCGTCAGACAGAAGCGTGACGGACGCTTTCGCAGCGGCCGGCTCTGGGCACGCCGGAGTTGAGGCCGCCGCCCCGCCAGCGTTAGCTGCCAGCCAACACCGGCCCTGGCCGGATGCGCTTGACCAGGGCAACCACCTGCCACCCGTTCCATTCGCCGTCCCCAAAGGCTTCTCTCATGGGACTCACCGCGTCCCAGACGCGATGCTCCCTTTCGTGGACCGCCACGACCCCTTGCCGAATGCGGGCCAGGCCCGGCAAGCGGGCTTTGAGCCGCACGTGGCCGAGCCGCGCCGAGCCGATCCTGTCGCGAGTGGCGCCCGTGCTACCGGCTATCCCCATCTTTCCGACGAACACCGGGACCTTATTGATAAGGCGATCGCCCACGTTGCGGCTCAGCAAAAATATAGCGAGAGCACGGTCCTAAAATACAGGTATGCACTTCGCCGATTGGCAAATGATCTCGGCGCTCGTGGCCAAGCGACTGACCTAAAAAATCACCAATCCCTGGTCGATCACGTCGATGCTTTTCTTCCGAATAAGGAGGAAATAAAGAGGGCGTTGAACGCCCTCCGTGCCTATCATGAGCCGGGCTATTCAGCGACTTCTGCTACCCGCTATCCCCATCTGTCGGACGAACACCGGGACGTGATTGATAAGGCGATCGCCCACGCTGCGGCTCAGCAACACCATAGCGCGCCGACGCTCGGAATATACTCGTCTGCGCTTCGCCGATTGGCGAATGATCTCGGCGCTCGTGGCCAAGCGACTGATCTAAAAAATCACCAATCCCTGGTCGATCACGTCGATACTTTCTTTCCGCAAAACAAGGACATAAAGCCGGCGTTGAACGTCCTGCGTGCGTATCATGAGCCGGGCTATTCAGCGACTGGCCGGTGGCCAGTGACGGCGCCCTCAAAGGCAGACGCGCATGTCTTGGAACAAGTGACCAGTGACAGCAGCTTGGCCTTAACCACCCGTCTTATCTATGGTCGTAATCTTCGCAATTTTTCTAAGGCGCTTGAGAGTCAGGGCCAGACGATCTCTGGGCTGGATCATGATTCGCGGATCAAACTCGCCGAGGGGTTGTTTCCAGGCAATCGTTATCTCCGCTTGGCGTTGGGACGGGTTCGCGATGCGAAGCCCGCGTCAGACAGGATCGTGGCGGACGCTTTGGCAGCGGCCGGCTCTGGGCACGCCGGAGTTGAGGCCGCCCCGCCAGCGTTAGCTGCTAGCCAACAGCAGATCCGGCCCTCGCCGGATGCGCTTGACCAGGGCAACCTCCCGCCACCCGAGCGGTTCATCGTCAACAATGAACATTCGACGGCGCCGTTGCGGCCAGCGGAGAGGCAGTGGGCCCCGCAAGCCGCCGCCATTCAGCAGCCGCCGAGCGAAATCGGCAATTCAGGCGGCCGCGTGCCGATGCAGCCCCCCATGCAGCAGTTGGGTGAATTGCCATTGGCAGGGGTACCCGTTCAAGGCACAGGGGCCGAACATATCCGAAGGCTGCATGCGGAGGCCGCGCCCTCCGCAAGGTCTGAGGCGACCCCCGCTGCGCTCGAGGACTTCATAAACATCTCATTCGCCGTCCCCAAAGGTTTCTCCCATGGGACTCAACGCGTCCCAGAAGCGATGCTCCCTTTCCTGGATCACCAGGGCCTCTTGCCGGACGCGGACAAGCCGGAATGGAACTACGAGATTAAAGGTCACGGCTACACCGCCCGGAGGCCAGAAGGAGGCAACGACGTTTGGCTTGTCCATCGCGGTGCGATGAGGGAAGCTGCAGCGGCGGCAGTACCGGCAAGGGCTCCAGCACACGGCTTGCCTGCGACCGCCAGGCTGTCAGACACCTATCGCGGTGTTCCGTTGGTCGATCTGACCACCTCCTCCGATGCACAGATCGCAGCGCTTCCGTCAGGTTCGTCCAACCTTCCCGCGGGGGCGGTGCTCGGGGCCACCGAACTGCTGAGCGACGCCCATATCCAGAGGGATTACGAATTCCTCCAGCAGCAGTTGCAGCAGGCCGATCCAGCGCTCGCCGCCCGAACGCGGCTGGTGGATCCCTTGGTCTCCCAGCAACTGCGCCGTCACGACCGAGACGCGCAACATACGGTGCTGTCCATCTATCATCAAAACGACGTCGCAGCCGACTTCGTGTTCCTGCCGGTGAACAGTGGCAATCCTATGGCTACGGCGGAGAATGAGGGACGCAACGAGCATTGGTCGCTGCTGCTCGTAGATCGCCGCGACCCGGAAAGAGCGGTCGCCTATCACTACGACTCCATCCATCAGAGCTATCGACGGGGATACAATGACGCGCCTGCACGAGAGCTCGCAGCAAGACTGGACGCGACCACCGTGGTGACACCCGTCATGGCGCAGCAGAACAACGGTGTTGATTGCGGCGTCTTCGTGGTGGACGGCACGCGCGCGCTGGTTCAGAGATTGGCGAACCAAGAGTGGCCGGAACGGCAGCGGCCGCTGCACCTCGACAAGCTCGTCGCCGATCGGCAGGCGCTGCAAAACCGACTGAGGCAGGGCCGCTTGCCGCACGAGCTTGCCGCAATCCCCGCGGAAGCTTTTGGAGCAGCCGGGTCGCAGGTGCAACACGCCGTCTTGCAAGAGCAGCAAGCCCGACAAGTCGCGCCAGCGCCGTTTGACCAGCACTTGAGCAAGTCGCGCGAGGCCCATGACGAGCTGACGCGTACACTTGACAGGAGCAACACCGGGGGCGTCATCATCAACACTGAACATTACGCAGCGCTGTTGCGGCCAGCGGAGAGGCAGAGGGCCCTGAATACGCCGCAAGCCACCGCCATTCAGCAGCCGCTGAGCGAAATCGGTAATTCAGGCGGCCGCGTGCCGATGCAGCCCCCCATGCAGCAGTTGGGTGAATTGCCATTGGAAGGGGTACCTGTTCAAGGGACAGGGTCCGAACACATCGGAAGGCTGCATGCGGAGGCCGCGCCCTTCGCAAGGTCTGAGGCACCCCCCGCTGCCATCGAGAACTCCATAAACGTCTCATTCGCCGTCCCCAAAGACTTCTCCCATGGGACTCAACCCGTCCCAGACGCGATGCTCTCTTCCTTGGACCGCCATGACCTCTTGCCGGTTGCGGGCCAGGCCCGGCAAGCGGGCTTTGAGCAGCACGTGGCCGAGCCGCGCCGAGCCGAACCTGTCGCGAGTGGCGCCCGTGCTACCCGCTATCCCCATCTGTCCGACGAACACCGGGACCTTATTGATCGGGCGATCACTCACGCTGCGGTTCAGCAAAAATATAGCGAGAGCACGGTCCGAATATACACGTCTGCACTTCGCCAATTGGCGAATGATCTCGGCGCTCGCGGCCAAGCGACTGATCTAAAAAATCACCAATCCCTGGTCGATCACGTCGATGCTTTCTTTCCGAAAAACGGTGATATAAAGACGGCATTGAACGTCCTGCGTGCGTATCATGAGCCGGGCTATTCGGCGCCTGGCCGGCGGCGAGTGCCGGTGCCCTCAAAGGCAGACGCGCAGGTCTTGGAACAAGTGGCCAGTGACAGCAGCTTGGCCTCAACCTCCCGTGTTGTCTATGGTCGTAGTCTTCGCAGATTTTCTGAAGCGCTGGAGAGTCGGGGCCTGACGATCTCTAGGCTGGATCATGATTCACGGATGAAATTCGCCGAGACGTTGCTTCCAGGCAGCCGCAATCTCCGCTGGGCGTTGGGACGGGTTCGCGATATGGAGTCTGCGTCAGACAGAAGCGTGACGGACGCTTTCGCGGCGGCCGGCTCTGGGCACGCCGGAGTTGAGGCCGCCGCCCCGCCAGCGTTAGCTGCCAGCCAACACCGGCCCTGGCCGGATGCGCTTGACCGGGGCAACCTCCTGCCACCCGAGCGGTTCATCATCAACAATGAACATTCGACGGCGCTGTTGCGGCCAGCGGAGAGGCAGAGGGCCCTGAATACGCCGCAAGCCGCCGCCATTCAGCCGCCGCTGAGCGAAATCGGCAATTCAGCCGGCCGCGTGCCGATGCAGCCTCCCAGGCAGCAGTTGCCATTGGAAGGGCTATCGGTTCAAGGGACAAGGTCCGAATACATCGGAAGGCTGCATGCGGAGGCCGCGCCCTTCGCAAGGTCTGAGGCATCCCCCGCTACGATCGAGAACTCCATAAACGTCTCATTCACCGTCCCCAAAGGCTTTCCCCATGGGACTCAACACGCCCCAGACGCGATGCTCTCTTTCTTGGACCGCCATGACCTCGTGCCGGATGCGGAAAAGCCGCAATGGAACTACGAGATTAAAGGTCAGGGCTACGCCGCCGAGAGGCCAGAAGGGCGCAACGACTTTTGGCTCGTCGATCGCGGTCCGATGAGTGCATCTGCAGCGGCAGCAGTACCGGCAAGGGCTCCAGGACCCGTCTCGCCAGCGACCGCGAGGCTGTCAGACACCTATCGCGGTGTTCCGTTGGTCGATCTGACCACCTCTTCCGATGCACGGATCGGAACGCTTCCGTCAGGCTCGTCTAACCTCCCCCGGGGGGCGGTTCTCGGGGCCACCGACCTGCTGGACGACGTCCATATCCACAGGGATTACCAGTTGCTGGAGCAGTACCTGCAGGCGGCCCACCCAGCGCTCGCCGCCCGAACAAGGCTGGTGGATCCCTTGGTCTCCCAGCAACTGCGCCGTCACGACGGGGACGTGCAAGGTAGGTTGCTGTCGATCTACCATCAAAACGACGCCCCAGCCGACTTCGTGTTCCTGCCGGTGAACAGTGGCAATCCTATGGCTACGGCGGAGAACGAGGGACGCACTGAGCATTGGTCGCTGCTGCTCGTAGATCGCCGCGACCCGGAAAGAACGGTCGCCTATCACTACGACTCCATCCATCAGAGCTATGGACGGGGATACAACAACGCGCCTGCAATAGAGCTCGCAACAAGACTGGACGCGACCACCCTGGTGACACCCGTCATGGCGCAGCAGAACAACGGTGTTGATTGCGGCGTCTTCGTGGTGGATGGCACGCGCGCGCTGGTTCAGAGATTGGCGAACCAAGAGTGGCCGGAACGGCAGCGGCCGCTGCACCTCGACGACCTCGTTGCCGACCGGCAGGCGCTGCAAAACCGACTGAGGCAGGGCCGCTTGCCGCACGAGCTTGCCGCAATCCCCGCGGAAGCTTTTGCAGCAGCCGGGTCGCAACAAGCCGTGTTGCAAGAGCAGCAAGCCCGACAAGTCGCGCCAGCGCCGTTTGACCAGCACTTGAGCAAGTCGCGCGAGGCCCAGCACGAGCTGACGAGTACACCTGACAGGAGCAACACCGGGGGCGTCATCATAAACACTGAACACTACACAGCGCTGTTGAGACCGGCGAAGAGGCAGAGGACCGATAATCCGCAAACCCTCGCCACGGGGCGGCAGGCGAGCGAAGCAACCACGACGCCCATCAGGCAAGCCTCCGATCAAGCCCGAGCGGACCTCATGGCTTCCTCCAGAAGCAGAGAGCGCTCCGACGCAGGGCGTTGAGCTCGATGGCCGGGATGAAGCAGAACAGCTCTTTGGCGACGGAGAGGCTGATGCGATCTCCGGACCGGTAGCTCTCGCCGTAATTGATCAGGCTGGCACTGTTGGCAGGCGACTGTAGGCCTGGAACTCGCCGATCGCCAGCCAGGAGCTGAGACGATCGCCGACCTCAAGATCGAGGACGATATCCGCGGCCGATCGGCCAATGAACGCCGTGCGATGCGTCAGGAAAATAGCCGCGCTATTGTCGCCGATCTTGAACCTTACTGCGCGAAAAGCTCGGCCTGATCAGTCAGAAGACCAAGCTCGCCGAGGCAATCCGCTACACGCTCTCACGCTGGGAAGGCCTCTCGCGCTTCCTTGACGACGGCCGTATCGAGATCGATAGCAACACCGTCGAGCGCTCAATCCGTTCGATCGCGCTCAACCGCAAGAACGCGCTCTTCGCTGGCTCGACGGCGGTGCCGAACACTGGGCAGTCATTGCGTGCTGATCGAAACCTGCAAGCTCAATGGTGTCGAGCCACTCGGCTAGTCGCCGACGTCCTCACCAGGATCGTCAACAGCCATCCGAACAGCCAGATCAATGACCTGCTGCCTTTGGCCTACATCCGGGCGCCCGAGCTAAAGGCCGTGGCCTGAGAACACCGCTTACGCTTGATCAGCCTCGTCAGCCAATCTCCTGAATAGCTCCTGTCACGCGGCCAAGGTACCTCCGTAGCTAACGTCTACGTCAGCGTTGAAGAAGTACCCTGCACCACGGCATGTCTTGACTAGGCGAGGATTGGCCGCATCAGCCTCCAGCTTTCGACGCAAGCGCATGATTAGGACATCGATACTTCGATCGTACACCTCTTCTCCACGCACACGGCTCGCGAGCAAAAGCCGTTCTCTGGATAGCACGTTGCGGGGGTTCTCCAGAAATGCGATCAAGAGATTGAACTCACATGCGGTAAGCTTGACCTCGCCACGCTCCGCACAGATCAGTCGCCGCTGCTTCACGCTGAGCTTCCAGGCCCCAAAGCGAAATGAGCGCTGATCTCTGGTTCGCGGACTAGAAATGCGCTCGCGTAACGCTACTCGAATGCGGGCCAAGAATTCGCGCATCCCGAAAGGCTTGGGAATGAAATCGGTTGCGCCGAGCTCCAGTGCAACCACTTTTTCCGCCTCATCAAGCCGGTCGCCGCTGATCACTATGATAGGAACATCCGATTTTGTCGCCAGATTGCGGACAATCGCAAGTCCATCCTCCCGGCCTAGGTTAAGGTCAACAACCACGAGATCGACTGGCTCATGTGAAAGAACATAGTCAAACTGCTTGCTATCGTGGACTGCGGTTACCTTCAGGGCATGCATCGTGAGATACCCGGCGATGAGGCGCCGCATTGCGGCATCATCGTCAATGACAAGAACATGTTTCAACGGCACACCTTCAATCTTGAATCCCCTTGTCTAAACCTGTTGCCGAGCAACCCTGGGGCGCCGACGCAGAACAGCTGCCCCTTGATACCACTCGCCGTTGCGTGCGGCCAATGTGAGGCCGTGCTCGTCCTGGTCTTTTCATCCCTGGCGAATTGACCGCACCCAGGCCGCCCGTGGCCACCAGACAGGTCCAAGCGCCGAGATGACCCTGCCGTGTGGTCCTTCGCTTTTTCGCTTCGAGCTCCCCCGTTGGTGCAGGCCTGCCAATACCATTCGAGTTCGACCTCATGGATGCCAAGTTTCCTGCTATGCCCTTGCATCCTCGTCATCCTGGAGTTTGCGGACCTGGATCATCTCGACATCCTCCGGCTCGTGGATCCAGCTCGGACATGGTTGAGCAGCGCGGCGTTTGGTTGATCGGAGAGGCGGTCGGCGGAAGAAGACCGTGATTCGCTGCAGCGGCCTTGTGCCAAATAGTATGTCTCCTGCCAAGCCGGCTTCGTCCAAGGTGGCCGGCGGCCTCAAATGCTGTTCGGGCGACCGGCAGGTCGCCGGTTGCGGTGAACGTCCGGGCTAACATTTCTCAGTTACTGCAACTCCCTCCATCTGGAGGGTGTCACTATGCTTGTCCATTGCGCCGTCGCACTCCGTTAATGGCGTGCGGTTTTCTGCCGATGGGACTGTGCATGATCCACCCGTTGCCGGCGGCGGCCGAACAGCTGAACCAGGCTCGCACCAGGATGGGCTGCGCCGCCACGTCTTCCCCGTTGACCCTCGCCCCCGCGGATTTGCGCCTTCGAGCCAGCTTCGCGGACGAGCTCGCGTCTCAAGCAATGATCTGAGTGTGCAGGGCCGCGCATGGCTGCTCTTAAAGCACCGGCAGCATACCGGCAAAGTTGGGCTGCTTTATCGCCTTCGTCGATTCCCCACGGTGATCCCGAGCCTGAACAAACCCGCCAAGCTTCCCATTTTGTCCTTGGCTTGGCGCTGACAGAAGATCCCATCACCATCCATGACGACGAAGTCGCGGGCCCCGGTCCAAGAGCAACGGACGGCGGGGACGAGCAATCCTGCACAGGAGTCATCATACCAAGATGCTCCGGATGTCGCTGGCTGATCGGGCCCGCGCACTCACGCATGCGCAAGATGCTCACCCATGCTGACACGAACACGGTCTTTGCTTCAGTTGAAACCGAAAAGCTGAAATTGAACATCACAGAGTAACAAACCTCCCCGATAAGCGCGTGCCGGACAGGGCCAGAACCCGTCCGGCGGCTTGGAAAGGTAGGTGATAGGGAATGTTTATTGCAGCTTGGCCCCTGGCCATCGTCCTGTTGACATCCATGTCACTCCCAGCCGAGCCCGCGCCACTTTCTCCCCGTGAGTTCCACAGCCTGTCGCGCAAATGCGCTCCATGGGTTGCGCCGTCCACCCTCGCCGCGATTGCCAAGGTTGAAAGTGGCTTTGAAACACTGGTGGCTCATGACAACACCACAGGTGAGCAGCTTCGCTGGATAGATCACCTGGAAGCCACGCGGGGCATCAAGCACCGCCTCGAAGCACAACATTCTGTCGACGTTGGATTGATGCAGATAAACAGCAACAACTTTCCCATACTCAATCTCACGCCGGAAAAGGCTTTCGAGCCCTGCGCCTCGCTTTCGGCTGCCGCCCACTTACTTGAAAGCCGGTATGCCGGCGGCGCGACTGCTTTGGCGCAGCAACTGGCGCTTCGCCGTGCCATCTCGGCCTATAACACGGGCGACGTCACGCGTGGCTTCGCCAACGGTTATGTACGCAAGGTCGAGTCGGCCGCAAAGGACATGTCAAGTCTCCTTGAGCGAACGCTGGAGCCCACCGCTCAAGATGTGCCAGACCTCGAGGCACCCGGTCGGAAAGACGTGCCGCCTCTGCTCCAACAGAGCCAACAGGCCAATAGAAAGCAGCCCAACCAAAATTCCTGGGACATCTGGGGCTCCTATCAGTCAAACCGCTCCGGGGCCGATCCCTCCGGTCCGACAGGCAGCCAGGCTGCGGAAGAGCGGGAACCCTCGAACCCGAACAAACTCGTATTCGATTGAATCATGGAGATGCAATGATGAAGCCACTCAAAATATTTCGTGCGTTTAAAACGCGTGTTCCTTTGCCTTTTTTCATGCTGCGCATGGCGGCTGAATATGTACCGGCCGCTGCTGCGGGCGTTGCGTGGACGGTCTTGTCCAGCGGGCCAGCCGCGGCCCAGGTGACCGGAGGGACGGATCCTGCCAAGATGGTCCAGAATATCTGCACCTTCATACTTGGCCCCTTCGGACAATCGCTGGCCGTGCTCGGACTCGTGGCCATCGGTATCTCCTGGATGTTCGGTCGTGCTTCACTTGGCCTGGTTGCGGGCGTCGTTGGAGGAATCGTCATCATGTTTGGCGCCAGCTTCCTGGGCAAGGCGCTCATAGGCGGCGGCTGATGAGCGACCGGTTGGAAGTGAGCACCCTCTATGTGGCGGCGACACGCCCCGCACTTTTTCTGGGGGTGCCGCTGACGCTGGCCGGAGCGCTCATGATGTTGGCGGGGCTCGTCATCATTATCCTTAAGAACCCACTTTATGAAATCGTGCTCGTGCCACTCTGGTTCGGAGCACGGCTGATCGTTGAGCGTGACTATAACGCCGCAAGCGTCGCGTTCCTCTATTTGCAGACCGCCGGCAGAAGCGTGGACGGACAGGTCTGGGGCGGCGCGAGCGTCAGCGCCAATCCGATCAGAGTGCCGAAACGCGGAAGAGGAATGGTGTAATGTTTGGCGCCAGTGGCCGGACCGAGAGATCTGGCGAGATCTACCTTCCGTATGTCGGTCATCTAAGCGATCAGGTTGTCCTTCTGGAGGACGGATCGATCATGGCCATGGCACATGTGAACGGGCTGCCGTTTGATTTGGAGGACGCTGAGATGCGCAACTCGCGCTGCCGCGCGTTCAACACTCTCTTGCGCAACATCGCCGACGACAATGTCACGCTATACGCCCATCTTGTGCGAAACAACGATGTGCCGGAGCCGGCATCGCGCCAGTTTCAAAGCGCATTCGCTGACAGTCTGAACGAGGCCTATGAGAGCCGTGTGCTGTCGGGCAAGCTGTTTCGCAACGATCACTTCCTCACTGTCGTCGTGTTCCCCCGCACCGCAATCGGCAAGATCGGCTGGCGCATTGCCAAATCCCCCAGACGCAATGACAACGATCTGGCCACACAAATTCGAAGCCTGGAGGACCTCTGGCAGATCATTGCTGGGTCGCTCGGCGGTTACGGTCTGCGCCGGTTGGGTATTCGTGAGAAAGGCAACGTGCTCTTCACGGAAATCGGTGAGGCGCTTCGGCTGATAATGACGTGCCGGTTTCTCCCGGTTCCGATGGTTACCGGCTCACTTGGCGCCTCGATCTACACTGACCAAGTCATCTGCGGGAAGCGGGCGCTTGAGATTCGACGACCCGGGGGCAGCTCCGTGGGATCATTGTTTTCGTTCCGTGAATATCCCGCGACCACGCGGCCAGGCATGCTAAATCCCTTGCTGTCCGCCAACTTTCCGCTTGTCCTCAGCCAGAGCTTTTCCTTCCTCACTCGGCCACAAGCTCATGCGAAGCTTAGCCTTAAGTCCAGCCAGATGACGAGCGCCGGCGACAAGGCTCTCACCCAGATCAATGAACTTGCCGAGGCAGAGGACGCACTGGCAAGCAACGAGTTCGTCATGGGTTCGCATCATCTGAGCCTGTGCGTCCATGCCGACAGCCTCAACAGCCTTGCAGATCGTGCAGCAAATGCGCGCGCAAGGCTGGCCGACGCGGGCGCCGTTATCGTCCAAGAGGGTATCGGCATGGAGGCCGCGTACTGGTCCCAACTTCCGGGGAACAACAGGTGGCGCACACGCCCGGGGGCGATCACCTCGCACAATTTTGCCGGGCTTGTGTCATTTGAAAACTTCCCAAGCGGTTCCACTTCCGGCCACTGGGGCAAAGCGGTTGCGCGCTTTCGCACGAACGGTGGAACTTCTTTCGACTACATCCCCCATGAGGATGACGTCGGCATGACGGCGATATTCGGGCCCGTCGGCAAAGGCAAGACGACGCTGATGACCTTTATCCTCGCGATGCTTGAGCAAAGCCTGGTCGATCGCGATGGTGCCATCGTATTTTTCGATAAGGACCGGGGTGGTGAACTGCTGGTGCGAGCCACGGGGGGGACATATCTAGCCTTGCGCAGAGGCGCTCCGAGCGGCTTGGCCCCCTTGCGTGGACTGGACAACACCTCCGCCTCGTTGGACTTTCTGCGCGAATGGTTGATGGCCCTAATCGAGAGTGACGGCCGTGGTCCGATCTCGCCGGAGGAAAGCCGTCGACTAGAACGTGGCATTGTTCGTCAACTTTCGTTCGAACCCGTCATGCGCTCAATTGCGGGCCTACGCGAATTTCTGCTGCACAGCCCCTCCGAGGGCGCAGGAGCACGGCTGCAGCGGTGGTGTAGAGGGAATGCGCTTGGATGGGCCTTTGACGGCGATGTCGACGAAGTAAGACTGGATGCCTCCATTACAGGCTTCGACATGACGCAGCTCCTGGAATTTGAGGAGGTCTGCGCGCCGGCTGCCGCATATCTTCTGCACCGCGTGGGCGCTGTTGTCGATGGCCGTCGGTTTGTCATGAGCTGCGACGAATTTCGCTTCTATCTGCTCAACCCCCAGTTCTCGGCTGTGATCGACAAGTTCTTGCTCACCGTCCGCAAAAACAACGGGATGTTGATACTCGCAACGCAGCAGCCTGAACACGTGCTTCAATCGCCCCTCGGAGCTAGTCTCGTTGCACAATGCATGACGAAGATTTTCTACCCATCACCGACGGCGGATCGGGCTGCGTATGTCGATGGCTTGAAGTGCACCACGCAGGAGTTCGAGGCAATCCGCCAGGGAATGGCAATTGGCAGCCGCAAGTTTTTGCTCAAGCGCGACAGCGGGAGTGTTGTTTGCGAATTCGACCTTGGGCAGATGCGCGAGTATGTAGCCGTACTCTCGGGGCGGGCCAACACCGTGCGCTTTGCCGACCAGCTTCGTGACCAGTACGGAGATGCCCCAAGTGGGTGGCTCGACAAGTTCATGGCTCGTTACCACGAAATTCAAGACTGACGGAGGAATATTCATGAGATTTGCCAAGCTTGCAGCAACAACGCTTGCTGCTTCCTTTCTGCTTAGCACACAGGCCCGGTCGCAATTTGTCGTCAGCGACCCGTTAACAGAAACACAAGTGACCTTAACAGCGGTTTCCAATGCGGCGATCCTTGAGAGGTCAATCGCGACGCTCGCTACCACGATCGAAATGGTGGATATGCTAAAGTCGTCATTCGGTGTCACAGGACTGTTGGGCGCACTGAACCAAGGAAATCACTACCCGTCGAGCAATAAGCTGGAGGGGCAGATGTTTGATGCTCGGGCGCCAGTTTCGACCATGGCGCGTAACATTGCGCAGGACCCAACTCGGATAGTCACCGGCACCGATGCAGAAGGGAAACTGTTAGAGGGGCAAATCGCTGGTGCCGCCAATGCCGCAGGTCTTGCAGCCGACACTCTGGACGTAATGGACAAGCGCCTTAGGGCTAACGACAACACGCTTGGTCAGCTTTCCAGCTCGAGAAATATTGTGCAGGCCACCGTGACCAACGGTCTGGTCCTCAAGCAGATTCACGATGCGATCATCCAAAATGTCCAGGCCACCAGTCTGCTGACGATGGCCACTGCACAAGGGAGCCTTCACGCAGTGGAGGAGGCCGCCACGCAGCGTCGGGAACGCCAGGACACCGCCAAGATGTTCAGCCTGCCGTGAACCACACAGAGTTCATCCGGCTCAACTCCGCTGATCAGGGACAAATCAGGCTCATGCCATGAATTTCAGCATTCCCGCGCCATTCACGGCCATACACACGGTCTTTCATGTGGCCTTCACGTCAGGGCTGCACAACGTGCTTGAAAAAATCCAAGAGGCGATCAGCGCGCCTCTGGTTGCTTGTGTGACGCTTTGGATAATAATCCAAGGCTGTCTGGTCATGCGTGGTCAAGTCGATGCGCGTGGAGGTATCTCTCGCGTAATCATGGTGTCGATTGTCGTCGGCCTTATCTTAGGGCAGGCCAACTACCAGAAATACATTGAAACGGTGTTCGACGACACGATTCCAAGGCTTGCTCACCAGATGAGTAGCAGCGACTTACCCTTCGTCGATATTCCCCGGAAGCTCGACTGGATGTTTGCTTCAACTCAGTATGCCTTTCAGATGATTGCATCCGAAATCGGGCCTATGAACGGCCAGGACACACTTGCTTTCGAGGGAGCGCAATGGATTTTCTACGGCTCGCTGTGGACAGCGTTCGAAATCTATGATGCCGTTGGAATTTTGACGAAGGTGCTCTTGGCGATCGGCCCCCTGGTTCTTGTCGGCTACCTTTTTGATCACACTCGAGACATGGCTACCAGATGGATCGGCCAACTTGTCTCGTACGGGCTGCTGCTTCTCCTTCTCAACATCGTTGCGACGATAGTTATCGCGGCCGAAGCAGTCGCGCTGACAGCCATGCTTGTTATGATCAAATTCTCGAGCACGACAGCAGCCAAGATCATCGGGCTTTACGAGATCGACATGCTTTTCCTGGCTGGCGACGCTCTGATCGTCGCACTTCCGACGATCGCCAGCAGCATCGCCGGCGGCTCTTGGTCAGGGGCGAACCGAGCTCCAAACAACCTCAATCGCTACTTTGCCAAAACGGCACGTGGTTAATCAATCAACAAGCGCGGTATCAAAAACATGAAACGCTATCTACTGTTGTCAATCCTCGCTTTGGCGGCCTGCAAGACAACCGATCGGCTTGCGACCTGCACGGGTACGCCATTCCAACTGAACGCGGGACAATGGGAAACCACACCTGAGGATCTTCAGGTTGAGTGTACGGAAGAGCCCAAGTGAAATTTCCTGAACATGCCCTTCTGGTGGAGAGAGAAACGCTAGCTGCTCACTACAAGAAGGTGGAAGCGTTTCAAACTTCACGAGCGAAGTCTGCGCGGCGCCTGTCAAAGGCCCTTATAGCCTTTGCGGCAGCGGCGGTCCTCGGAAATGTTGCCCAGGCATTTACCATCGCTGCCATGGTCCCGTTGGCCAAGCTCGTACCTGTGTTCCTCTGGGTGCGGCCGGACGGGACCGTTGACAGCGAAGTGTCAATCTCTCGACTGCCCGCAACTCAAGACCGAGCCGTCATAAATGCTTCGCTGTGGGAATATGTACGCCTGCGCGAGGGCTACACAGCAGATACAGCCCAATACGCCTATGACCTCGTGTCCAGTTTCAGCGCACCGGCTGTGCAACAGCAATATCAAGATTTCTTCAACTATCCAAATCCCACCTCGCCGCAAGTCACGGTCGGCAAGCGCGGCAAGCTCGAGGTCGGGCATATTTCCTCAAACGACCTCAGTCCCGACGTTCAACAGATCCGATACAAACGTATGCTTGTTGTCGATGGGCAGATGCCGATAGTGACCACATGGACAGCTACCATCCGTTACGAGCGCCTGACGGGTCTGCCTGGCCAATCGAGGCTCACCAATCCGGGAGGTCTACTCGTCACCTCCTATCAAGCCTCGGAAGATACCGTATCGAACCTGGGCTATGCGCAGCCATGACAAAAAGAGCATTTTTCGCGCTGGCCTGTTCACTCCTCTTCGCGACGGAAGCGTGCGCGGAAGACACGCCACTTGCCGGCAAGCATGATGCGCGGATGCGCTACCTGGCTTACCGTCCCGACGAAGTGGTGCGCCTATCGACCGCAGTGGGGGCAACGCTGGTTGTCACATTCGCGGCCAACGAGACCGTCGCAGCCGTGGCCGTTTCCAATAGCAAAGACCTGGCTGCGCTCCCGCGCGCCAACTATCTCTTTTTTAAGGCTAGCCGGATGCTGTCGCCGCAGCCGGTCATCGTGCTGGCCGAGAGCGAGTCCGGTACACGCAGATACGTCTTCAGTATTTCAACCAAACCGATGCCAAAACTTGATGAGCAGCAACCAGACCTATACTACAGTGTGCAGTTCACCTATCCTGCTGATGAGGCTGCTGCTCAGAGAAAGGAAGCAGAAAGGCGCTCGATTCTTGGCCAGGCCCGGGCGAAAGTGCTGCAAGACCAGAGAGTTCAGGATTTGTTGAATCGGCCCGCCGCAACTGCCAGTCCGGACGAAAGCAATTTTCACTACGTCGCAAAGGGCGATCGATCGCTGGCGCCGCTGGAAGTTTTCGATAATGGCTTTACGACCGTATTTGGCTTCGCAAGCAATTCCCGCATACCCTCCCTCTACGTTATCAATCCCGACGGGAAAGAAGCCGCTGCCAATTACACGGTCAAAGGGGACTATGTTGAAGTATCCGCAGTCGCCCGGGAATGGCGTCTGAGAGATGGCAATACGGTCTTGTCCATTTTCAACAGGGCTTATGATCCTGTGGGACGAGCGCCAGTGACCGGTACAGTGACACCCGACGTGTGGCGCGTTTTGAAAGGCTCGGGCCGATGAATGAAACCGGCCCACAGTCGGGACATGATGTCCATGCATCCGGATCGATGGTCTCGGAGCCGGCCCGCCGGCATGTTTCGGGATTGCAGAAGTTGGCCGTCGCTGCTCTTGTTCTCGTCTCATCTCTATCGCTCATCTGGCTCGGAGGTCGTCCCGGCACACAAGACGATCCGTCTCAGCCAAAACCGCCAATTGTCGCCAACGCCGAGCCATTCCGCCCTGTGCCAATTGAGATTGCTCCCGAACCTCCAGCACCCGTACAGGCGGCCCAGGCAGGAGATCCTGCGCCATCCGCGCCGCCCCCACCGGCGCCAGCTGATCCGCCGCCCGAGGAAACGCCAATTTTCGCCTACAGTAGCAGCAGTCAAATGCCCAATGACGGTCAGCGGAGCGAAGACAACCATAAGGATGCTCCCGCGACCGCGGATGAGATTTCAAACGGTGGCGATCTGTCAGGCCGATTGAAGCCAGATATACAGGAGCCGAGCCGGGCCACACTTATGCCGCACCCTGATCTCGTGATTACTCAAGGAACGATCATTCCGTGCATTTTGCAAACGGCAGTCGACACAAATTTACCCGGCTATGTGAAGTGCGTCTTACCTAAAGCCGTCCGCGGCGCCACCAACAATGTCGTGCTCTTGGATCGCGGGACGACCGTGATTGGCGAGATCCAGCGCGGTCTCCAGCAGGGGGATGCGCGTGTCTTCGTGCTATGGACGCGCATCGAAACACCTGACCATGCCCTCGTTTCGATAGCATCGCCGGGCGCTGACGAGCTCGGCCGCTCCGGAATGCCTGGCACGGTGGACAATCACTTCTGGCAACGCTTTGGCGGAGCGATGCTCATGAGCGTCATCCAAGGCGCGTTTCAGGCGGCCGGTCAATACGCGGCCAGCTCTGGCGGAGGAAGCGGCATCAACAGCTTCCAGAGCAATGGCGGACAAGCCGTCGAGACGACACTGAGAGCGACGATCAACGTTCCGCCAACTCTGAAGAAAAACCAGGGAGATGCTGTATCCATCTTTGTGGCTCGGGACCTCGATTTCTCAGATGTATACGATCTTAGAGCGACCGCCGTGGCGCCAGCCCCCCAACATCGCGAACGCCGGAGAGACAACAATGCGATCGGAGGCTGATCCTCAATTGCGTTTGCTTCTCGACCCCGTTCTGAAATGGCTTGAGGAGCCAAGGACCGAAGAGGTCGCTATCAACCGGCCTGGGGAAGCCTTTGTCCGACAGGCCGGCGTTTTCACGAAACATCCGCTGCCGCTATCTTATGACGATCTGGAGGACATCGCGATCCTCGCTGGAGCGCTGCGCAAGCAAGATGTCGGACCGCAAAGCCCCCTCTGTGCGACTGAGCTGCCGAACGGAGAGCGGCTGCAGATCTGTTTGCCGCCAGCTGTTCCCTCAGGAACAATAAGCCTGACGATACGGCGTCCCTCAAGTCGTGTGACCGAACTCAAGGAAGTTTCTTCTCGCTACGAATACTCGCGTTGGAATCAATGGCGGTCACGAAAGGAGCGCCAAGAGCGGCAGGACGAAACGATTCTTCAGCACTACGACCATGGTGACTTGGAGCAATTTTTGCAAGCGTGCGTTTGCGGGCGGCTCACGATGCTGCTTTGCGGACCTACTGGAAGCGGCAAAACGACAATGAGCAAGACTTTGATCAACGCTATACCCCCGCAAGAGAGACTGATAAGTATCGAGGACACGCTCGAACTTGCAATCCCGCACGAGAACCATGTCCGGTTACTCTATCCGAAGGACCGAGCAGGCGTAGGTGCGGTGACAGCCGAGCAACTGTTGCAAGCCAGCTTGCGCATGCGCCCTGATCGAATATTGCTTGGCGAGATGCGCGATGATGCTGCTTGGGCCTACCTTAGCGAAGTCGTCTCCGGCCATGCGGGATCAATATCAACGATTCATGGGGCTGATCCGGTCCAAGGCTTTAAAAAGCTCTTTTCACTCGTCAAGAGCAGCCCGCAAGGAGCCGCTGTGGAAGACCGCACGCTTCTTGACATGCTGTCGGCTGCCATTGACGTCATTGTACCGTTCCGTACCCAAGGCGAAGTGTATGAGGTGGGAGAGGTATGGCTCGCCGCCGATGCCCGGCGACGGGGAGAGACAGTAGCCGACCTTCTTAACAAGCACTAAGGCTAGCTAGAACAGCGTCTCGGGATCGATAAGTCGATTGTGATGTGACGCGTCATTTTGTTCTGCTTCGATGTCTTTTTGACGGGCCTTCTCAGATTGCTTGGGTAGCCTGAGCGAGTCGGCGGCATCATGCCATCATCATTGTACGAATTGCATGCTCCATTGCCCTGGACGAGACCGGCTTCGCTAGCCAAAGGACGAAGGCCTGATTATCAGATGTGACCGGCATGGGGTCGATTTCACCGACAACTATGACAGGCACCGTCATGAGGGTGGGGCATACGGATTCGGCCTGTCCTCGCTCGAGGAAAGGCGTTTTACCCAAAATTAGCAGGTCAGCTGCCTTCCCGCTCTCGATCCAGCCGCAAAGACTTTCGAAGGTCGCGAAGCCGACCGGCTTATAACCCAGCGCGGCGACCTCGTCCTTGTAGATCTCCAACTCTGCTGGATCGGGCTCGACGACTGCAATGATTTCTCCGTTGCCGAATGATCCGTCGTATGGACCGAAAGCGATGCCAGCGCTGACTGGCTCCTCCTCGGAGGCCGGTAAGTAGATATCAAAGCGCGTACCTCGGCCAACAGCCGAGGTGACGTCAAGGCATCCTGCGAGCGCGCTCACATGGCTGTCCACTGCAGCAAGACCCAGTCCGGTCCCGCCGACGCGAGAGCGCGTGGTAAAAAAGGGCTCAAAGATATGCGGAAGTACCGAACTTGCGATCCCTGGGCCATCGTCGCTGATGGAGAGGAGAACGTAATCTCCCGGTCTCAAGGTGCCCTGAGCGAGCGGCTTCGTTTGACGGACGTGGGCGCGAGAAACGCTAACCTCGACACGGCCCTCATTCAAGAGAGCCTCCGACGCGTTCTTGCACAGATTCATAAGAATCTGCTGTAGCTCGGTTGGGCTGCCCTCGATTACCGTTTGCCACTCGTTGATCTTGAAGTTCAACTGAACATCGGCACGAACTGTGACCCGCAGCAATGGCGCAAGATCCATAAGAATTTCAGAGACATTGAGAGGCACTGCCACGCGCTGTCGGTTTCGGCTGAGTGACAAAATCTGGTCAACGATCAGCTTTGCTCGGTGTCCAGCTAAGATGATTTGATCGATGTGGTTCCGAATTCTTGAGGGACGACGCACAAGACTTTTGGCAATCTCTGAGTATCCAATTATTGCTCCTAAAATATTGTTGAATTCATGTGTGACGCCGCTTGCGATTGTGCCGACAGTCCTCAGCCTTTCCACATGCTCCCATCGACTCACCAGAAGGTCGCGTTCCGCATTTATACGTTGCATTTCAAGATGGTTGCTTAAACGCACAATAGCACTGGCAAGAACCCGGAGGTCGTCTGCTGAGGGGAGTGAACGATCTCCTTCAAAAACAAGGATGCAAACCACAGCCTGCTGATCGGAGACCCGGCATCCAACAATTTGACACACACCGGAAGTGCCTATGGCGGTCCGAACCATTTCCGCCGCCGGAATGACGCGAAACACTGGCCGTCCGGGGCGGACAAGTGAAACGACTTGATCAATAAGCGCGACGTTCCAGACGGGTATGCACGTGTTGGCCACAAAGCACTCGGTATGCCTGCTGAGACTCGGATCCACCAGAGCAAGCGCGCATTGATCCGCATCGAAAACGCGTTGAACGAGTCTAAGCGCTGCTTCGGTGGAAAAGCACGCCGAGGCGTTGTTTGCTTTACTATCGTTGAAGCGAGCTACGATCTCACTCATTGCCGCTTCAAGCTCCAACCGCCTTTCCAGCCGTTTCGTCCGCAGATGCTGCCTGGAGGGCCGAATGATCGCAAACAAGCAGAGGCATATGGACACCAAGCCAAAGAAAAGTCGCGTACGCTGCGCTTGTGCGCTGGCCAAGCTGTAGCCTTTCAGATGCTCTCGCTCCAGTTCGACGGCCATGGAGAACGTGTCGAGGGATGCGATCTGATTGGCAGCTTGGTCCAACCTCCATAAAGAAGACAGGAAATTGCCCATAGCATCCGCGGCAGCTCGGGCCTGGCTCGGAGCAAGTCGGTCGAGAGGCTGATCCATCTGTGATGCGAGGGTGAGCCCCGGTTCAGCCGAAAACACGATCAGCTTCGAAAGTTCAACCCTGCCCGACGGTGCCCCCCCGAGGCGACCAATCGAGCGAGCAAGATCTGCGAGAGAGCTTTGCATAAGCTGATTTTGCTTGACCAAGGCTGAGATGGCAGCCTCTTTGTTTTCGATCGAGTTTATGAGCTGCGCGAGCAATTTGGATTGCCCGGAGCTCTCATCGGGCGAAATGTCGAGAGAGCGTTGCAAGTTTTCACGATCCCTTTGCAATGCCTGTCCGGTAGAAGCAACCGAACGGTAGTCCAATGCCATATCGGTCCGAGCGCGGGCGACGTCGCGCCGGAGCAATGCATCGTGGATCTGAATCGTTCGCAGCTGGCTTAGGACCGCGTCGTTGATCTGGGGCCCCTGCGTCCCGACCAAGAGCGCAATCGAGGCAGCTAGGGCGATTACATTTGCTTTGTCGAAACTGAGCCATGTTTCCCAAGGAAACGGCGTTTGATCCGCGGTGCACGCCTTGCGAAGGTCCAATCTGAATTCTAGCTCCCTATCCCTTCGGTGTGCTGCCGGATGCTGTTGGAACAGGAAAGCCACGTGTACCTCTCCCTCATAAGACGGTTTAAGACCGTCGCCCAATTGGTCTTGATCCGCGTCCAGGACTAGGATGAGCTCCCAAAGGGCCTCCGCGACGCGGAGCGCATCCTCACGATATTGGGGATCAGCCGTCGATATAGCGCACCAGTCTGGCCTCGCCCGTGACGGGGACCTCAGCCGAGGCCTAGGATGAAGCGCCGATTGTGTGAACGGATAGGCCGCGCGTTCAGGGGGTAGAGTGAGGTAAATCGCTCCATGTCTGCCGGGTCGACCTCAACCGGTTCCGTCGCCAGCATCCACTCGACGTTTTCGGTGCATGGCGGAGTCGTCAAGGATCCCGCATACGTCCAATAGCTAAGTGAGGCCGGTAGAAGCCCGTTGGGCTCGACCTCGTCGACCGCTGTTTCCTCACCTGAGATTGCGGGAAATGCTGCGGCAAGGCTGGCGAAGCTGGCATTTGTCGCGCCTGGCGCCAGAAACACGCCCAGCACACCCAGAGTGTCGCTGTCGGTGTCCTTATGGACGAAATGCGCTTCCATCGGAAAATTCTTGCCTGCCACGTAGTGTTCGCTCGGCGCATGGAAATGGAACTGTACCAGTTCGTAGACACGATCCCCGCGGGTGAGGGTGCTGCCTTGCGGCAGGTTGACTTGGATGGTGTGGCCGTTGTTCACCATCCTGCCGCCGGCCTTGTGCCAACCTATGGCGATGTGCGGAATATCCGCTTTGACCGCGCCCTTGATATCGATCGGCGATTGCTGCGTGCCCGCCGAGCAGACGAAATTTCCCTTGTCCAGCTCGCCCCAGTGTTCGGGCCCGGCCGGGCCGGCATATCCCCAATGGGTGCCCGCCGCCCCCACGGCATCAGCGCAAATGGAACACGCGCCGAGTGCAACGAACCCTTTGATCAGATTACGACGATGCATATTGCTTTCGCTCCTGGACGTGAACTGAGTTTATCATTTGCGGTTGGCATGGCGGGAACTGCGGTCGCAACTGTGATGTGGCAACATCATCGCAACTACGCCGAACAACTCGGCATACGACCAGAGCATCGCGCAGGGCTTCACGTCGGCGCATAGACGACATCCTCGTCGGGGCCGCCGCTGAG